>CAJWZU010000004.1 GCA_913050115.1 uncultured Cellvibrionales bacterium
GGGATGCGTCCGACCGGCAGGTCCACCCCCAGCTGTTCAACATTTGTCGCTACCTCGTCGAGGCCTAACTGCATCCCTAAACGCACGGCGGCCTGATTATATGAGTGCGACAAAGCCTTGAACAAAGGGACTTTACCATGGCTAGCATGATCAAAATTCTGCGGCTGCCACAGACTACCATTGGGGCCCTGAACTTTCACTGGGCTGTCATCGACACTACTCGCTAGTGTTTTTCCCTGCTGTAATGCCGTCAAATACAGCGCCGGTTTAATTAACGAACCAACGCTGCGACGTGCATCTAGGGCTCGATTAAAACCGGGGTAGCCGCGCTGTCTATCGCCCACCAGCGCCAGCACCTCACCACTGCCAACGGCCACGGTGACTACAGCGGCTTGCAGGCTTTTTTGAGGCAGATTATGAACACCTTCGAGTTTAGTCAGCCGACGCTCAACGCTCTGTTCGGCTCGCTGCTGTGCTCGTAAGGAAAAACTGGTAAATATACGCAGACCCGCACTCCTCAAGTCCTGTTCACGATAATCGTCCAGCAGCTGCCGTTTAACCAAATCGAGAAACGCCGGATAGTTGCGACGAGTTATTTTTTTTGCGCTGACCACTCCCAGACTACTCGCCTGCGATGTCAGAAGATCTGACTCCGTGATTAAGCCGCTGTCGAACATTACTTGAAGTACCAGGTTACGACGGAGGCGAGAACGCTCTGGCTGGCGCCAAGGGTTGTAATATGACGCGCCTTTGACTAACCCTACTAGAAGAGCCACTTGAGCCGAATTAAGCTCACTAACAGTTTGATTAAAGTAATGCTCGGCAGCCAACCCAAAACCATGAATCCCGCGCGGACCGCTCTGTCCTAAATAGACTTCGTTAATATAGGTTTCGAGGATTTCACGCTTCGAGTAATGCAACTCCAGCAACAATGACATTAGCGCCTCTTTTACCTTGCGGGTAAATCGCTGTTCATGAGTCAAATAAAAGTTTTTAACGAGCTGCTGGGTAATCGTACTGCCGCCTTGCACCACTGCGCCCGCCTTAATATTGGCCAGTGCCGCACGCGCAATTGAAGACGGCGACAAACCATAGTGGTCAAGAAAGCTGCCGTCTTCTATAACCATTAAGCTTTCACCCAATAATGGTGGAATGTCCTCTAACCGCACCAACAGACGGTCCTCTTTGAGCGCAGGGTAGATTCCACCAATTTCAGCAGGTTCCAAGCGCAGTAGCGACAGCGGCTCGCCATTGGTTAGCGTAAGGGAGTCGACAGAACCGCGACGCAGTTGTAACTGCAAGCGCCGCGCTGGCTCTTCGCCGTCGGAAAACGTAAAACCACGGCTATGGATATGAAACAGCGAAGCATTGCGGCTAAATTGTCCGGGCCCCGACAGTCGCCTTACCGGCCGATAACCCAGCGCTTGAAGCTCTGCATTCAACTCATCAGGGCTCAAATGCAGGCCCTCATACAATTCCAGTGGCTGTGCATAAACTCGCGCTGGCAACGCCCACTTGCGCCCATCAAATTTACTCCGCAACTGCACATCAAGGATTAAGATCCACACGAGTAATGCCAGCACTGCTATAAATAGCGGCCAGCGCAACCAAAAGTACAGGAACCCCATAACAGTAGGTTTTTTTGCGGAAGATTTTTTCTTTTTACGGCGAGTGGCTTTCTTGCGGGGCGGCATACAAACTCAATTTATTGTCAGGATCTACAACTTTACTTAGCGGCCACTTTATCAGGCTCCAGAAAAACAGGATAATAGGGGCAATTTCATTATTGCCGCACTTACCTTGGCGGCCCATTAACAGGATACAGCAATGACTTCATACAATCTCTATGGCGTAGGCGCCGCTCTCGTCGACACTGAAATTGAAGCCAGCGACCAAGATCTGGCCCAATGGCAAGTCGACAAAGGCTTAATGACACTTGTCGATGAGTCTCGTCAACAAGAACTGATGACATTAATGAGCAGTCACTTGGTAGCATCCAAACGCGCCAGCGGAGGCTCTTGCGCCAATAGCATAATAGCTGCCAGCTACTTTGGTGCCAGCACGTTTTACTCCTGTAAAGTGGCTGATGATGACAATGGTCGCTTTTACCTTAACGATCTAAAAGCGGCCGGAGTCGACTACCCCTCCGAGCGCGAACTGCAGGCAGGCATCACCGGCAAGTGCTTGGTACTGATTACCCCCGACGCCGAGCGCAGCATGAATACTTTTCTCGGCATCAGTGAAACTGTTAGCTCAGCTGAATTGCACAGCGACGCTATCGCAGCCTCAGAATACGCCTACCTAGAGGGCTATCTGGTTACCTCTGAGACCGGTCGTGCCGCCGCCATTGATTTACGCCAGCAGGCCGAGCAAGCCAATGTAAAAACCGCCATTAGCCTGTCCGACCCGGCCATGGTGCAGTTCTTTAAAGAGGGGCTAGAGGAGATGATCGGCGCCGGTGTCGACCTACTGTTTTGCAATAAAGACGAAGCGTTGGGCTTTACTGGCACCGATAATATCGAAGCGGCGGCCGAGGCGCTGAAGCAAACCGCCAAGACCTTTGCCATCACTCTCGGTGCAGAGGGTGCGCTGATTTTCGACGGAGCAGATTTTTTTCAGACTGCGCCATACCCAGTGACGGCCATCGACAGCAATGGTGCTGGGGATATGTTTGCCGGCGCCTTTTTATTCGCCATTACTAATGGTTATAGCTTTCAGCAAGCAAGTGATTTGGCCAGTAAGGCATCGTCGGTGGTTGTTTCCCAATATGGCCCGCGTCTTAATCCTGAACAGCACGCCGACATATTAAAAGAAGTCTTCGCATAACAGCCTAGCACCGGAAAAGGCGAATCTTTATTAACAAGATCCGCCTTTTTTGGGTAAAGGTTAGCGCTTGTATGACACTCACGCGCCAGCTACGTTCTACAGCAATCAACATTTCAAAATCCTTGATATAAGGTCGAGTTCAAAAATTCAAATAGTTTCATGGTGCTGCTTGTAAAATCCCAGCAGAGCATAAGCGCGACTCTATTTCCCTATAACACCACAAATAATCGCAACGGCTATGGTGGGGTAAACATCGTCCGACGCTATCAAATCTTGCAAAAACTGACCCGATCAATTGAGTGATTTTATAAAGAGTAACTCCGATCAATACGTTGCTGGACGTATTTCTACAGAACTCATAACGCAGCGGACTGACTACTTAGGTCCACCTTAAAACAAGCCTATCTGCTTATCGACAACCTCGGCAAAGGAGGTGCCAACAAACTGCAAAATACTGTCGGCCACCGGTGCCAGCTGGCGTTCAATATAACGAGGGTAATCGATTGGGCTAGTGAGTGCTTGTATCGGTTCCGGCCCGTTCAGCGTAAAAGCATACTCGATCCAGTCACCACGGCGTACATCTGCCCGACACTCTAACACCCACTTTTTAGCCGCGATTACCTGCGGCGGTATATTTCGTTTGTATTCATGCAGCTGCCGCCGAAGACGCTTGCGATAGACCAACTGCTCGTCACATCCGCCCGCTTGCAAAAGGTTGACGCTGGCACGAATAAACTCTTCGAAGGGCTCCCCTGCAAATATGCGCCGATAGAGCTCGCGCTGAAAGTCCTTAGCCAAGTCGGTCCAGTCCGTACGCACTGTTTCCAATCCTTTAAACACCATCTCCATCTCACCATTTTTAACAATGGTTCCGGCATAGCGTTTTTTACTACCCTCCGCTGAACCGCGAATAGTGGGCATTAAAAACTGGCGATAAAGGGTTTCAAATTCCAATTCCAGTTCAGACTCCACCCCAAAGCGCCTTTGAATATCATTGTTCCAACGCTTATTGAGCGATATGGCCAGCTCGGCACCTATGGCCATGGCCTCATCAATGGTGCAGTCACGGTTGAGCCAGACAAAAACGGAGTCAGTATCACCATAAATCACCTGCAGACTGCGTTCTTCAATCCAGCGCTTGGTCGTCTGCAGTATTTCATGACCGCGCAAGGTAATTGAACTGGCTACGCGTGGATCGTAAAAACGGCATACAGGCGACCCGAGCACACCGTAAAATGAATTCATGAGAATTTTAATGGCTTGCGACAATGGCTTGTTGTGCTCTTTCTTAGCTTTATCACGCTCCGACCAAAGTTCGGTGATAATCTGCGGAAGTAAATGCCCTTGCTTAGAAAAGTATGCGCCATTAAAACCCTGTACCACTTTAGAGCCACTGAGCTTTTTATCCTCAGCCATCCAAAAAGCAGCCGGATCAATTTTAAAAGTACGGATAATACTCGGGTATAGACTCTTGAAATCAAGTACCAACACATTGTCATAAAGACCGGGCGCAGAGTCCATTACATAGCCGCCAGGACTAACAATATCGGACTGTAAATCGCCGAGAGTCGGCGCCACATAACCAGCGCGATGCAGTTTAGGCAAATAGGCATAATCAAAAGACGCCGCCGAGCCGCCAACGCGATCGAGCTTCATGCCCGTAATCTGACTGCGTTCAATGGCAAAGTCGAGCAAATCTGTAATAGCAAATATATCCCATACCAACTTGCAGTCTTGTAAATTATAACGAGCCAACTGCAGTTTATCGCTATCAAATAACTGTGATATTTTCTCGCCCCGTCCAGAGTCCGATAATAACTTTTTATCAGCCAACAATTCATTGGCAACAAACTGCAAAGTAAAACTCGGAAAATTATAAAAGGCCGTTTTAAGTAGCTCTATACCATCGAGTACTACCCGGCCAGCCAATGTCATAAAGCGAAAGTCACTGCCTATATCTTGGCGCCAATATGGCGTTTGAGCATTGCGGCCCAGAGTAAATTTTAACTTAAGGCGTTGGCATATTTGCTCGAGTACCCACAGATCGAACTGCACAATATTCCAGCCGATTATAATGTCGGGGTCAAAATCTTGTAGCCATGCCAAAAATCTCTGCATACAGATACGCTCGGTGGCGCAATAATGCAGGTTAAAGTTCTCTGATATTGAAGCTCCCGCCCCCACCATAAATACAATCTTTTCGCTCTCACTCCAAACACCTATAGAAAATAGCCTGCGCGCATCGAGTGAGGTTTCAATATCA
The DNA here is from genome assembly GCA_913050115.1 of uncultured Cellvibrionales bacterium. Classification (GTDB taxonomy): domain Bacteria; phylum Pseudomonadota; class Gammaproteobacteria; order Pseudomonadales; family Cellvibrionaceae; genus UBA1124. The sequence goes on from CAJWZU010000004.1 coordinate 5,090, forward strand.
AGCGATATCACCTTTAACGTAGGCTTGTAGCGACTTGGGGCGATCTTAGGATTTTCTAATGCGCCGGTTGATGACCTCTCAGTAGGTGTCACCTCGATACCGGCAAAAATAGAGCGTTCCATCAGCAGTCGTTCCGGCGGGCGTATATCAGATTCCCAACAGCTCAAGTCCTGCCCCTGCAGCAACTGCTTAGCCTGTAATAGACGTTTGTGACTGCGAAAATAGAGTGCATTAACGGCCAAATTGCGCGGTGTTTTCAAATTGACTTCAGCCCAGCGCAAATCATTTACGTTATAACTCTGTTGCTGTAACAGTGCGATTATTTTGTCGCACTCGCGCCGCAGCACAAAAAAGACCGACTCACGCGCCAGTAACTGAATTTCCTGCGGGCCTTGGTCTGTAGCCAGCCATAGGTCGACGCGGACACCTTGAGAGGTGTCGCGCCAGTGGCGAGTAAGAATGAAAGCTGGGAAAGAATCAGACATAAAACATAAGGCCCTGCCTGTATTGGCAAAAAAAAGACCTATCTAACAAATCCAAAGGAAGTATTTTTCGTGGAAGCACCAATAATAGCCGCCCTAAGCGAGGAGATACTGCGCGCAAGACGGGGTGAATGGCGCCAAGGAAGGCCTGCAAGTAGCTATTTTAAGTGCAAAAAAACTCACTATCGCGACAAAAGTGCATTTTTAACCTTGGTCGAGCAAGCTGCGCAAATCAATGATTGCCGCATTAGCACGCGAGATGTAAGAAGCCATCACCAGTGAATGGTTAGCTAATAGACCAAACCCTGAGCCATTCAAAATCATCGGGCTGTAAACGGTTTGCTGTGAAGCTTCCAGTTCACGAATAATCTGACTCAGGCTAACACGAGCGTTTTTCTTTTGTAATACGGCGGCAAAATCTACCTCTACCGCTCGCAAAAAATGCGCTAGCGCCCAAGCGGCACCGCGGGCTTCATAAAACACATTATCTATTTCGGTCCATGGTGTTTTTACCAACATCTCGCCCGGCGCAGGGGTGGCCTGTAAAGCATCAGATTCACCCGCCAGATCTGTATTCAGGCGGCGTTGACCGACACTGGCACTAAGCCGCTGCGACAGGTTGCCAAGTCGAGTTTCAACGGTTCGCAGCCAGTAATTCAGGTTGTCGGCACGAGCATAGAACTGCGCATCGACATTTTGATTGGAGACCAAACGGACTAGATAGCGATCTAAAAACAGAATACCATCGCGATATTCAGACTCAGAGGAAGGCATGGCCCAGCTATCGCTGTTAAAATTAAAGCGCGATTCCGACTTGGCCAAATCAGTGTCTTCGAGCGATTGAGACTGCGAGCGACTAAACGACTCACGCATCGCTTTGCTCATATCGCGCAATTGAATCAGCACGCCGTATTCCCAGCTCGGCATATTATCAAGCCAGATACCCGGTGGACTAATATCATTGGATATAAGACCGCCAGGTTTATCCAGTAAAGACTCCGCAACCTGAATGATGGTTGACGTGGTAACCGCCCCAGTTACAGACTGCTGCTGGCTATTCAACTTTAAGGCCGCATTAGCTGTCACTGAAAATGATTGTGGCACCAAACTCCAGTAAATACCGATGGCCATCATCAATAACAGGTAAAGCGCTAGAACAATGGCTGCAATTTTAAGCCAGCCACTCTCTAGAACTAAGTCCGCACGATAATCTCGAAATTTAAGACGCCATTGAGTTATAAACGAAGCTGCCATGGGATATCACTTATCGCTAGTAGAAAATAGAATGAATTTTTGGAAGTGGAGTCTGCCAGACTTAGCCGAACTAAAGCTAGCGAAAGCGACTCTCGATCGACCTAAATTTTCTCAAACACATGTATCACAACGCCCTTCTCAAATTTTAATAGGTTATTAACACGCTAATAAAGATGCTGTGTTGGGGTATTACTTATTGCTAATGATCGTGTGTATGAGACTTTAAAGTTGAGTCGGCTAAAGATTGGAGCTCCAATGTTACTGGCAGGCGTTCGCCATTAATAAATATCAAGACTAGACATCTATCTTTAGCATTAAGGCGTTTATCCATACCATACAACATGATGTGATGACCTCCGGCGGTAAATACAACTGTCTCAAAAGCACCAATGTCGAGTTTATCCAACTTGCGCATCCGCATCATGCCATCGGTCATAATCTGTGTATGCATTTCTGCCCGCTGGGCAAAATTGCTTTCGACTGCAATCAGTTGACGCCCTTCGAGACCACTATTATGCAATTGCAAATACGCCACGGTGTTATTTTGACCGGGAATGAGCTCACGCAACCCAGCATTTGTTACTTGAATATCTGCTGTAACAACTGCGGAAGTCATTAACAACGCCAAAAGCACGCATACACGGGCCATCATTTCGGCAACGCCTGATCTGGCCTCGCTAAGAAATAGCCTTGTCCACCATCAAGCCCAAGTGCCTGTAATTGCTGCCACTGCGCCGCCGTTTCAACACCATCGGCGAGAATTTTGATATCGCAACTGTGAGCGATTTGCACTAGCGATCTAACAAAAAACTGATTATCCGCATCGCTATTAATACGCTGGATAAAACTTCGGTCGACTTTCATGTGGGAGAGCGGCAAGCTCTGCAAGTAGTTGAAAGCCTTGCCGGCCACACCAAAGTGATCGAGTGACAGTGCTGCGCCCCGCTCGCGTAATAACAACGCCAAACTGCGCACAGCCTCTTCATCGATTGACACAGCTTTTTCAGGCAGCTCAAAAATGAGTTGTGCTGCAAATTTAGGATCGAGTAATAAAAAGTTATCCAGCCAAAGGCAAAAGTCGCTGTTAACAATTGAGCGGGGGGATAAATTAACGCATAAGGTCGGCCGGCTCTGCGGTTGGCTCGCAAGCTTACTCTGTAGCAATTCCAACACTAAGCGATCGACCTTAACCGATAGGTCAAAGCGCTCAACCATCGGCCAAAACTCCGCCGCATTAATTAACAAGCCTTTATCGCTAATACGGCACAGCACCTCAGTCATTAGAATGCGTTTACTATCGGTGTCCGCGGAATACACCGGCTGAAAATGCAATTTCATGGCACGTTCATCAATCAGCCGCTGCAACAAAGCCTTCCATTCACCCGCTGGTCGACTCTCAGCTTGATCTTCGCTATAAACTTCCCAGCCATTGCGACTTTTAGTTTGCGATGTGCGCAGCGCCATATCGGCCTGACTGAGGAGTTTGTTACCCAGCTGCACACTGGCAGAGTGAGCCATTCCGATGTGTACATGCGCATCGTTAGCAACCGAGAACCACGGCAAAGCTGCCAGAGCCGTGTAAAGAGAAGCCGCTACATTGTGCGTTTCATTGGCATCCATTATCGGTACAAACAAACAAAAATCTGTGCCACCACGACGCGACAAAAGGGCGCCATCGCGCCCGTCGAGCTGTTGGCGCAAAACATTCGCTACGTCACAAAGGCATTTATCACCCGCTTCTCGGCCTATCGAGTCATTTAACGATTGCATATTGGACAGTTGAATAAGGGCTAAAACGCCACTACCGCCACCCAATTCTGAATGCAAAAAAGCCTCGAAGCGAGCATCAAAGTCACGGCGATTAGACAGATCGGTGACAGGATCTAGGTGAGACTTACGGTGTAAACTTTCGCTCAACGCTACCTGTTCTTGAAACATCGCCTGAATTTTTTGTACCATGCGGTTCATGGCGACGACCATACGCCTGAACTCTGGTGTGCGCGGCAGCTGATCTTGAACATGAAACTCACGCCGACAAATTGCTTCAGCCTGCCGTTCTACCATTGTGAGTGGCGCCAATAAAAAACGCAGGCCAAATGCAGCAAGTAAATAACAGATGCACACGGCGATGCCGAACAACAACAACTGAGTTTTCAAAATTTGCCAAAGGCTGGTGTAGGCGTAAGCAGGATGAGCCACTAATTCGATTCGCCCCAAACGCTGCCAACCAGACATCACTTCAGCACGGCCAATCACAGGGTCAAAGTCAATTAACTCAACAAACCACAGCGGCACCAGGCTTGCACTCAGCGAGCGCATGCGCTCTGTTAGCACCTCATCGTAGACATCGAAATAACTAATGCGCTTATAAAAACCACTGTCGTTGAGCAGGTTAAAGGTTGTTTCAATGCTGGCTAGATCGTCGCCTCCAGTGGATAGCTGCAAACCGAGTGAGGTGGTGGCATCTTGCACCTGAACCTCCATTTGGCTTTGAAAAAAATCGCGGGCGTTGTAAATACTATTGATTAGGCTGACCGTTAACACAAAGGCCACCAAAGCCATCATAGCTAAGAATAATTGTCGACGCAGACTCACTCTAACCTTCCTTTTAATCAATCAATTTAAATAGCTGGCCAAATCACAACCTTTGGATACTGGCCCACCTGAATATTACCGCGCAAACGATACCCAGGTACTGCCTGACGCATTTGTTGGTAAATCCAGCGCCCCTCTTTGTCGTTGCGCGCCACGATAAGCACCGTCTCCCCGCTCAGTTTCAATCGTTCGGCCAAGACACCCAGCGTTGATATAAGCTGTGGATGATGGGAGCTGAGTTGGACAACATCCAGCGGCCACTCATTGTTATTTAACGCTTGCGGTGGCTGCTTCAGTATAGGAGATTCATAGTCTCGAATATGATTTGCCAGTTTTATTACCTCAGCACTTTCAGGCTTTACTGCTCGAGCCTTGGCCACCATTATCGCCGCACGCGTAGGATCTCCTCGGTTAATACTCGCTTGCGCCCACTCCAAATAGCGTTCTGTAATAAACGCTAAACCCCGCTTAGCCTGAGCATTGCCATGATCCAGAACCAATACGGCTTGATAGCGGTCGAAGGCGTTGTCACTCAAAGGCGTCGTTAGGCGATTACCCAATATCGCATCTTCAGCTGCCCTCAATAACGTTGCAATGACCTTTTCTTGTGCACGGCTAAGACTGTTAGCAGCGGGTTCCTTAACGGCTGCAGACGCTAGCCAGCAAGCCTGCAAAGAAAAAATAGCGACTATAAAAATCAGCGCTCTATATAATTTCATCATAAAAAAATAACTTACGTTACAATCTGCTGAAACTCTGCCTCATTCTATGAGTCAAAGCAATGCATTCAACAATTAGATAACTTTAATCTTATGCTGATAAAACATATTCAATGTCTGTTTTTTGCCTTTTTATTACTTTTTTCTTTTGGTATTGCGGCACAGGTTCAAAATCCGTTTACAACGTCTGCGCCACAACAGAGCCTTTTAGGGCTGCCTGTCGCCAATGAATTTCTGCCGGTCGAGCAGGCCTATCAGCTCAATATCGATATTAATGAACGAGCAATGCTGCTTAGTTGGGATATAAAACCCGGCTATTATCTATACAAAAACCGCTTTGCTTTTTCTCTGATCGAAAACAATGATACTTTAAAGCCAAGCTACCTCACCGACGGCAAGGTAATATACGACGATTACTTCGAAAAAGAACTAGAGGTATTTTACGATTTGGCCGAAGTCGAATTCGACCGCAACCATCTAAGTACAGGCACCCTTAAAGTATCCTCACAAGGCTGCGCCGACGCGGGCCTGTGCTATCCACCGCAGAATCAGTTTTTTCATATTAATGTGGCTACTGGCACCGTTATTACGGTTGAACAACCGAAGCCTCCGGCCAAAACTAAATTAATAGACCCCAACCAAAGCGAAGACAGCAAGAGCCTTTGGCTAGCCCTTATACTTGCTATCGCTGGCGGCAGCCTGTTAAATTTAATGCCCTGCGTATTTCCTGTTCTGTCGATTAAAGCACTAAGCTTGACAAAAAATGGGGGCCATAATTTAGTCGCCCACGGCTGGACCTATACCGCCGGCGCAGTCGCTACTTTTGTCGGCATAGCCGCGGCTATGCTGCTAGCTCGGACCAGTGGCGAAGCGATTGGCTGGGGCTTTCAACTGCAATCGCCCTTTTTAATTGCCCTACTGGCCTATCTCTTTTTTGCCATGGGGTTATCGCTTTCTGGCTTGGCCAGTTTTGGCAGCCGCCTAATGGGTGCAGGGCAAAGTCTCACCGGTGGTCATGGGCTACGCTCATCGTTCTTTACTGGAGCACTGGCGACAGTTGTGGCCAGTCCCTGTACTGCGCCGTTTATGGCCACCGCTCTGGGCTACGCCTTAACACAGCCTCCGGCTGTGGCTCTGTTGGTGTTCGCCGCACTCGGCTTTGGCATGGCTCTACCCTTTTTATTACTGTGCTATTCACCCAAACTGGCGAAAAAGTTACCCCAGCCGGGCGCCTGGATGGACACCCTTAAACAATTTCTCGCCTTCCCTTTATATTTGAGCGCCATTTGGCTGCTGTGGGTTCTCGGGCGCCAAGCAGGCAGTGATGCCATGGCGCTGGCTATCATAGGTTTATTGCTCATCGCCTTTGCGTTATGGCTGACACACCTACCGGAAAAAACAGTCAGTGGTCACCGCCTGCGTTATCTCACCGCATTCCTGTGTATTGGCGCGGCCTTAGTACTTGGCAACAAGCTGAGCAATGGCGTAGATAACAGCGAAAGCATCTGGCAACCCTACAGCCGCTCAAGCCTTGTTGAGTTACAAAACCAGCAGCGTCCGGTATTTATTAACCTTACTGCTGACTGGTGTCTGACTTGTCTGGCAAATGAAAAACTTACCCTCGACACCGACGAACTGGAGGCGCTATTTACCGAACATAATGTCGCTGCCCTTAAAGGCGACTGGACCAACTACAACGCCGAGATCACCGAATTATTAGAAGAGTATCAGCGCTCAGGTGTGCCTCTGTACCTGTATTATTCCGCCGGCGAGAGTCGCGCCACTGTTTTGCCGCAACTGCTGTTGCTTAAACATATTGAAACGGCCATCGCCAAAACGGCCAATCAACAATAAACCTAACTTTAACCGACGTTAGCTACACCTTTAACGATTTTACAGCAAACTTGCTAAACTTTAGGTCGAAAAACAGGTTACTCGCCGCTAATAGCAACTAACTGGCGGCGATTGTGCAAGATTTATTGAAAGAAGAAGCTTTGGCAACTAGTTTTCACCGTTATATATCGCTGAACTTCGGCAAACGTGCAGCGATATGAAGCAATTCCAATTAATTCGCGCTTTGCCGTGGACAGCGCCATTCTTTTGCGGCAAAATCCGAAGCTCATTTTTGATCCATTTAAGTACTGTTTCAGCATTTAAACCAGATATTGACTCTTTTTAAGGTTTTTATCTGCATTTTTGCTTGAATCCTCAGACTCAAGAGCAAGCGTTAATATGGCAACCATTCTGCTACTCAACGGACCCAACCTTAATTTACTGGGTAGTCGCGAGCCAGAAGTTTACGGCGCTACAACGCTCGACCACATCAATGAAAAACTAAGCAGTCTTTGCAACGATGCAGGCCACCACTTTCAAACACTGCAGAGCAATGCCGAATACGTATTAATCGACCGCATTCACGCAGCTCGGGACAAGGGAGTGGACTTTATTCTGATTAATCCTGCCGCTTTTACTCATAGCAGCGTAGCCCTGCGCGATGCTCTTCTCGCCGTTGATATACCGTTTATAGAATTGCACTTATCCAACGTGCATAAACGTGAAGCCTTTCGTCAACACTCTTATTTTTCCGATGTCGCCGTTGGCGTCATCGCAGGTTTTGGCGCTAAAAGCTATGAACTCGCTTTAGCTGCAGCATTAGATCACCTGAAATAAAAAACATCCCAACCATTCGCGCTACAGCGCAGAACTATTAAAGAAGAGGAATACCATGGATATTCGCAAGATCAAAAAACTAATTGAGCTGCTGGAAGAATCCGATATCGGCGAACTGGAAATTAAAGAGGGCGAAGAATCTGTCCGCATAAGCCGCAACAAGACCACTGTTGTTGCCGCTCAAATGGCTGCCCCCATTGCAGCACCTGCAGCTACTGCGCCAGTTGCCGCTGCAGCTGTACCAAGTGCGCCGGTGATCTCTGGCCACACCGTTAACTCGCCAATGGTCGGCACCTACTACGGTTCACCAAGCCCAAGCTCACCAGCGTTCGTTACTGTTGGTCAGAGCGTTAAGCAGGGCGATGTGATCTGCATCATTGAAGCCATGAAGATGATGAACCAAATCGAAGCCGACAAGTCTGGTGTTATTGAGGCCATCTTAGTAGAAGACGGCGAGCCGGTAGAGTTTGACCAACCTTTGGTTACCATCGTTTAAGCAATTCTTAAGGAACTGGCACTATGTTTGATAAAGTTCTGATCGCCAACCGCGGCGAGATTGCCCTGCGTGTTTTGCGCGCCTGTAAAGAATTGGGCATCAAGACCGTTGCTGTGCACTCAAAAATTGATAGCAACTTAAAGCATGTCCGCCTAGCGGATGAGTCTGTGTGTATCGGGCCCAACCCGTCACCCAAAAGCTACCTGAACGTTCCGGCGATCATTAGCGCCATGGAAATCACTGACTCTGTCGCCGTGCACCCAGGCTATGGTTTCTTGGCTGAAAACGCTGATTTCGCTGAACAGGTACAAAAAAGCGGCTTCACTTTTATTGGTCCCGATCCTGAGACCATCCGCACTATGGGTGACAAGGTTGCCGCCATTGCGGCCATGCGTAAAGCCGGTGTGCCTACTGTCCCCGGTTCTGACGGCCCGCTGCCCGAAGATCGTGAGGAATGTATGGCTATCGCCAAGCGTATCGGCTACCCAATCATCATCAAGGCTGCGGCCGGTGGTGGCGGCCGCGGCATGCGAGTAGTTCATACTGAGGCTGCATTGGTCAACGCCATCCAGCTGACCAAGACCGAAGCCGGAACTATTTTCGGTGACGACTGCGTTTATATGGAGAAGTTTCTTCTCAATCCACGGCACGTCGAAGTACAGGTAATGTCTGATGGCCAAGGCAACGCCGTACATTTGGGCGATCGAGACTGCTCACTGCAACGCCGTCATCAGAAAGTACTAGAAGAGGCACCGGCTCCGGGTATACCCGCTGATGTGCGTGACGCTTGCGCTACCTCCTGCGTGCAGGCCTGTATCGATATTGGCTACAAGGGTGCAGGCACTTTTGAGTTTCTTTATGAGAACGGCGGTTTCTACTTTATCGAGATGAACACTCGTATTCAGGTAGAGCATCCAGTGTCGGAAATGGTCACAGGCATCGATCTAATTAAAGAACAAATTCGTGTCTGCTCTGGCGAAAAACTGTCCATTACTCAAGCTGATGTAAAGATTCAGGGTCACTCCTTTGAGTGCCGTATCAATGCCGAAGATCCTGTCACCTTTATGCCTTGCCCTGGCAAAATCGACACCTTCCACGCCCCTGGAGGCTTGGGTATTCGGGTCGACTCGCATATCTATTCTGGCTACACAGTGCCACCAACTTACGACTCTATGATCGCCAAGATCATCAGTTATGGCGACACTCGTGAAGAAGCGCTGACGCGTATGCGCAACGCTTTGGACGAGATTGTTATCAGTGGTATTCGCACCAACATCCCGCTGCAGAAGGATCTGGTGCGCGATGAGGCCTTTAAACAGGGCTGTGTCAATATTCACTACTTGGAAAAAAAGCTGGGCATGTAACCCTCGGATTACCGTCATGCTAAAAACGCCCCGCTCTGCGGGGCGTTTTGCCATTAGTCATTAACACCGTTTTTTTGGAAGCACCCCATGCCTTGGCTACAAATCAAAATAGACAGCAACAAAACCGATGCAGAATCTATCGAGGACGCGATACTCGCAGCTGGAGCCGTGTCGGTGACCTTAGAGGATAGCGCTGACCAGCCTATTTTAGAGCCAGCTTTAGGCGAGACACCGCTGTGGGACAAGACCCGTATCACCGGCCTGTTCGATGCTGAAACCGATACCGACGAAGCCTCAAAGTTAGCAGAATTAGAACTGGGCCAAACACTACCTCAGCATCGCTGGGAACTGCTTGAAGACAAAGATTGGGAGCGTGAATGGATGAAGAATTACCACCCGATTCAGTGTGGTGACAATCTCTGGATCTGCCCCAGTTGGATAGCACCACCCGAACCCGACAAAATCAATTTGATGCTCGATCCTGGCCTAGCCTTTGGCACCGGCACCCACCCCACCACTTTTTTATGCCTGCAGTGGATCGACCAACTGGATGCACAGGGCAAGACTTTATACGATTACGGCTGCGGTTCCGGCATTCTCGGCATAGCGGCATTATTAAAAGAGGCCGAACAGGTAATTGGCGTCGATATCGACCCGCAAGCACTTGTGGCAACCGCCGACAACGCAGAGCGCAACAAGCTACCCACTGATGCCATGCCGGTATTTCTTCCCAAGGACTGCCCCACTGAACCCGCCGACATTATGCTGGCCAATATTCTCGCTGGTCCTTTGGCAGAATTAGCCCCAAGCCTTAATGCACTGACCAAGCCAGGCGGCCTATTGTGCCTATCCGGTATTCTCGACAGTCAGGCTGAAACGGTCATGGCAGCCTACACCGAATGGTTTGTTTTTGATCCGATCGCTCAAAAAGATGAGTGGGTGCGCTTAACCGCACGCAAAAAGCGCTAAAACCGGTTTGATTTTGATGCTGCCTCAGATCTCGCTCAATAAGATGAGTGGCTACGCCTAACCGCACGTCATAAGAGCTAAAACCGGTTTGATTTTGTACACAGATCATCAACAAAAGACTAACGGATACATCTAACACGGCGCAAAAGAATGTGAGCTAAACACTAAAGCCGTTCAGGGGAAATGTACCCAGACGGCCGAAACGACTACACTTGTCAGCTACAAAGCTTTCGGGCTTAGATTAACGAAAGCAAAGATTTTTCTCAAAATCTTTTTGGAATGGCTTTATGACAGACATGCTAACGCGCTGCCCGCAGTGCAAAACATCCTTTCGCATCACCTCCGCGCAATTAAAAACTGCTCGGGGCGCAGTGCGATGCGGCTCTTGTTTGAGCATATTTAAAGCCGATGAAAATCTCGTCAATAACGATATTAGCAGCACTCAGCAAGAGCTTTCAGAAATAACTGCCGACCCTAATACGTCGCTAACAACCGAGCCAAAAGTTAAAATCAATGCACTCAGTCCTTCAAAATTAGACGATAATGAGCAACTGAACAGCGAAGAATTACGCAAAGATACCGCCACACTATCCAATGTGGTCGACAGCGTTATTGATGATGGCACACTTAACTGCAGCGATGTCAGCAGTTCACCGTTGTTTGGTCACAAGCCTAAAGCGATTAAAGACGACCTACTAGATCATGCAGATGAGTCCTGGGCAGTCGATTTATTAGAAGAATCCGAGGAAGGTGTCACGCCTAAGCAGCAGGCATACCAAGCCATAAAAAAACAACCTAGTAAGTACCCACTAACAAGCGATGCTTTAGATCAATATTCCCAGTACAACGCCGACACAACCGACACCGCGGCCAACAAACATACCAGCAGTTTCACTTTGGTTGCAGACGATGACAGAGACATTGGCAACCTCGATGACTTACCAGAGTACGAAGAGTCCGACAGCGATCCACTCGCCCAACTAAAAGCCATAGAGCAGCAAGCCAGTGCAACGGAGACTATCGCACCACAACCCCTCCACGCCTTCGACCCCGAGCGCGCGGCACTGCTGCAAAACATTGAATCAGACCCTGTCGTAATGGCCTTTCGGGTAGAAGCGCGCACTTGGCCGAAAAAAGTGCTCTGGGCCGGGCTGTCGTTACTCGCCATTTTGGCACTCTATATTCAATGGAATATATACAACTTTGACGATTTAGCACGCCAACAGCCCTACCGCAGCTGGTACAGCACTTTGTGCCCGCTAGTAGGTTGCCAACTGCCGCCACTAGCCGCACCGGAAAAAATTATTAGCTACAATCTGGTGGTTCGCAGCCACCCCAGCATCGAGCAAGCCCTCATTGTCGACACTATTATTCTCAATCGCGCCTCTTTTGAACAACCCTTTCCCAAATTAGAGCTGACTTTTAGCGATCGAGAGCACGCACCCATTGCGAGTCGCCAGTTTACACCCGCCGACTACTTACGCGGCGAACTGGCCGGCCGCAAACAAATGCCATCAGAGCGACCCATACATATTGTTCTGGAATTAACCGATCCTGGGCCCCATGCGGTTAATTACAGCGCAACGATCGCTCCCTAATGCAGTACTTTAAGAAACTTTCATGCAGCGTTTGCCTAAAGCTAATTATCCATGGCTCACCGCGCTAAACTCCAAACATCGTCGTTCTTATGGAGCCAACTGCCAAACTCGCTCGAATCATCAACAACGCAACATTTATTGCGCATCCAATCACATCGATGATTCGCGAGAAATAAGCACAAAAAATCATCAAATTGTGCATTTTCTGCTTTCCCGACACCCTGCATACGGGTATCATGGCGACCCTTTTTAGAGGACAGTAACAGTCCCTAAAAAGATAGTCACAGGCAGCGTTCTACCGGCTTAACATCATAAAATCAGCCTGACAGTCATCTTGGGATAACACGTGCGTTATACGGACTCTAATATTGTCTTTTTCAAGACCGCCAAAAGTTGCAAGGCCGCTCATGCCGCGCTCAGCATAGGTCCGCACCCCAACACAACGCAGCTGTTTTTTGCTCCACTGAGCAGACCGGTAAAGACCGATGAGGTTAGCAATGATCTCATTTAATATCGGCCGCTTTGAAATCAAGACACCGCTCATTCTTGCACCGATGGCTGGTATTACTGACCAACCCTTTCGTCAACTTTGTCGCGACATGGGCGCCGGTCTTGTCGTGTCAGAAATGGTTACCTCTGATCCCAGTCTTTGGAACAGCCGAAAATCTCAGACTAGACTCAACCACACTGGTGAGCCAGAGCCCCGATCGATTCAGATTGCCGGTGGTGACCCCGAGATGATGGCTGAGGCCGCGCGCTTAAATGCCGAACGCGGCGCACAAATTATCGACATTAATATGGGCTGCCCGGCAAAAAAAGTGTGCAAAAAATCTGCGGGCTCTGCATTACTTAAGGACGAGCCATTAGTTGAGGCCATTCTCAATGCTGTTGTTAGTGCTGTGGACATCCCGGTGACACTGAAAATCCGTACCGGCTGGGATACAGATAACAGAAATGCCCTCAATATTGCTCGCATAGCCGAAGATGCAGGTATTTCTGCTCTGGCTGTGCACGGAAGAACCCGCGCCTGTGCTTTTAAAGGCGCCGCAGAATACGACACTATTGCGCGCGTGGTAGATGCTGTTGATATTCCGGTATTTGCCAACGGCGATATCAATACGCCCCAACAAGCCAAACATGTATTCGCACAAACTGGTGCCGCCGCCGTTATGATTGGCCGTGCCGCTCAGGGTCGTCCCTGGATTTTTCGGGAAATTGCTCACTATTTAACAACTGGTGAGCTATTACCCAACCCCGCCCTGACAGAAGTTAGGGATATTCTCTGCTCGCACCTCACTCATCTGCACCAGTTTTATGGTGAGTTTCTAGGACCAAGAATCGCTCGCAAACATGTGGGCTGGTACCTCAAGACTCTCGGTTCAAACGAGTGGTGTGCAGCATATCGCAGTAAATTTAATAAAATTGAGCTTGCTCAAGACCAACATGCCAGCGTTCAAGGGCTATTTGAACGACTGATAAAACTAGAGGACATAGCGGCATGAACACAGCGGAAACTTTTATGGCAGAAGTGCCAGTGGAAATGGCTCCAACCCCTGTTGAGGCTTTTACCGGCATCAATCCTAACCAGTCGCTACGCGACTGCGTTGAACAGGCCATGGACAATTTCTTTAAACACCTCGACGGCGCTCAAGTCAGTGAAGTGTACGATATGGTAATGGCCGAAGTTGAAGCGCCAATGCTAGAGATCGTGATGAAGTACACCCGTCACAATCAGACTAAAGCCGCCCATGTACTTGGACTGAATCGCGGTACTTTGCGTAAAAAACTAAAGCAGTATGGCCTGCTTTAATTCTTTACCGATGCACTACTTTAGGGGTGAATAATAATTCACCCCTTTTGCGTTTTAAACCCTTTATCTTTTACCACCCGTTTAGGAAATCCATCAACTCATGTCTCAAGACCTAGTCCAGATCAAACGCGCCTTAATCAGCGTATCTGACAAAACCGGTATCGTTGATTTTGCCAAAGCCTTAAGCGCCCAGGGCGTCGAAATTCTCTCTACGGGTGGCACTTATAAGCTTCTATGCGAGAACAACGTTGCTGCGATTGAAGTGTCCGACTACACCGGCTTCCCTGAGATGATGGATGGCCGAGTTAAGACCCTACACCCGAAAATTCACGGCGGTATACTCGCCCGTCGCGGTATTGACGACGCTGTAATGGCCGAGCACGGTATTGACCCTATCGATATGGTTGTGGTTAACCTGTACCCGTTCGAGCAAACGGTCGCTAAAGACGGCTGCAGCATGGAAGACGCTGTTGAGAATATCGACATCGGCGGCCCCACAATGGTTCGCGCTTGCGCCAAAAACCACGCCTTTACCAACATAGTCGTTAAAGCATCAGACTATAGTGCCATTCTAGATGAGATGACCGCCAACAAGGGCGCCACCACGTTTAAGACCCGCTTTAACTTGGCCATTAAAGCCTATGAGCAGACCGCCGCCTACGACGGTGCCATCGCCAACTACTTCGGCAAGATGGTTGAGGGCGGCACCGAGAACTTCCCGCGCACCTTTAACGCGCAATTCCAACAGGTAGGCGAGTTGCGCTACGGCGAGAACTCACATCAGAAAAGCGCCTTCTATGTTGAGCAAAACCCGGCTGCTGGTTCTATCGCCACCGCGACTCAACTGCAGGGTAAAGAGCTGTCTTACAACAATATCGCCGACACTGACGCGGCGCTAGAAACCGTTAAGCAATTTGACGCGCCTACCTGCGTTATTGTTAAGCACGCCAACCCTTGCGGCGTAGCCACAGCGGATACGATTGTCGAGGCCTACGAGCGCGCCTTTGCCACCGATCCAGAATCATCCTTCGGCGGCATCATTGCCTTTAATCGCGAGCTTGATGCTAAAACGGCACAAGCGATTGTCGACAAGCAATTTGTCGAGGTGATCATCGCCCCGACCATTACCGATGAAGCGGTAGAAATTGTGAAAGCCAAGAAAAATGTACGCTTGCTGGCCTGTGGTCAGTCCGATACCGCGGCGCAAGGCTTCGACTTTAAGCGCGTTAACGGCGGCTTGCTTGTACAGGATCGCGACACCGCGATGGTTAACCAGAGCGATCTGAAAGTCGTCACCAAGCGTGTGCCAACTGACGAAGAGTTGCGCGACCTGATGTTCTCTTGGAAAGTGGCCAAGATGGTTAAATCCAACGCCATTGTCTACGTTAAAGACGGCGCCACCATCGGTGTAGGCGCGGGTCAAATGAGCCGCATCAACTCTGCCCGTATCGCCGGTATCAAAGCCGAACACGCTGGCCTTGAAGTTCCGGGTTCGGTAATGGCCAGCGATGCCTTCTTTCCATTCCGCGACGGCTTAGAAGCCGCTGCAGCAGCGGGCATTAAGGCCGTTATTCAGCCGGGTGGTTCTATGCGCGATGAAGAAGTTATTGCCGCAGCCGATGAGTATGGCATTGCTATGGTGTTCACCGGCATGCGCCACTTTCGTCACTGATAAAAATGCGCTTTTTGCGCGATAGCGGTGTCGGTTCCGTGCTCAGTCGGTCATGTACAGTTTGTACACTCCCTCCTTGTGCGCGGTACCTCCTAGCTCTCACGCAAAAAACACAATTTTTCTTCAGCGACTATAAAATAAAGTTTTAAAAGAGGGAGCCTTTAAAGGGCTCCTTTTTCGCATCTGATTAAACAGATTGAGAGATAAAAATGAACGTATTGATTATTGGTAGCGGCGGCCGTGAGCACGCCCTGGGTTGGAAAGCGGCTCAGAGTGCCGGGGTTGAGAAAGTATTTATTGCACCGGGTAATGCCGGTACCGCGCTGGAAGCGGGTCTTGAAAATGTCGCTATCGGCGTGTCTGATTTCGAGCAACTGGCTCAATTCGCAGCGGAAAACAATGTCGGCATGACGATTGTTGGCCCTGAAGTCCCGCTAGTTGACGGTGTTGTCGATTTCTTTCAAAGCAAAAACCTGAAGTGCTTCGGCCCATCTAAGGGTGCCGCACAACTTGAAGGATCCAAGTCTTTCACCAAAGACTTTCTCGCCCGCCACAAGATTCCTACCGGCAGCTACGGCAACTTCACCGAAGTTGAACCGGCTCTAGCTTACCTGCGCGAACACGGTGCGCCGATTGTAGTTAAAGCCGATGGCTTGGCTGCAGGTAAAGGCGTCATAGTCGCCGAGACTCTTGAGCAAGCCGAAAATGCCGTAACCGATATGCTTTCTGGCAATGCTTTTGGCGAAGCCGGTTGCCGCGTAGTCATCGAAGAATTTTTGGCCGGTGAAGAAGCCAGTTTCATTGTTATGGTCGACGGCAAGAACATCCTGCCAATGGCCACCAGCCAAGATCATAAGCGCGTTGGCGACGGCGATACCGGCCCCAACACTGGCGGCATGGGTGCCTATTCTCCGGCCCCAGTAGTGACCCCTGAAATTCACGATCGCATTATGGCTGAGGTAATTCGTCCCACCGTTGACGGTATGGCGGCCGAAGGCAATGACTACACCGGTTTCTTGTACGCTGGCTTGATGATAGATGCTGACGGCACGCCCAAGGTTATCGAATACAACTGCCGCTTTGGTGACCCTGAAACCCAGCCAATCATGTTGCGTATGCAAAGTGATTTGGTCGCTCTGTGCGACGCAGCCTTGGCAGGAAAACTCGACCAATGCGAGACCTCTTGGGACCCACGCGCGGCCATTGGCGTTGTACTGGCCGCAGGCGGCTACCCTGGCGATTATGCTAAGGGTGATGTGATTTCGGGCCTGCCGACTGATTCCAACAAAGACCAAAAGGTTTTTCATGCAGGAACTGCTGAGAAAAACGGCAAGGTTGTGACTAACGGCGGCCGCGTTTTATGCGCCACCGCCCTTGGCAACACTGTGCTCGAAGCTCAGCAAAAAGCCGTAGCATTGGCCCGGCAGATTAGCTGGGATGGTGTATTCACTCGCTCAGATATAGGCTACCGCGCGATTGCGAGAGAGCAGGGTAAGCGCTAATATCGTTTGGATCTCGCTGAGCCATTCTACCGAAGTCACCGCGGCATGCGGCCATCATGGATGAGAAAGTACTGAGAGCACATCGTTACAGGGATGTAACTTAATAGGGCAATGCATGGAGCAATTTGCCAAAGAGCGGTTTTTTCTGCGTCCATGCTGAATATAAAGGCCCCGCTGGCATTGCTAGCGGGGCCTTTTTTTTTCCGTTACTATCAACTATAAAAGACGCAAACGACGTCGTAAATCCCTAATAATAAGATCGAGATTACTATGCAGGACGCATTTATCGGCAGTGCCTACGGCATTGCCGCGATAAGTTTCTTTTTTGGCGCGATGTCCATTCTTATAATGACTAATTTGGTCCAAGCCGCGATTGAAAAAGAGCGTAAATATTTAAGCTACGGCTGCTATCTGCTTCTAGCGGCCGCCAGTTGCGCTTATTGGCTATACCTGTCTACCGTCAGTACAGTGTTAGCGGCTATGCTGCTACTAACCTGCAGCGCTCATATCACCTTTAGCCGCTACTACTTTCACTGCAAGAAAAATATGCCTAGCTGGCATCGCTATTTAACGGTTTTAGGTATAACAGGGCTGATCTTCGTGCCTTTAATGCTGATTGATTCCATTCAAACAGGTTTACTCTGCACGTTCGGCCTCGCCACATTCATTAGCACCTTTGTACTGGCGATCTACGCCAGTAGCCGCGGTTTTGGTCGCTCGCGCAGCTACATTCTCACTCGCTTCTGCACCACCCCCATTGTCTTAATGCTGATAGCCATGATCACGGGAGTTATTGCCACCGACAACACCATTTTTAGTGCCGCATTGTTGGCGCTGCTACTCGACGCCGCCAGCACCACCTATACCTTGGTGCAGCGTCAGATTAGACATATGCATGAGCGACTGCTAACCCACTACAACCTCAGTGTCGAGCGCGCGCAAAAACGCCAGCAGGGTAATAGCCTGCGTCAAATTAGCCATGATATTCGCACCCCCATCAGTGGTGTTTTAGGTATGTCTGAGCTGTTATTAGAAACGTCACTAAACCGCAACCAACGCGATCAGGTAGAAATTATTCACCGCACCGGCGAGTCTCTGTTGCGCTGGCTCAACGGCGTCTCCGACTGGGCCGCCCTCCAAGCTGGGCGGCTAAAATTTAAAAATGTACCGTTCGACTTTGTCGGGGTCATCCGCGACTGCACCGATGCCTTAAAGGAGGTCGCCAGCGCACGTCAAGTCAATATTCAAACGGTGCTCGACCAGCGACTGCCAACACTGGTTAAAGGCGATCCAGAGCGTTTACAACAGGTGTTACGAGGTTTATTCGATTTCGCACTCTACTACTCAGAGCAGGGCCAATTGAATTTTTGTGCCACTTTAACCGGTGAAAAAAATCGCTGGCTGCTGGAATTAACCGACACCCATAGCGGGCTGCGCCCAGAAGACTTAAACGGCCTCGACAGTGTTTTTGACGAGCAAAACCCGAGCGAGCTAAGCCCTGTGGAGATGAGTGTTCACCAGCGCAACTGGAGCGTGGCTGCGCGTCTGTGCGAGATGATGCAGGGCCGTCTGAATGTCAGCTTCGACCCCGCGTCCAACAAGGACACCGTACGCTATCGCTGTGAACTACTGCTGCCACGCCACACGCTGCTATCACATTCCGAAGCCAAGTATGATGAACTACTCAAAGGTAAACGCCTACTCGTTATCGACGACAGCCACTCTAGCCGCAAAATTGTCGCCAAGCGTGCGGAGCAATGGCAGATGCGCGTAAGCGCTGCCCCCAATGGCGAAGAAGCGCTGGCAATGATGCGCACTGTAGTGGGGCTGGGTGGTCACTTTGACTTAATCATTCTTGATTACGATTTGCGGGGTCTGAATGGGCTAGAGCTAGCCGAGACGATATCCCGCGACCTAACGCTCGGCAATCCGGCGATTATTATGCTTTCCGGTGCCAGCACCGCACCCAACAGTGACACCGCCGCCGCCTCAGGCATACGCCGAGTACTGTCAAAACCTATTAGCACACAGTCCTTAAAGATCACTCTGGCCGAAGAGTTAACTGTCAACAAGGTTCGCCCCAGAACGTGTACTCCAGCCCAGCCTGGAACTACCGCATCAAAGGCATGAAAACGCTCTTGCTAAAGTTAATTCAAGGTTCGTTTTTATACCTATCGAAGCCAAAAAATTGCCCGCCTTCAACAACTATTAGAAAAATAGCAGCTCAGATTGCTGGCAACGCACAGCAACGGCTGCATAAATTGTCAAAATAACTGATTATTAGTTCGCCAGCACGGTTCTTTCCGCTGCCCAGTGCCGCAGCTCCGCTACTTTCTCCGCCATGACTACCGATAAAGGGCTAGTATGATTGATCTCATTGAGAATATGGGCATCAACGAGCATGTCTTGAGTGGCCGCGGCGGTATAAATAGCCGCTACTATCGCCTGCTCTATCTCGGCACCAGAGAAGCCATCACTGGCGTGAACTAAATCGATCAAATCAAAGTCCAGTGCACTGATCGAGCGTTTATTGAGGTGAATATTAAAAATTTCCCGCCGTGCCTCGGCGTCGGGCAAATCGACAAAAAAGATCTCATCCAGCCGTCCCTTACGCACCAACTCTGGAGGCAAACCGGTGATGTCGTTGCTGGTACAGACCATAAATACTTTACTTTTGCGCTCAGCCATCCAAGTTAACAGCGTGCCCAGCACGCGCTTAGAGGTGCCACTTTCGCCGCTATCCTGACCCATGCCCTTCTCGATTTCATCCAGCCACAAAACGCAGGGCGACATAGTATCGGCCAATGCCAACGCCTCGCGTAAATTGCGCTCGGTCTCGCCAAAAAACTTGTTATAGAGTGCGCCAAAGTCGAGCCGCAACAGTGGTAATCCCCAAAGACCCGCAACTGCCTTGGCAGCCAAACTTTTACCCGCGCCCTGCACACCTAACAGCATAATGCCTTTGGGTCGGTCTAAAGCTGGCTTATTTGCAGCGCTACTGTGGGTACTAATAAAACTGTCTCGGCGCTGCTGTAACCAGCGTTTGAGATTATTAAGACCACCGACATGGCCAAACTCTTCGGTGTTGAACTCAAAACTCATCACCCCCTCCATATCCATTAACTCGAATTTGGCCTTATTAATATCGGGCAGGTCGTCGTCAGTAATGGCGCCATCGTCAATAATGGCACCGCGCACCAAACGCCGAACATCGCCTGCGGGCAGCCCTTGCAGATTGGCTACCATTTTTTTCAAAATAATATTGTCGGTCTTAACGCGGCTTCCCCCGTGCTGGTTAGACCAGCTCTTGGCCTCTTCGCGGACGATCGACATGATTTGCTCGTCGCTCGGCAGAGACAAACGAAATAAGGCGCTATAACGGCTAAGCTCTGGCCGCAGGGTAAATTTATGGCTGAGAAATATCAGCGTATGTGGCACCGAGTGGTAATTCAGAGCCATGTCTTTGATCAAGCGGACTATGCGTGGGGCATTCTCGGAGTGCGGAGCCTCAAAGTAGGGATGAAAGTCGCAGAGTACAAACACGCCCGGCTCACTCATCTCCTTGATGTGCTCAAGTACTGCTTGCGGATCATCGTGTTCCGAACTGAACGCAATGGAGGGCCCGAAGCTCTGCCGAGACAGACCATCGGTACAGGACCAACGATAAATATTCTTGTGCCTTTTCGTCGCTACGCGCATCAACATATCAAGCGCACGCTTCTCCTCAAAAGTTTCTATCACCACCAAAGGCACTCTAGAGTCCAGTATTAAACCGAGATCGCGTACATCCTGCATGCTAAGCGTCCTAATAAATTGACAAGTATTTACACAAGTTTGCCCATTAATGGGCATTCTGGCAAACAACACTGAACACATAGTGAGAACTCAGTTAACATAGCGTTAACTAACATAGAGTATTGCTTTATGAGCCATTTACACCTTTCTCCCCTTGACAAGCTATTGGTACAAGCTGACAAAGCTCTGCGTACCCTGGCGCCTGGCGCGCCCTGTTGTGAGAGGCCAACACCGGCAACCAAACTCAACGAAGGGAATTTGAGCGATAGCGAGGCTAAGCATGCAGCGGCATTGATGCGTGTTAATCATGCCGGTGAAGTCTGTGCTCAAGCCCTATATCAAGGTCAGGCTCTAACCGCCAAACTGCCCCATATACGTCGAGAAATGGAGCATGCAGCCGCTGAAGAAATTGACCACCTAGCCTGGTGTGACCAGCGCATAGACGATTTAGGCGGTCATACCAGTGTCTTAAACCCACTCTGGTACGGTATGTCATTTGGCTTGGGCGCTGTGGCGGGCCTTATCGGTGATAGAGTAAGTCTCGGTTTTGTTGCCGCTATTGAAGACCAAGTTTGTGAACATCTGGAAGAGCATTTGCTAGAGCTGCCTGAGCAAGACGGCAAGAGCCGCGCTGTGGTAGAGCAAATGCTAATCGATGAGGCTGAGCACTCAAACATGGCCATAGCCGCAGGCGGCATAGCGTTTCCCAAACCCATTAAGGCCGGAATGAGCTTGGTCTCAAAAGCGATGACCAAGAGTAGTTATTACCTTTGATGGTATAGAGGGGTACTTAAACCAAAAAGCCAGAGCATGTGCTCTGGCTTTTTTTACGCTGCATCACTCAGCGATCCATCAACTCGCTTCGCGCACCTCGTGCGAATGACTCAACTCAACACCCGCCGCTTCAAGCATAATAGAGGCCGAGCAGAACTTTTCCGCCGACATAGTCACGGCCTTTTCTACCTGTTTCTCTTTCAGGGCACGACCGGTAATCACAAACTTCATATCAATTTTGGTGAAAGGTGAAGGCACCCCCTCGGCGCGTTCGGCCGACAGTTCAACCCAACAGTCACTCACTTGCTGACGGCTTTTCTCGAGAATACTCATTACATCGAAACTGGCACAGCCGCCAAGGCCAAGCAAAATCATCTCCATTGGACGCACACCTAAATTGCGACCGCCATGATCTGGTGGGCCATCCATTACCACAGTGTGACCGGAGCCGCTCTCACCAAGAAACATACGGCCATCAACCCACTTCACTTTCGCTAACATTGTCATCATTCGCTCCGGAACTGACTATAAGAGTTGAACACGAGAGGGCATTCAATGCGGCTAGAATAACAAAATCCATGCTACCGCGCATCGGCACAAGCGGCACGCTTTCATGATAACGGTGTTTTCCGGTTATAAAGCCCAGAGTAAAGTATATTACTGGGTCACAAAGTGTATTTCGTGCCACTTTAGCCCCTAGTACCCAAGGGGTTTTAGACGCATAATCGAATCACATAATAAAAGTTCGGTCTAGGCCGAGGAGAAAACTCTTGGTTTCTGTACCACTCACGCCCCATATTAAAAACGTCGACGACTTTCTTTCACACTGCCATCGCCGTCGCTATCCCGCTAAAAGCACCATCATCTATGCAGGTGATAAAAGCGACTCTCTCTACTATATAGTCAAGGGTTCGGTCACTGTATTGATCGAAGATAACGAAGGCAGGGAGATGATTGTCACCTATCTCAATGATGGCGACTTTTTTGGCGAGATAGGTTTGTTCGACGATAAAGATTCTCGCAGTGCTTGGATTCGAGCCAAAACCGAATGTGAGGTCGCTGAAATCAGTTACACCAAATTTCAAGAAGTGGCCGAACAACACCCTGAAATTATGTTTGCCCTCAGTACGCAGATGGCGAAACGCCTGCGCAATACCACGCGTAAAGTCGGGGACTTGGCGTTTCTCGATGTTACCGGCCGCGTCGCCCGCACCCTGCTCGATTTAACCAAAGAGCCAGATGCTATGACTCACCCCGACGGCATGCAAATTAAAATCACTCGCCAGGAAATCGGCCGCATTGTCGGCTGCTCACGCGAGATGGTTGGGCGGGTACTCAAAACATTAGAAGAACAGGGTTTGGTATCGGTAAAAGGTAAAACCATGGTGGTATTTGGTACTCGCTAGCAGGTATTACTTCTAAGAGCCTAGGTCTCTGCAGACGAAGTTAGATAGTATTTTAAAAAGAGTCGGCTATGCCGGCTTTTTTGATATTCAAAGGGATCAAAAATGAGCGTTGATATATTACTGGCCGAAGCAGGGCTCTACTTTACTCAGGGTAAGTTCGAACAGGCTGAGGCCGCGTTTGAAAAAGTATTAGCACTGCAACCACTGCACCCTGTGGCCAGCTCAGGGTTATTCAACACGCTCTGGTCCATGGATACTAACGTATCAAAATTGACCGCCCAAAAAGTGATCGAGAACTTTTTAGGCAATGCCAATCGCGATGATAGCGAAGTAAAACCGGTGGCCATCAGCTTCATTAGGATTAAAATTGGCTTGCTGCAAAAAGATGCATGGCTACTGCATAAATAAAGCGACTGCGTCGCCTTATTTAGCCATCAAAAAAACAATTCGGCGAGTTTATCGCCCGGCTGCTCACAGCGCATAAAAGTTTCGCCAACTAAAAAGGCATTCACTTGATGCTCACGCATTAACTGTACATCGGCAGGCAAAGCAATCGCGCTTTCGGTCACCACTATACGCTCGCTCGAGTCCTCAGCAATACGTGGCAACAAGTCGATAGTATTTTGCAGTGACACCTCAAAGGTATGTAAATTGCGGTTGTTAATACCAATCAATTTATTCGGCAAGTCCATGGCAACTTCGAGCTCACGTGCATCATGAACCTCTACCAACACATCCATACCCAATTCCAGCGCTTGCTGATTGAGATCAGTTAACTGCGTTTTATTCAAAGCTGCGACAATAAGTAGTACACAGTCTGCACCAATACTACGCGCCTCGGTAATCTGGTACTCATCGACCAAAAAATCTTTGCGAATAACTGGCATCGAACAAGCGGCACGCGCCTGTAATAGATAGTCTTCATGGCCTTGGAAAAAATCGGCATCGGTCAGCACCGACAAACACGCCGCGCCGCCCTGCTGATAACTTTTAGCGATGTCAGCAGGAATGAAATTCTCACGAATCACGCCTTTACTGGGCGACGCCTTTTTTGCTTCAGCAATTACCGCAGACAGACCCGCGTCTAATTTTGCCTGCATGGCCGCAACAAAACCGCGTGGGTTTTGGCTGCTATCTAATCCCTGAATACGGGCATTAAGCGCGGCCACACTATCGCGACTTGAACGCATGGCAATTTCTTGATGTTTACGAGCAATAATTTTTTTCAATACTGTAGGAGTGTCGGTCATAGTATTTTCTCAATTAAGCGCTGACTTTCAGGCAGTCGGTAAAAGCCACTAATTCTTGCAACTTGCCTCCGGCAAGACCGGAGCCAATAGCATCTTTGGCCAATTCAACACCTTCGGCTAAAGAGTCAGCCACACCGGAAACATAAATAGCCGCGCCGGCATTTAGGGCAATAATATCAGCGGCTTTGTCGCCCTCGGGTGTTTTGCGTTTACCCAGAGCATCCTTGATCAGAGCCAGAGACTCGGCCGCCGAGTCGACGCTTAAACCGTCAAGATCGCGCGCGTCTATATCAAAATCACTGGCATTAATTCGGTACTCACGCACCGCGCCATCTTTTAGTTCCGCTACTTGCGTATCTCCGTGCAGGCTGATCTCGTCGAGACCATCGAGGGCATGCACCACCATTACATGCTCACTGCCGAGTCGGCCGAGCACCTCAGCCATGGGTACGCATAAGTCGGCACTAAACACACCAATAACTTGGCGTTTAACTCCGGCGGGATTGGTCATAGGGCCCAACAAATTAAAAATGGTGCGTTGGCCTAAGTCGCGGCGTGGCCCTATGGCGTGTTTCATGGCGCTGTGATGCGCAGGAGCAAACATAAAACCGACGCCAATTTCATCGACACAACGCGCCACTTGTTCTGGGCTAATATCGAGGGTTATCCCTGCGGCTTCTAACACGTCGGCACTGCCAGTAGAGCTCGAAACCGAGCGATTACCGTGCTTTGCAACGCGGCCACCAGCAGCGGCCACGACAAAGGCCGAAGCCGTAGAAACATTAAATAAATTGGCGCCGTCACCGCCTGTACCACAGGTATCGACTAGATGCTCTTGATTGATTTCAACCTTAGATGCCAACTCACGCATCACCGTAGCCGCTCCGGTAATCTCATCGATGGTCTCGCCTTTAATACGCAGCGCGATAAGAAAACCACCAATTTGCGCAGGTGTCGCCTCACCCGTCATCACCTGACGCATCACAGCTATCATCTCGTCAGTGGATAAGTTCTTGCCATCAATCAGCGCACCTACGGCTTGTTGAATATTCATAATAATTCCTTATCTCTCGACGAAGTTACGCAGTAAATCGTGGCCGTGCTCAGACAAAATAGACTCAGGGTGAAATTGTACGCCTTCAACATCTAAGGTCTTATGGCGCACCCCCATAATCTCTTCAATTTCACCGCTGTCAGTTTCCGTCCAGGCAGTAATTTCCAAACAATCGGGCAAAGTATTTTTATCGATGACCAGCGAATGGTAGCGAGTGGCGTTAAATGGATTTGTCAGGTGACAAAATACACCGGTTTTTTTATGGTGCATGGCTGACACTTTGCCGTGCATTACTTTGCCCGCGCGAACAATATCGCCACCAAATGCCTGACCGATACTCTGGTGGCCGAGGCAAATTCCTAGCAGCGGAATTTTACCGGCAAATTTCTCGATCACCGCCAGCGATATACCCGCTTCATTAGGCGTGCAGGGCCCGGGAGAAATCACGATCTTATCCGGTGCCAACGCTTCGATTTCAGCCAAAGTGATTTCATCGTTACGATACACTTCAATCTCGGCACCAATCTCACCTAAATACTGCACAACGTTATAAGTAAACGAGTCATAGTTATCAATCATCAGTATCATTGTTTATTACCTGCTCGCTTGGCTTTTTTGCTCTAGCTACCGGGATTCTTTATCCGAGAGTTATTGGTTAATTTTTATACTACTAAACTCGACAAGTAGTGGTTTTTTCGTGAGTACGAGGAGTCACTGCGCGCAAAGCTAGAATGTACATATAAGTATATGATCGACCTGATCGCGCCATAACTCGATGTCACACCGACATATCGTTCATGCTAAACACAAGCACAGCACCAAAACGACCGCCAAGGATGGCGGCAGTGTAGGTTTTGCAGGAGCAAAAACTGCCAATAATCGCGAAAAAAGCGCGTATCGGCACCTACAACACCATCTCTACGGCTCGAAATACGGCACGGGCTTTGTTCATTGTTTCTTTCCACTCTAAATCAGGCACCGAATCGGCCACCACCCCTGCACCCGCTTGAATATAAAGCTGACCATCTTTAATAACAGCGGTGCGAATAGCGATAGCGGTGTCCATGTTGCCATTCCAAGACAGATAACCGATCGCGCCGCCGTATACACCGCGCTTAACATTTTCCATTTCGTCGATAATTTCCATGGCGCGTATTTTGGGCGCACCAGAAAGAGTACCCGCCGGCAGTGCCGCGCGGAGCACGTCCATAGCGCCGAGACCATCTTTTAACTGCCCGGTAACATTAGAAGTAATATGCATCACGTGCGAGTAGCGCTCTACCACCATTTTATCAGTGAGCTGAACGGTACCAATTTTAGACACACGGCCAGCATCGTTGCGGCCCAAATCAATAAGCATTAAATGTTCGGCAATTTCTTTCGGGTCGGCAACCAGTTCTTTCTCTAGCGCTAGGTCTTCTTCTGGAGTGTGCCCGCGACGGCGAGTTCCGGCAATCGGCCGCACAGTCACTTCACCGTCTTCTAATCGTGCCAAGATTTCTGGACTCGCCCCCACCACATGGTGGTCGCCAAGATCGAGATAGTACATGTAGGGCGATGGATTCAAATTTCGCAAAGCACGGTATAAGTTGATCGGCTCGGCGGCAAACGGAATCGATAAACGCTGCGAGATAACGACCTGCATGGTATCGCCCGACAAAATATAGTCTTTAATTTTGTTTACGGCACCGTGAAAGTTTTCTTCACCAAAGCTGGAGCTAAACTGACTTTCCATTTCGCCACTAGCGCTCAACGATAAAGGCGGCAACACAGGCTGTGAGCTGTTTAAATCTGCCTCGAGCTGATCGAGTCTGGCCACAGCTTTATCGAAAGCGTTTTCTGTACTACCGCAAGAGTCGGGATTAGCGTGTACGACCAGAATCAATTTACCGCCGAGATTATCGAACACCAGCACTTCATCGGACACCATCAAGAAGATATCCGGCGTGCCGATGTTATCCTCGGGCTCAGAATCTCGCAGTTGCGGTTCGACATAGCGCACGCAGTCATAGCCAAAGTAACCGACTAAGCCGCCATTAAAACGCGGTAACTCTTCAAGCTCTGGCGCACGATAGCGGTTTTTAAACTCTTCAACAAAGGCTAGGGGGTCTTCACACTGGTGTTCCTCTACCACCTCACCGTCGCGCTCAACTACTACATAATTACCGTAGGCTTTCATTAAGGTGCGCGCCGGCAAACCAATAATCGAGTAGCGGCCCCACTTTTCGCCGCCTTGTACCGACTCAAACAAGTAGGAGTATGGGCCGCGAGCCAACTTTAAGTAGCTCGATACCGGCGTATCGAGATCCGCCAATACTTCACGCACAACTGGAATACGGTTATAGCCCTCGCGGGCCAAATCAGAGAACTGCTGAAGATTCATGGGATCGCTCTTATAGAGGGTGCGATATTTCGCTTATGATCAATATAATGCCTGCTACCGATAATCATAGTGATTACGGCAGCAATTTATAGAGGGCAGGTGCTTTTATGAATAAAAATACTGCCCCAATGGGAATTTAGCGACGCCATCGCTCTAAGCGAGGGATACTTTGATCGTAGAGGTCAAATCTCACAGTCTAACTCCAATATATATGGCCTCAGTCTACCTAGTTATTGAGTGGATATACAGGTTGGCTTAACGCGTATGTTTAACACCAAAGTAAAGCAGCCGCAACTGACGAAGTTACTAGCGTTACTCAATGCCACACCAACACCGTTGGCGCTGAAAACTTATTACTTCATACTGGCTTAACTGGCGGCCAACTTTGCGGTTACTTTCCCTCCAGTTCTGCCCGCATAGCCGCAATAGCGGCCGCGTAATCTGGTTTGGAAAAAATAGCGGAACCGGCCACAAACGTATCGGCACCGGCAGCGGCGATGGCGCCAATATTATCGGCGGTCACGCCTCCGTCAACTTGAAGACGGATATTCTTACCGCTGGCATCGATCAAAGCACGCGCATCGCGCAACTTATCAAGGGTGTAGGGAATAAATTTTTGCCCGCCAAAACCCGGGTTTACCGACATTAATAACAACATGTCGAGTTTATCGAGCACATATTTCACTTCATCAAAGCTACTGGCGGGATTAAGAACTAGACCCGGTTTACAGCCGTAATCTCGAATCAACTCTATGGAACGATCGATATGTCGACTGGCACCGGGGTGAAAAGTAATATAGGTCGCACCTGCCTCGGCAAACTTGATGATTAGGTCGTCCACTGGCTCCACCATCAGATGCACATCAATAGGCGCGCTAATACCATAGTTGCGCAGAGCCTTGCAGACCATCGGCCCAACCGACAGGTTCGGCACATAGTGATTATCCATCACATCAAAATGCACTATGTCGGCACCAGCGGCCAATACGGCATCGACATCTTCACCTAAGCGAGCAAAGTCAGCGGCTAATATCGAGGGCGCAATTTTAAAATCAGACATAAAGATCAATCCATAGTGAGTCGACTGTAATTCGCCCGTATAATAAAACAATTTACCGAATAACTAATTGCTTTTTTTCTGATTTTGGCAGTATTGGTTGATTTTAAACCATAGCCTAAAGGCACCCCAATGGTACAAGCAGCTGAAACACTTACGCACAACTCTCATCGCCTAAAATCGCCTACAACTAGACCAAAATGTAAGCCGCATTGCCCTGTGAGGAATTAGCCATCGCAATACAGATACAATTAAAACTGTGGTTACTAAAAACTCGACTTTGGCCACTTTTAGCCCTACTCATCGGCGAACAGAACAACTGCACTCACCTATTGCATACAACATGGTAGCAACACTTATCACCCTCGCTGCGAACGATCAAGTCTGACCGGTTCCTACACTTAGCTGCAATTCTTGCAACCGCTCGGGCGTACCAATGTCGCGCCATTCACCGCTATACAATTCGGCCGTTAACGCCCGCTGAGCCAACGCCCAGTCGAAAACTTCTTTTAAAGCGAATACTTCACGCTTTTTAGGGTAAGTCGCTATTAACTCGGGCCGTATAACGCTGATGCCAGCAAAGGTAACACCCACAGTTGTGCCAACACAAAGCAGCAAGAAACCCTGCGCATCTATTTGAAAATCTCCGCGCACCTTAAATTCTGGATTTGGCACCATTAACAAGTGCCCCAATTGCTCGGATTTTAGTGACAACTGACACAAATCGCGCAAAGCAAATTCACACCAGA
Source organism: uncultured Cellvibrionales bacterium (assembly GCA_913050115.1). Lineage (GTDB taxonomy): Bacteria > Pseudomonadota > Gammaproteobacteria > Pseudomonadales > Cellvibrionaceae > UBA1124. Next base: position 34,689 of record CAJWZU010000004.1, read on the forward strand.
CATCACTGTTAACCAATAAAAAAGGCTCAGTGCCCAGCAGCGCGAGTGCGCGATGAATGGCGCCAGCAGTTTCCAATGGTATGGATTCCTCTGAATAACTGATGACAACGCCATAGCGGCTGCCATCACCGAGATGGGCACGAATTTTCCCGGCTAAGTAAGAAACGTTAATTACCACTTCGGTAATACCTGCCGCCGCCAAGCGCTCTATTTGATACTCAATCAGCGTTGCCCCCGCCACTGGCAACAATGGTTTGGGCAAGTTGTCGGTCAGTGGCCGCATACGTTTACCGAGGCCAGCGGCGAGGATCATCGCTTTCATATTAACCCCTGACCGGCAACACGATAATCTTGATACCAAGGTTGTGACTCTATGCGTGGCAATAATTTTGCTTTAAACCAAACCCCAAATTCACGCAACTCGGGGTTGGCGGCAGCATTCGCATCAAGCACTTCAAGCACATAGCGCATCACCAGTGGTAAATCTTGCAGGTAAGTATTCTTGCCATCGCGCAAGGTCAAACGAGCAAAGATTCCCAACACTTTAATATGACGCTGCAACCCCATTAAATCGAACCAGCACAAAAATTCGGTTTCAGAAACCGGCGACAAAATACCTACCTCAACGGCCATATTGGCATAGGCCAGCGCCCAGCGTTTTACATCTTTCTGCGGCCAGCGAATATAACAGTCGCGCAGCAGTGAGACTAAATCGTAAGTAACAGGGCCAATTAAAGCGCCCTGAAAATCTACCACTCCCGGCGCCCCACCCTCGGTAACCAGTAAATTTCTCGAGTGGTAGTCACGATGTACCAGCACTTGCGGCTGCGCGCAGGCTGAGTCCTCTAAACATCCAAAGGCAGCCGTCAGCATGTTCTGCTCCACCTCGGACAGCGAGTAACCGAGCAGTTTTTGCACAAACCAGTCGCCAAATATATTCAGTTCCAGTCGTAAAAAATCTCGATCATAGTTAGCCACCAGCGCTGGCGGTTGCTGACACTGCTGCAAGCGTAATAAGGTCATTAAGCTCTCGCCATAAAGCAACTCAACCGAGTCTTTATTCAGTGCACGCTGCAGTAATTCATCACCAAAATCCTCCACCAGCAAGAAACCACGGTCTATATCGGCGGCAATAATTTCGGGGGTATGCACACCGTTCTTGCGCAGATATTCACCCAGCGCAACAAACGCCTGGCTATCTTCTTTTTGCGGCGGCGCATCTACGGCTAACAGCCGAGGAGGCGCTTCCTTGAAATTGGCACCCAAACGAAAATAGCGCCGACAACCGGCGTCACCCGCCAACGGCAGCAATTTGAGCAGCCCAGAATAAGTCCACTGATGGGCAATTAATTGCTCGCCAACCCAGTCGGTAAAGCCGTCTCTAGACTCTGACATATTGCACACTCTTATTATCATTTTTTTTGATTTTAACCCAATTGCTAAGCTGGTAAAGCTATTGCTATAAAAAAGAGGCTGACGTCGGCCAGTAATTCTGGCTAACTCGACCTCAGCCCAGTAGAATCGCTGCTTTTGTTTTAATGCTGTAGGCTAAGAACGGATGCTCAACAACACCCACCATCTCAGACGCGCAATCAGCGTTCATATTCGCGCTCGCAACACAATCGCAGCCGTCAATACCAGCCTGCTTATTTCGCTGGGAATAGCCAGCGGCAGCGCTTTAGCGCAGACCGATTCACAGGTTGACCGCCGTTTGGCCGAAAGGCCCATGCATTACGGCTGGGAGTGCCAACCACTGGGTGAAGACTGGGACTGCCATGAAAAACTCTTACCCGGTGCCGTTGGCAACCGCCCTATTATCGCCGGCGCAGCCGCAGCCCAACCTCAACAACATCATTTAGACTGGATACCGGAAGAGTTCCTCAGCGAAGATCAGCGCCAGCAACTCGACACCAACTGCTGCGGTGCCTATATAGAACCTACCCAGGATTACGAAGACGCCGAACTGGCGCCAGAAGATGCGCCCATGCGCGCCACGGCCGATAAGTCCGAATATTTAAACGAGACGGAAGCGGTGTTAGAAGGCGACGTTGCTATTACCCAAGGTTATCGTCAGTTGCATGCCGACAACATTAGCCTCAACCAAAGTACTGAACAAGCGAGTCTAGAGGGCAGCGTTACTATTCGCGAGCCCGGCCTGCTACTGACCGGTGAGCGCGGCGACATTGATATGGCGGCCAACAATAGTAATCTGGACAGCGCTGAATTTGTTCTGCATCAAGCTCATATTCGCGGCAGCGCTGAAAAAATTGAAAAGCTCGGCGACAATATTGTTCTGCTTACTGACGGCGGCATTACTAGCTGCGAACCCGCAAGCAATACTTGGTTTTTGAAAGCCTCTGAGATTGAGCTAGACCAAGAAGCTGCTGAGGGTACCGCCAAGCACGTGCGCCTTAAGATAAAAGACATACCAGTGTTTTACTTTCCGTACATGACCTTTCCAATTGGCGATGCGCGCAAAAGCGGTTTTCTCTATCCGGCTCTAGCCATTAGCGACAAAAATGGCTTCGAAGTCGCCGCACCTTACTACTTCAACTTAGCACCTAATTATGATGCCACATTAACACCACGTTACCTGAGCGAACGTGGTGTGGTGACCGAACTAGAAGCACGTCACCTATCAAAGCATTTTGCCACCACGGTTTCTGGCTCTTATCTCAGCAATGATAACGGTGGCGCCATTAGTGATGGCGACCAACAGCTAATTGACGAGGGTTTGATAACCGAAGCCCAAGCCACCCCCTATGAAGATCAAGATCGCTGGCTAATTGACGTCGATCAACGCGGTGGTATGGGTGAGCGCTGGCGCACCGACATTGATTACACCGAAGTTAGCGACAAAGACTTCTTCCGCGATTTAGATACCCAGAGCATTGAGGTTAATAGCCAAACACACCTGCTACAGCGCGGTATGGCGGGTTATAGTTTCAATAACTGGACTACCCGTATTCGCGCGGAACAATACCAAACTGTCTCAACGGCAGCTGAGCAATATCGTCTGCTACCGGCAATCGATTTAGATGGTCGCTATCGCTTTGGCGATATTGAAGTGAGCTTACTGAACGAATTTTCCAGCTTCGATCACAAAGACAAAGATGAAAATATCAATCGCATCACCGGTGATCGAGCTCGTGCAGATTATAAAATCGCCTGGGATAAACGCTGGGTATGGGGCCACTTCAAACCCGCCGTCGGCGGCAGCGCCCTACATTATCAGTTAGATGACAACAATCTAAAAGCAGGGGCCAATGATGCCCCGTCTGCGGCCGCCGGCATGGCCAGCTTAGACATGGGCTTGAACTTCGAACGCGACGGTAACCTTTTTGGCAGCAGCTATTTACAGACCTTTGAGCCGCGAGTGTTCTCCCTATATCGTGATTATGATGAAGATCAAACTGAGTTTTACAATCTGACTAAGAACAATTCCGACATAGATTTCGATACCTCAGCCCCCAGCTTCAGCTACGGCCAATTGTTTCGCGACAGCCGCTTTGTCGGTGGCGACCGCATCGACGATGCCAACCAGACCTCGGTCGGCCTAACTACTCGCTTTATCAGCGCCGATAGCGGTGCCGAGCGCCTGCGTTTGAGCATTGGTCAGATCTATTATCATCAAAACCGTCGAGCAAATCGTTCCTATTATGACAATTTTGATAACATTAGTGAATGTATTGAAAATACGAGCGCAAACAAGGAGATTGATTGTTTTAATAGTCGCACAGGTAACTCTGAAGTTGCGATCCAAATAGCAGGTAAGCTAACCGACAATTGGCGCCTCAGTTCAGATGTTTTATTTGATCCTTACACTGATGACCTTTTAAATAGTGAATACGTTAAAAGTCGCTGCGAAAATAATTTAGGTGGTTGCTATGATGACAACACCAGCGAAATAAGCCGTGCCAGCATTGCCCTGCGCTATCTCGATGACGACTATCGCATATTTAATCTCGCCTATCGTTTTACCCGTAATGCTATGGTATTGGACAGCAGCGACAGCAATAGCGATGGTGATGCTACCGATCTGATCGATGGCAATATCGAGCAACTCGACGCCTCGTTGATACTTCCCATTATCGGCAACTGGAACCTAATCGGTCGCAGCTTGTACGATATAAACTACGACCGGGAACTTGAGACCTTTGCTGGGTTCGAATATGACAGCTGCTGTTATAGATTCCGTCTGGTGGGTCGCAAGTGGCTCGACAACACTCTGCACACTCAGGTGCCTGATCAAGATCTTGAATACGATCAAGGTATTTTCTTTGAGATCCAGTTCAAGGGCTTGGGTAGCACCAGTAAAGAAGTAAGTAATATTCTCACTGACGGCATTCTCAATTACGACCGCCGAGAACAAGCCTTAAACGGCACCAACAATTTCTAAGTAGATTGCGAACATGATAAATAAAAAGATTACCCGCTTTGTCGGTGTACTAGCACTTTTGAGCGGCAGCGCTCTCTTTACACTCTCAAGCCAAGCCGCCACTGTGCCGCTGGACCGCATTGTTGCCGTGGTAGACAACGATGTGGTTCTAGAAAGCGAACTGATGTCCACCGCTCGGGATATTGTTAGGCAGTTACGCGCCAACGAAACACCATTGCCACCACAGGAAGTGCTGCAAAGCCAAATATTGGAAAAGCTCATTCTCGATCGCCTGCAACTGTCGCGAGCCGAGCGTATCGGTGTGCAACCTAGCGATCAACAAGTGAACGCCACCATCGCGCAAGTCCAAAAAAGGCAGGGATTAAACGATTTACAGTTCCAGCAAAAGATGCAACAAGATGGCATGACACTGACAGATTTACAGCACAAAGTGCGCCAAGAACTGACCATCAAACAGGTTCAGCAAGGCAATGTCAGCCGCCGTATCCGCATCACCAAACAAGAGGTTATCAACTTCCTCGACTCCACCGAAGGCAAGTTTTGGAACTCTCCCGACTACCACCTCGGTCACATATTAATCCCCATGAGCGAGGGTGAAGAAGTCGCCAAAAATAAGGTCAAAAGTTTACAGACTCAGTTAAAAAATGGCGCTGATTTTCGCAAATTAGCAATTTCCAACTCCTCGGGGCAATTCGCGTTGCAAGGTGGTGACCTAGGTTGGCGTAAAAATTCTCAGTTACCAGGATTATTTGCCGAGCAAGCTGCCACCTTAAGTAAGGGCGCTGTTAGCGAGCCTTTTAAAAGCGGTGCCGGTTTTCACCTGCTGAAACTCTACGATCAGCGCGGCGGCGGCGAGCAGCTGGTTGAACAAACCCACGTTAGCCATATTTTATTAGAGACATCGGCGATAATGACCGACGAACAGGCCGTGAGCAAACTGAACAAAATGCGCCAAAAAATACTCTCTGGAACAGACTTTGCGTCTGAAGCCAAAGAGAATTCTGACGATATAGGTACTATGCTCAAAGGCGGTGATATGGGCTGGAGCAACCCCGGCATGTTTGTACCTGTATTTGAAAAAGTAATGGCCGACACCGCTATTGGCGATATCAGCGAACCCTTTAACACCCAGTTTGGTTGGCATATACTAAAAGTGGTCGATCGCCGCCAAGAAGATATGAGCGAAGACATGATTCGTAATCAGGCTCGCAACCTTTTGCAAAGCCGCCGCTATCAAGAAGAACTACAAAGTTGGTTGCAAGAAATTCGTGCCAGCGCCTATGTCGAAGTAAAGCTATAAATTATGCAATTATAGGGCGATAGAGTATTCACCATAAATACTCTATCTATTTACCACACCCATGTGGCTCGGCGTTGTTCATCCTAGCCACCGATAGAAATCGTCGCCATGATAAATACCCCGCTTCGTATTGCCTTCACCCCTGGCGAACCCGCCGGTATCGGGCCAGACCTCGCTATTCAATTAGCTCAAATTACACATACACACGAAATTGTCGTTTTTGCCGACCCAGATCTGCTGCGCCTGCGCGCAGCTGATCTGCAATTGCCGCTAACCCTGCGTCAAGTGAATTGGCAGGGCCCGATACAAGCGAGCTCTGCCGGCGAGTTGAGTTACAGCCCTGTACCACTTAAAACGCCCTCTATTGCTGGCCAAATTAATAGCGATAACGGCGGCTATGTCCTCGATACGCTCGACGCCGCTTTAAAAGCTTGCTGTGACACGCGCTGCGCAGCGCTGGTGACAGGCCCTGTGCAAAAAAGCGCCATCAATGACTTTATTCAGGCCGGCGCAGCTTCACAGAAAAATAATATGCCCCTATTTAGTGGCCATACCGAATATTTAGCCGAGCATACTGGTACTGAAAAAGTAGTAATGATGCTCGCTACCGAAGGCCTTCGCGTATCGCTGGCGACCACACATTTGCCATTAAAAGATGTCGCTGCCGCCATCAACGAGCCGGAGCTCAGCCAAGTTATTCGCATTCTGGATAAAAGCCTGCGGCAACAATTTGGTATAGCAACGCCACGTATCTTAGTGTGCGGCCTCAACCCTCATGCGGGTGAAGGCGGACATATGGGCCGTGAAGAAATTGACATTATTGAACCGGCGCTGGTCAAACTGCGCCTTGAGGGCATCACTCTAATTGGCCCGCTACCCGCCGACACGCTATTCACCCCCAAATACCTCGATAACGCCGATGCGGTATTGGCGATGTACCATGATCAGGGCCTGCCCGTGTTAAAATACAAAGGCTTTGGCGGTGCAGTGAATATTACCTTGGGATTACCAATAATAAGAACCTCGGTCGATCACGGCACAGCACTGGACTTAGCGGGCACCGGCACTGCCAATTTGGGCAGTCTTAATACTGCACTTCACTACGCCATCTCAATGGCTCTTTCACCCATAGCCCTTTCATCTAAGTAAGCAATTTATGAACAACCGACGCAGTAACGGCAGAAATCAGGGTTCCTCTCAAGCCCACACTCAAAAAGGCGAACTCAGCCACAAGGCGCGCAAACGCTTCGGCCAGAATTTTTTACACGATGCGGGTATTATTGAAAGTATTGTACGCTCTATTCGCCCACAGGCTGACGACTGTTTAGTAGAAATTGGGCCGGGTAAAGGTGCTATTACCGAAGGCTTAATTGACGACTGCCACAGCCTGCATGTGGTGGAACTGGATCGCGATTTAATTCCCTGGTTGGTGATTAAATTTGAGCGCCATCCACAGTTTAACATTCATCAGGCCGATGCTCTTAAATTCGACTTTGAGAGCATTATGGAAGACGACAAGCCGCTGCGTATTGTCGGTAACTTGCCTTACAATATATCCACACCACTGATCTTCCATCTACTCAGCTACCACGAGCGGGTGCAAGACATGCACTTTATGCTGCAAAAAGAAGTGGTTAAACGCATGGCGGCACAGGCAAGCGAAAAAGCTTATGGTCGCCTAGGCATCATGGTGCAGTACTTTTGTAAGGTAGAACATTTGTTTGACGTGCCGCCCGAATGCTTTGACCCCGCACCTAAAGTCGACTCGGCCATTGTTCGACTAATACCATATGACAAGTTGCCCTACCCCGCAGACGACTACAAAATATTTGATCGTTTAGTGAACACCGCTTTCCAACAGCGCCGCAAGACCCTGCGCAATACGCTCAAGCAGTTATTAACTGTAGAGCAAATAGAACAGCTGACCATAGACACTAGTGTGCGCCCCGAAAATTTGAGCATGCAGGAGTTTGTTGAACTCAGCAATACCATCGGCCCAATGCTCGATCACGCAGAGTAAATATGGCCACCTATGCCATTGGCGATATTCAGGGCTGTTACCAACCCTTGGTATCGCTACTGCAACTAATTAACTTTGATCCTACTGAGGATCAACTCTGGCTTGCTGGCGACTTAATTAACCGCGGCCCAGAAACCCTGCAAACTCTACGCTTTATCACCCAGCTCGACCGCCAACATAACTGTATTAATGCCGTGCTCGGCAACCATGACCTGCATTTTTTAGCCGTAGCGCATGGTCATAAAAACCCCAGTCGCCTCGACACTCTTGACGAGCTACTCAATGCCCCCGACCGTGCTGAATTAATGACATGGTTGCGCCAGTGCCCACTGATTCACAACGACAGTGACCTCGGCTACACCATGGTGCATGCGGGTATTGCCCCGCAGTGGTCAATATCAGAGAGCCTTGCGCGAGCCCGCGAGGTTGAAGAAGTATTACAATCAGAGGCATTGGATGACTTTCTCGCCAATATGTATGGCAATAAACCCACTATTTGGCGCGAAGATTTAGACAGCTTTGATCGCTGGCGCTGCATTACCAATTATTTCACCCGCATGCGTTTTTGTGATGCCGATGGCCGCCTAGATTTAACCTGCAAGACCGGTATTGACGAGACACCTGAGGGACTAGCCCCCTGGTTTTTACAACCGAACCGTGTCGCGAGTAAGAACAAAATACTATTTGGTCACTGGGCGGCATTGGAAGGTCATACCGGTACTGCAGAGAATGTTTTTGCACTGGATACCGGCTGCGTTTGGGGCGGTAAACTCAGCGCCTTAAGACTAGAGGATGAGAGGTTATTTCAGGTCGATGGTTGATATAAACGTCCAAAAAAACCACAGTGGTAAAGCTTTGGTTTTTTGGATGTTGTCTCTTTAGCACTGCACAATCAAGACACTCGCGTATCTCTAAGACGTTTAGCCTAGTGTTGCAAGTTACTCATAACCCTTCGGGTTATTGCTTTGCCAGCGCCAGGAATCAGCCACCATCCGCTCCAATCCCAATTCCGCCGTCCAGCCCAATTCATCGCGAGCCATAACAGGGTCGGCATAGCACTGGGCAATGTCGCCAGCGCGGCGCGGCATCACTTTATAGGGCACGCATACACCTGCGGCTTGCTCAAACGCTTTTACCATCTGCAGTACGGAATAACCCGAGCCGGTACCTAAGTTATAGGTCAAACAACAAGGCTGCTCGGTCATTAATTTATCCAACGCCTTAACATGGCCGATGGCCAGATCGACCACATGGATGTAATCGCGCACACCAGTACCGTCGATCGTGTCGTAATCATCACCAAAAACACCCAACTGTTTGAGCTTTCCTACCGCTACTTGTGACACATAAGGCATTAAGTTATTGGGTGTTCCACTGGGGTCTTCGCCGATAAGACCGCTAATATGAGCGCCAACTGGATTAAAGTAGCGCAACAGGCACACCTTCCAGCCACTGTTAGGCACCTTGCAAACGTCGCGCAGTATATCCTCTACCATTAACTTACTAGCGCCATAGGGGTTGGTGGTCGAGGTTGGGAAATCTTCGCTAATTGGCACACTTGCAGGGTCGCCATACACTGTGGCAGAGGAACTAAAAATCAGCCGCTCAACGCCACACTCCTGCATCACTTGGGCCAGCACCAGAGTCGCCGCAACATTATTTTGATAATAGCGCAGGGGTTGCGTCACCGATTCACCGACCGCCTTTAAACCGGCAAAATGTAGCACCCCTACAAAGTCGTAGCGCGAGAACACCTCGCGTAAAGCCTCGGCATTGCCAACATCCAGCGAGTAAAAAGGAATTTTTACTCCACTAATTGCGGCAACACGATCAAGAGAAATTTCGCGACTATTACAGAGGTTATCGACCACAACGGGCTGATAACCCGCCGCCAATAGTTCTATGCAAGTATGCGTGCCAATGTAGCCGGCGCCACCGGTCACCAATACAAATTTTTGAGCATTAGTATTTACCACGCCTTTCACTCCTGAATTAGATATATTATTTTATTATGGCATAAATAAATCTTAAAAATTATACGGGTTGTTTTTTTGTCATGGATAAAGAGCCTATAGCATAGAGAGTAAAATCGAAGTCATTAACGCTAAAGTAAATAAGGAATTCGGATGCATAAAAAAGTGCTATATGAGCACTAATCGAATGCATAATCCAAGCCAGATGGGCCCAACCTATGAAAAGAGACAAAGAGCTTGCGCGGCCCAGTGAACAATAGCTGGCACAGTAAATTTTTATAGCGGCTGATACAAACGAATAAAACGGGCAAAGCGCGGCAGGCCTTGGTCAGTCAGACCATTGTATCTATAGGTGATTTTCGCCCCTATAACGGGAGGATCGTGGCGTTCGGCGTCTGTGAAGCCGCTGCCCACTTTAAAATGAATGCCACTGGGCAGCACCACCCGCAGTGAGCCCATAGCGCCTAGGTATTTTCCCTTACCCGGCAAGTGCGCAACTACGACTCCTTCAGCGTCATCATACTGCTTGAGTTTAATCAGGTCATCACTGCGACCGCCGCGATATAAACTGCTGCCCCGATGCAACATTAAACCTTCCGCGCCGCTGGTAACTACCGCCTTTAAATGTTCCATCAGTACAGCGGTCGAGGCAATTTTGTCTTGCTGAACAGCGACCAACCAAGTGATTTGCCTCGATTGCAGGAGGCTATTTAGCCGCGTTAGACGCTGGTCGAAAGAACCCTGTTCAGCGGGTAAATCAAACACCATAAAGCGCACTTGGCGCCAACGCGGATCGTCTTTATCGGCACTTTTTACCACACTGGCTAGAGCCTGAAACTGCCCTCGGCCTAGCCATAACTCACCATCCATTGGTTGCTTAGGAAAATTCGCCACGAACCAGTCAGGTGTTAAAAATCGATTACCGGCGCGCGACAATAATTGCTGCCCATCCCAATACGCACGATAGCCATCGTATTTTTCACTCACCCAGTAGTCGTTTAAATTCAGCTTATCAGAGTAGTTATTCGCCAGTATTAACGCTGCTGGCTCGGCCTGAGCAGTTCCAGTCAACAGTACCAACAACAGTAATAAAACAGCCATAGAGAATCCTTTCTCTAAAAAAATTTATCTAGTGACACCTTTATGCGAGCGCAGCAACTTTAACGGCGACACGCCCTGATAAAACCCCAGCGCCACTACTATCATAGCGGCCCCCCACAACAACCGCGCTGAGATAATCTCAGAGTCGAGCCAGTGACCTAAATACAGCGCTAACACGGGTGTTATCAGGGTCACTAGTGACAACGAGATTGGTGATATATTGCGCAGTAAATAATAGTAAAAGGTAAAACCCAGCAGCGAACCAAATAATGTTAAATACGCTATTGCCCAGAGCGATTTATCACTGACTTGCTGCAGCCAAGGATCGTCCCCAAAATACCAAGCTAGACCCCAAGTCAAAAATAGTGCCGGCACTGCAAACAAAAGAGCCCCGGTCGTCTGCTGCAAACTGCCTATCTGTTGGCTCTGCTGGGCCAGACTTTTTAGCAGCACACTGCTGCCGCCCATGATTGAACAAGCGCCAAGCGCCGCCAAAACACCCAAACCGGCATTGCTACCCAGTACCACCTGATCGCCAAAAATCACCACTAAACCCGCTATCGCCAACAACAGCGCCAGCAACTTAACGACAGTAAAAGGATTTTCTCGCAGAATAAAAATTGATAATACACCAGTCGCTATCGGCGTCATGGCAAAAATTAATGCCAACATACCGGAACTAATATACTGTGCCGCCCAGTACACCAGCGGCATAGCAGGAAACAAGCCAAGTGATGCCACGGCATAAACCTTCCATGCCCCTTTTACAGAAAACAGCGGCCGTTGCAGCAACGCTAATAATAACAGTGCTAAAGCACAGGCCATAAACATCCGCAGCGATACCGCCGCGATAAAACTAAAACTTTCGTTACTCCATTTAATGGCCAGCGGCGTTGTTGACCACAAAAGCACCACCGATATATAAACTGCTACAACCTTCACCCAAACCCCCGAATATAATCTGTTAATATCTATTTTACCCTTCATACGATATCTAGACTAAAAACTTTATGCACATTCTTTTGGTCGGCGGCGCAGTTCGCGACAAACTCATGCACTATCCTGTCGGCGATTGTGACTGGGTGGTGGTAGGCGCAACCCCTGCACATATGCAAAAAATGGGTTACACCCCAGTCGGCAAAGACTTTCCGGTATTCCTGCACCCAGAGACCAAGGAAGAGTACGCGCTGGCGCGCACCGAACGCAAAACTGCACCGGGTTACGGCGGTTTTCAATTTCACTGCGCTCCCGACATCACCCTTGAGCAAGACCTTGTCCGGCGCGATCTAACGATTAACGCCATGGCAGAACACGCTGACGGTACGCTGATAGACCCCTACAATGGCCAGCAAGACATCAAAGATAAAAAGCTGCGCCATGTATCCGCTGCCTTTGCCGAGGACCCTGTGCGCATACTGCGCGTGGCCCGTTTTGCCGCGCGCTATCATCATCTTGGCTTTACTGTTGCCAGAGAAACTACTCAGCTAATGATGAGTATGGTCAATAGCGGTGAGGTCGATCATCTCGTGGCCGAGCGCGTGTGGAAAGAAATGAGTCGCGCCTTAGCGGAACAGTCGCCACAAGTTTTCATCCAAGTGCTGCGCGACTGCGGAGCTTTGGCGCGGATTATGCCAGAGCTAGACCACCTGTTTGGCATACCACAACCCGCTAAATACCACCCTGAAATTGACTGCGGCCTGCATGTAATGATGGTGTTAAAACAGGCGGCAATATTGACCCCTAACGTCAATGTACGCCTAGCTTGCCTGTTACATGACCTTGGTAAAGGCACCACCCCAGCCGAAATACTGCCGAGCCATCGCGGTCACGAAAATCGCAGTGTGCCGTTAGTGGAACAACTATGCCAGCGCTTAAGTGTGCCCAAAGATGCGCGTGAACTGGCACTAAAAGTTGCTGAATACCACACCAGCGTTCACCGTATTCGGGATCTAGATGCCGCTGCGCGCTATCATATACTCAAATCTCTAGACGCTTTTCGGCGTCCGGAAAAATTTAATCAATTACTGCTGTCATGCATTGCCGACGCTCGTGGCCGCAGCGGATTTGAGCACACCGAGTATCCGCAGGCATGCATCTTCAGAGCCAGCCTACAAGCCTGCAATAGCGTGCTGGTAGCCGATATTATTAGCGCTGGTTTCAAAGGTAAAGCCGTTGGCGATGAACTCGATCGCCGGCGCATAAAGGCCATCGAAAATGAATCTATCGGCAACAAACATGAATAAAGTCGCACTAATTACCGGCGCCGCTAAACGCATTGGCGCCGCTATTGCACGCCAGCTTCACGGCCAAGGCATCAATATTGTATTGCACTATCGCCACTCAAAAAATCATGCGCAAGCACTGTGTAGCGAGTTAAATGTTCAGCGCAACAACAGCGCTACCATACTGCAAGCTGACCTCAGTGATCTAAAGGCTATTAACGAGCTAGCCATGCTCGCACAACAATACTGGGGACAAGTGGATATCCTCATCAATAACGCCTCCAGCTTTTATCCGACCGAAATTGGTAACAGTACTGATCAGCAGTGGCAGGATTTATTTAACAGCAACCTCAAGGCGCCTTTCTTTTTATCTCAGGCTCTGGCGCCGGAATTAAAAAAACACCGCGGCTGCATTATTAACATGGCCGATATTCACGCCGAGCGCCCATTAAAAAATCACAGCATATACTGCTGCGCCAAAGCGGGTAATGTCATGCTAACTAAATCACTGGCGCGCGAGTTGGCTCCTGAGGTACGGGTTAACGGCGTTGCCCCAGGTGCTATTCTATGGCCAGAAGAAGCATTAAACGTTGATGAAAAGAATGAAATTATCGAGCGCACCGCGCTCAAACGCGCGGGCAGCGAAAGCGATATTGCCGCTACAGTGTGGTTCTTGGTCAACAGCTCGCCTTATATAACGGGGCAAATCATCCCCGTAGATGGCGGCCGCACACTGAGTAATTAAACCGCGTGCGAGATAGCTTGTCCGCACCACTCGAAATTGATAGGCCATAGCTGTTGTGAGCTTTTATCATAGCAAGCCCATAATTCGGCATAGTTTTTACCGGCTTGCGGATGTATGTCCTCAGAGGCAATTTCTGCCAGCGGCCAGAGCACGAACGCATTGATTAATACTTCGGCGCGCGGCAATTCTACGCCATCAATAATGCCTAAAAAATAATCGTAGGTGAGTATATCGATATCGAGCGTACGACCCGAAAACTTAGGCCCCGAGCGCACGCGGCCATTAGTGTCTTCTATTTTCTTCAATAGAATAGATAACTCACCAACGGATAAGTCGGTATCAATGGCAACTACTAAGTTGTAAAAATTATCGCCACGAAAACCCACCGCAACACTTTCAAATACTGACGATATTTGCAGATCAGTAAACTCCACAGCCAAAAAATCGAGTGCGGCAACAATATACTTAGTCGCTTCAATGTTGCTGCCAAGACTTAAATACACTTTTGCCACTTAGCTTGCACTCACAGGTTTTTCACCGCGCTCTATAATTAAACCCACATCGCGAGCACCACGAATAGCGCCAGGCTTTGACAAACGCATTTTAAGCCAAGGCACATTAAACTCTTCGCGCACAGTTTTAGCGACAGTCTCAGCCATAGTTTCCACCAGTTCAAATTCACTGTCTTCGATCAGGCGAATTAAGCGCTGGGAAACATCTTTATAATTAAGGGCGAACTGAATATCATCGGTCGCTGCAGCTGAACGAATATCGGTCGCCATTTCTAGATCGATACTGATCGTCTGGCGAACTTTTCTCTCCCAATCAAAAATACCAATAATGGTATCAATGCGGAGATCTCTGATATAAACAATATCCATGAACAACACTACCCCAAATATTCGAACTTAATATACATAGAATCGAGACGCACTCCCAATCCCCCGTTATAAAACCTTGCCAATGATTACGTCTATATGAAACTCTCTGCGGTGGACAGTATCTATTATGTTCGTTTCCCTAATTTAAGCCGGCCGTCGCTGAAAAACTGCACTGCCTGGGGGCGTTTCTTACCAATTAAAATCGGACCGTCGTCAAAGAATAAAAAGTTTTTCCACGCGCGCTGAAATACCGCCCAACGTGTCTCGATGACATGCTCGGCATCAAAGCAAAAATACACCAGTGTCTCCGGCTGCCAATCGATAAACGCCTGTAATTCAGCCGGCAAATCCATATCTTCGCCTTCCCATGCGGTCTGCCAATCAGCACTCTCACACCAGCTGGATTCCTTAACGGGCCAGTCATTTTTATCGAAGTTTTCCACACCAACGGCTTCGGCACTAATATAAGTACGCCAAATATCACCCGCCATCTGCGCCCCTAGGGGTTTAATCGCCGCTAAATCATCATCACTTAATGGTAGGTCTTGATGCCGAAAAACCCAGCCGTTTTTATAATCCTTGAGATCTATGTATTTCATATTTTATCACCATGGCTAAGCAGTGGCGGTAACGTCTCCATATCCCAGCGCGGGGTCACGGTTAAAGCCAGACCATCACTCTGACCGGCAACAAGACGCTGAGCGCCAGCATAGGCAATCATCGCACCATTGTCGGTGCAATATTCTGGTCGAGCGTAACGCACCTTGGCATCAAATTTACCCAGCGCCGCCTCTAGATCTTCACGCAAGCGCGCATTGGCCGACACACCGCCGGCAATAACAAGGGTTTTAAGATCTTCTTGCTGCAGGGCACGGCGGCATTTAATTACCAGCGTGGCGACTACAGCCTCTTCAAATGCACAGGCAATATCGGCGCAGGTTTGATCGTCGGGTAAACCGTCGGCCTCAGCAAATTTTGCCACAGTATTTAATGTAAAGGTTTTCAAACCACTAAAACTAAAATCAAGGCCGGGGCGGTCGGTCATAGGGCGCGGAAACTTAAAGCGGGTTTTGTCACCTCGCTTGGCCAGTTCGGCAATACGCGGGCCGCCAGGGTAATCTAAATCAAGCATCTTGGCGGCCTTGTCGAAGGCCTCACCGGCGGCATCATCTAAGGATTCACCCAGTAGTTTGTACTCGCCAATAGCATCCACCCGCACCAACTGAGTGTGGCCGCCGCTCACTAACAGTGCGACAAAAGGAAAGGCGGGCGGATTGGCTTCAAGCATCGGAGCCAACAAATGCCCCTCCATGTGATGAACGCCTACCGCGGGCACCTGCCATGCGTACGCCAGCGATCGCCCCACAGCGGCGCCCACCATTAAAGCACCCACTAAACCGGGGCCTGAGGTATAAGCGATACCGTCAATTTGGTCAGCCGTAAGGCCCGCCTCATCCATCACCTGCTGAATCAGCGGCAAGGCTTTACGCACATGGTCGCGGGAAGCCAGTTCGGGCACTACGCCGCCATATTCAGCGTGAACCTCCACTTGCGAGTAGAGCGCCTCCGCGAGCAGCCCCTGCTCGGTGTCGTAAATGGCAACGCCAGTTTCATCACAAGACGTCTCTAAACCTAAAATCCGCATAGTTCTATCCGCATAGTTTCGTAGCCTCTTTAACCGGTTGCTGAAGTCAGTGCATTCAACAACCTATTATCGCTAACTTAGCTGCAAGTGGCGCATAATAATGCCACCCTGCCTTAAGAGCCAGTTCTGCTGATGTTTTTGCAAGCTTTCGCACTCTTTTAGGCACTATATTGATCGTATGGTGTAAATACACGGTTGCAGCTGGTAGACGAAATGTATAAAATCCGCACCCCTGTTTTGTAGGAATTACTCTCTTCGGTGAAAACCGTGTGATTAAGGCCACATCGAAACTCGACGAGTTTTGAAAATATACGAACATTGAGTTCAGACACACTTATTTGGAATTAAGACATGCCATCAGTAAAGCTTAAAGAAAACGAACCTTTCGATATCGCTCTGCGTCGCTTCAAGCGCTCTTGCGAAAAAGCCGGTGTATTGGCTGAAGTACGTCGCCGCGAGCACTACGAGAAACCAACCTCAGTTCGCAAGCGTCAAGCGGCTGCCGCCGTTAAGCGTCACGCCAAAAAAGTTCAGCGTGAAACTAAAAAGTTCGTACGTCTGTACTAATAGCTTCCAGCTACTAGTCTGAACTCCCGACCGGCGGCGCGAAAGCGTTACGCCGGTTTTGGACGTTGTGCTGCAAGATAATTTCCGCTTAAGAATAACTTATAAAGGACACCGCCTCATGGCCTCAGCAATCCAAGCAACTATTAAGGTCGCAATGAAGGCCGCTATGCGAGCTAAAGCAAAAGTGCGTCTCGGGGTGATCCGCATGATTCAGGCAGAGTTCAAGCGCATTGAAGTTGATGAGCGTATCGAGCTAGACGACGCCCGCGTACTGGCCGTGCTCGACAAAATGAGCAAGCAGCGCCGCGATTCAGAAACACAGTACCGAGACGCCGACCGTGCCGACCTGGCCGACATCGAAGCCTTTGAACTCACTGTTATTGCCGACTTCCTGCCCGCCGCACTGACCGATGATGAAATATCCGCACTCATCGACGAAGCGGTTACCGCAACGGGTGCCAGCAGCATGCAAGACATGGGCAAAGTTATGGGCATTCTCAAACCACAAACCCAGGGTCGGGCAGATATGGGCGCCATCAGCAAGCTGATTAAAGCCAAGCTGGGCTAAACCAAGTCTACCTTAACCCTTTGGCAGCGTAACGATCGAGGGGCGATAAGGCGCAAGCTTCGCTTAAATGCGGAGTTTACATTGTGTAAATAAGCAATTTGAGCGGGGTTTGCAACGCCGCATCACTGAGTGCAATAACTACAAATGGCCGGTTTAATACCACAATCGTTTATTGATGGCCTACTCGACCGAGTCGATATAGTCGAGCTGGTCGACGGTCGCGTAAAACTTAAGAAAACTGGCAAAAATTACAGTGCCTGCTGCCCTTTCCACGACGAAAAATCTCCGTCCTTTACTGTCAGTCCTGAAAAACAGTTTTATTATTGTTTTGGTTGTGGCGCCAGCGGCAACGCCGTCGGTTTCTTAATGGAATACGATCGCATCGGATTTATCGAGTCGGTCGAACAACTGGCGCATCGCGCCGGTTTGCAAGTCCCAAAGCTAGAGCGCAACCCCGCACAAGAACAGCGCGACCGTGCCCGCAACAGCATTTACACCCTATTAGAAAAAGCCGATGCTTTTTACCAACAGCAATTACGCCAACACAAAACTCGCGAGCAGGCAGTGAACTACTTAAAAGGTCGCGGCTTAGACGGCAGCATTGCCCGCGACTTTGGCATCGGCTACGCACCTCCGGGCTGGGACAACTTACTGCAATCTCTAGGCGAGAAGCCCGAGCAGCGCCAGCTACTAATCGACGGTGGCATGCTAGTCGATCGCAAAGGCGAAAATGGCGAGAAAGACAAACTCTACGACCGCTTTCGCCACCGCATACAATTTCCCATACGCGATATTCGCGGACGCGTCATCGGCTTTGGCGGACGCGTACTCGGGGACGACAAACCCAAGTACCTAAACTCACCGGAGACACCCGTTTTCTCCAAAGGTCGCGAACTCTATGGGCTGTATGAAGCGCGTCAATTTTACCGCCAATTGCCGCGTCTACTCGTGGTCGAAGGCTATATGGATGTCGTCAGCCTAGCTCAGTTCGGCATTCGCTACAGTGTCGCCACTCTCGGTACAGCCTGTGGCGAAGACCATCTCGACCGCGCCTTTCGCCACACCACCGAAGTGGTGTTCTGCTTCGACGGCGACAATGCCGGCCGCGCGGCCGCCAGGCGCGCCCTAGAAAACAGCCTGCCCGCCATGAGTGATGGCCGCCAAGTGAAGTTTTTATTCCTACCCGACGGCGAAGACCCCGACACACTGGTGCGGCAAGTAGGCGCAGAAAAATTTGAAAACATGGTCGCACTGGCGGTGCCACTGGAAGACTTCCTGTTTGACGCCTGCGCCACCGACATAGACCCTCAGTCACTCGAGGGCCGGGCCCGAATCAGCAAGCTCGCCGCGCCAATGCTCGACAAACTGCCGACTGGCATTTTTAAAGAGTTAATGTTCGACAAGCTCGCCAGCCGCACCGGCGTTAACCGCGCGATACTAGATGAGCTGATAGTGCAGGCGCCCAAGGCAACGCCTGAAGTCGTGCCAACAACCCGCAAAATCGAGAGTACTACTGCGGCCCACCCCCAGACCCACGACCAATACACCGAGACAACCACACAGGGTCACACGGAGAACCTCACAGATTACAATCTCGACTACTATAATGATTACGCACCAAATAACGATTATGCAGATGGCCCAGCAGACAGCGAGTACCAACCCGCTCACACACATACCGCTACATCTAATCAGACACAGAGTAACTACCTAGTACCACCGGCACGCAAAGCAATCGCACTGCTGCTGAGCGAACCAGCCCTCGCCGCCAAGTGCAATGACTACAGCGATCTCTATCCCAGCTGGCAAGAATCCGAAAATAGCGATTTGAAGTTGCTCGGGCATCTACTGACCCTGCTGGGACAGCGTCCTCACTACAAACTATCCCATCTTATTAGCTATTGGCGCGGTGCCTACGGCGAAACCGAAATGCAACAGCTCAGCGATATCGCCGGCTCAGACCTCGTGCAAGCCACTTTACGCATGAGTAAGCGCGACACAGACGACCCAGAACGAACCAGTCAATACGACTTACAAACCGCACTGCTCGACACCCTTGCCAACCTAAAAAAGCATGGTAGAGAAAAACAGAGCCAAGCCTCACTGCAAAAACTCAAGCAAAGCGACTTCGCCTCACTGAGCCTAGACGAACACCGCCAACTGGTAGAGCAGGCCCTACAAAACAAAAAACGCCGTTAATACAGCCGCATTACTCACTGAAGACACTTTTTTCTACGTAATTACAATATAAGGCTTGTATTCCTAGAACCAGACACCATATATCGTCTATAATTTCTTGTTTCCATTTGTCCGCTTGTCACAGGTTTCGAATGTCAGATCAAACCCAAAAACAGTCTCGAATCAAAGAGTTAATCGCATTAGGTAAAGAACAGGGCTACCTGACTTATACCGAGGTTAACGATCACCTGCCGCAGGATATCTCCGACCCAGACCAGGTCGAAGACATTATCCAGATGATCAATGACATGGGCATCAAAGTGTTTGAAAAAGCACCCGATGCCGATGATCTACTGACCGAAGGTGATTCTTCCGCCGATGATATTGCCGCCGCTGAAGCCGCGGCCGCTCTTGCAGCAGTAGAGACCGAAGCCGGTCGAACTACCGATCCTGTACGCATGTATATGCGTGAAATGGGCACCGTAGAGCTACTGACCCGCGAAGGCGAAATCGTTATCGCAAAACGCATTGAGGAAGGGACTCGCGAGCTGATGCACGCCATGACCTACTGGCCACAATGCGTCGAAAAATACATTGCAGAATTCGATCTGGTCGCCGCCGAAGAACGCCGCATGCCAGATGTTATTGCGGGTTGGCTAAACCCTACCGACCATGTTCCGTCCGCGCAGCAACAAGCTGAAGAAGCCCAGCGCCGCGAAGAGAACAACGAGCCGGAGGAAGAAAAGCATCCGGGTGGTATCGACCCAGAAGAAGCTGCCGAGCGCGTTAAAAACCTACGTGCCCAGATGGTGATAACTTCAGCGGCCATCGAAAAAGACGGCTGGGAAAGTAAGTCGGCACAGACAGAGGTTTGCGCTCTGGGCGATTTATTTAAGTACTTCAAGTTGCCACCGCGTCAATTTGATCCACTGTATAACGTTACTCGCAGCTATCTTGATCGTGTGCGCAAAGAAGAGCGCACCATCATGAATCTATGCGTGCGCTATGCCAAAATGCCACGTAAAAACTTCATTAAAGAATTCCCTGGCAACGAAACTAACCCCGAGTGGATTGCCGACATAGTGGCTAAAAATCGCCCCTATTCAGAAGGCTTGAGCAATCAAGAAGTGGACATCATGCGTTCACAGCGCAAGCTGGGGCGCATCGAAAAAGAAACTAAGCTAAAACTGGCCGCCATTAAAGACATCAACCGTCGCATGTCGATCGGTGAAGCGCGCGCTCGCCGCGCCAAGAAAGAAATGGTAGAAGCTAACCTGCGTCTAGTTATCTCTATCGCTAAGAAGTATACCAACCGCGGTCTGCAGTTCCTCGATTTGATCCAGGAAGGCAACATCGGCCTCATGAAAGCGGTCGACAAATTTGAATACCGTCGCGGCTACAAGTTCTCGACCTACGCCACCTGGTGGATTCGTCAGGCCATTACCCGCTCTATTGCTGACCAAGCGCGCACCATTCGTATCCCGGTGCACATGATTGAGACCATCAACAAACTCAACCGTGTATCGCGGCAGATGCTGCAGGAAATGGGGCGCGAGCCCACGCCAGAAGAACTTGGCGAGCGCATGGAGATGCCAGAAGACAAGGTTCGCAAGGTATTAAAAATTGCCAAAGAACCTATCTCCATGGAAACTCCAATCGGCGACGATGAAGACTCTCATCTGGGCGATTTCATTGAAGACGTAGCGATTACCTCTCCGATAGAGTCGGCAACAGTTGAAGGTCTGACCGAAGCGACTCGCTCAGTACTGTCGGGGCTAACCGCCCGCGAAGCCAAAGTGTTACGCATGCGTTTCGGCATCGACATGAACACCGACCACACTCTTGAAGAAGTGGGTAAGCAGTTCGACGTGACCCGTGAGCGTATTCGTCAAATCGAAGCCAAAGCGTTGCGCAAATTGCGCCACCCTACACGCTCCGATCACTTGCGTAGCTTCCTCGACGAGTAAGTAATTCAGTAAAGTTTGTTTCCATAGTGAATTGCTATAGAAACAATAAACGTGGCGCACTATAATGCGCCCCTTAATTTCTACTTAGCGTAGGATTTTTAAGTGCAAGCGAGTATCCGCACAGAAAATTGAAGGCGCATACATTAAGTATGTAACTGACGTTTTCGAGCAGGCATCGATGCAGACACTTAAAAAGACAAGTTAAGGGCCTTTAGCTCAGTTGGTTAGAGCATACGACTCATAATCGTCAGGTCCCCAGTTCGAGTCTGGGAAGGCCCACCATATTGAAGACCGCAGCCTGCGAGGGTTGCGGTTTTTTTTCGCCTGACGATTATGAGCCGTGCCAACTCAGCTCTTTACCGACAAGATGGTCAGGTCCCCAGTTCGAGTCTGGGAAGGAGGTTTTTGCTCCAGGCAACACCTGCATTCACCACATCCCTGTGGCTCGGCCTTTATATTCTGTGGTGACACACGATAAAGAATGGAGATCATATCGAAAGATGTGCGCAGTAAATTTTAGGTAGGACGCACCGCCATAACTCGGACAGGGCTTTATATCGCGCGGCCAATTGCTGGGTTTTCGTAAGGGTTAAAGTGACATTAGCTTGTTAACAACCCACACTTAAGGTGTAGAGTGCAACATCTGAGTACGACTTATCTTCAGATAATGATGCCGTTTATGCTCATTAATCGACCGAATGGAAGATCAAAAATATTGCTGCTCAAAAGTACGTTATTATTCAGCTTGGAGCTCGCTCTGCATCTGTACCGAGTGTTTATACAGATTCCTAGGCTCAAAATATTGGTGTTTAACTTAGCTCGAACCGACATTTAACGTTTAAGCGGTATTGGGTGAACAAATAATTAAGGCATCCTATTTTTTTACGGGCTCTATTTACCCATAACAGAGGGTTATCTGCAAAAAAAACGACAACACCCATAATACCCCCTTAGCAGTAAATCTCTGCAGTCATAATAAACTTATACCATGCCTAAAGTTACCGCCGAATTCACCTCTACTACCCCTCTTTTGCACAGAGGAGAAAATATTATTGATTATTTAGTCCATAAATTTACCTATCAATCTAAAGATAAATGGTTGGAGAATCTCCAGTCTGGATTGATGACTGTCGATGGTAAAATTGTGGGTCCAGATTTTAAACTTTTAGGTGCTGATGAGCTGCTATTTATTATCAAAGACTTTGATGAACCCGATATAGACACCTCAGTTGAGAGTTTGCGCTCTATGGGGGATTTGCATATCGTAGGCAAACCAGCTGGTGTTCCTATTCATCGCACCGGCCGAATCCTAGTTAATACCTTTACCAATAATGTTAAAAAAGCACTGAAGGTAGACGCTTGGCCTTTACACCGCTTAGATAAAGAAACGTCAGGCCTGATGTTATTTTCAAGTTCTAAGGCGTTTTGTAAAAAACATCAATCTAAAATGGACGATTTACTAAAACGTAAACTTTACCTAGCGTTAGTACATGGAAAGTTTAGTGGTATTCAAACCATTGACGTTGCTATTGCCCAGAATGTGGGCGGTAATCTCCGTGCGAGGATGGTTCCCACAGCCGTTGACAGTGGCGGCAAACCGTCCAAAACAGTCGTGCACAAAGTGTGCACGGTTGATGATAACGAGACTTCCGCTAAAACCTTAGTTCTGTGTGAAATTTTCAGTGGCCGTAAACATCAAATACGTGCGCATTTAGAGTCTATCGGATGCCCTATTGTAGGGGATAAAATTTATGGTACCGATGGCGTAGATTATGCCGAAATGTGTGAAACAGGATTGCCAAGAGAAGAAGTCTTGCGACGTTTCAGCTACCCACATCAAATGCTACATTCACTGTGTTCTGAAATTCATTTAGCCGGTGAGAGTTTTTGGGTGCAGAGCGCATTACTGAGCGATGCCTTTATTCACGAACTGGGCCTCGTGCCAAACTGGAGAGATATAGTGGAAGCTAAATTATTGGAGATTAAGAATATTAGAACCTGACTACAAATAGACGAGTTATTGTGAGTAGATAACTCCAAGTAAAGTGTACAAAGGGCAGGTAAGGATGTTTATTGCGCTAACGTCGTCGGTACTTTGCTCGGTCGCTCACAGATGGGGGGGTTGCCTTATAACCGGGCGCGATACCTCGCCAGTAATGCACAATTAGATACCTGTCCCTTATGCTCACCCCTTTTGGCACTGCCTTAGCTGCTTGTTCAGCTCTCTGCGGCGCGCCCTAAGTGTGTTCCCTCTGGCCGCTTTATAACCGGCCCGCAACTGGCGCTGCACTTTATCAATACGGGTTTGATATTTACTGCAGTCCTCGCGTTTGCGAGTTCGCTTTTTATGGCGCTTTTTTTTAACCCTTTTAGGGCGCGGTTTAATATTGGCGGGGGGCGCGATGCGATTATCCGCTGGAGCATGATATTTAAGCGACGTTTGACCGCCCTTAGGAGGCGAGTCACTGTAGTGAGTGCGGCCGTGAGCATCGACCCACTTAAACAGCTCGGCCTGAGTGGGAGCTGTAACCAGTATTATCCAGAGCAACAACCACCGATTGTTGGATTGCATAGCCGAGTTCCTTTCGTCATCCATAACGAGTGTTTAGTGTAGATCACCCACGCTGTTACACTGCACCATTTTTAAGATGTCCGTCTTTATGTCCAGCAACAGCAAAGAAATCTTTCGTGGTTTTGATGAATATGGCCCAGTGCAGGTATTAGACGATGGCAATCAACGCCGCCTAGCGTTTGGCGAGGGCGACCACCAGAGCTGCATGCTTAAAGCGGCGCCAACACAGCTGCACTACGACTACACCCGCGCTATGGTTCTGGCTCTATTGCTTAACCCATCGGCTAAACGCGCGCTGCTACTGGGTTTGGGAGCAGGCTCACTAGCAGGATTTTTATATCAACACAGTCAGCTACAGCTGACTGCAGTGGAACTTCGTCAACAAGTCATTGATGTCGCTTTCCGCTATTTTGAGCTGCCTCGCTCAAAACGCTTAGCGGTCATCAATGAAAACGCCTTGCATTACTTACAGCGCAGCGAACCTGACGATTTCGACTTTATTTTTAGTGATATTTACACCGGTAATGGCGTCGATGATTTACAACTGCAGGAGTCATATCTGGATATGTGCCGCGAGTGTTTGAACCACCAGGGCTGGCTAATATTAAACTGCTGGCGCGAGCACCAAACCGATAGAGACTTAATTGAAATACTGCGCAGCCGCTTTAGCCAGCTTTACAGCTGCACTACACAAAGTGGCAACTGGATTCTTTTTGCTGGCAATAGTCCATTGCCAGGACAAAAAACACTGCAACAGGCGGCAAAAAAGCTGTCTGTGCGAGCGGGGTTTAGCTTA
The DNA here is from genome assembly GCA_913050115.1 of uncultured Cellvibrionales bacterium. Lineage (GTDB taxonomy): Bacteria > Pseudomonadota > Gammaproteobacteria > Pseudomonadales > Cellvibrionaceae > UBA1124. Next base: position 59,623 of record CAJWZU010000004.1, read on the forward strand.
CAGGGCGTCATTAAAAAACTGCATCCGCTTTAGACAAGGTATAGCCGTCTGTTAACATTCTCCAAATTTCGACCGCCTGTCACCGCCACAAGGATGATGTGGTAACACCGAAGACGCATGAGTATCAGAATTTACTTTTGACGCTATTAAAAAGGCAGGGAACCTTTTCAATAGCCCTTTAATTGAGCCAAAGCGCCCGTCAAGTTACGCCACAGCATTCTGTTTTCAACCGCATAAAATATGGCTTCGTTACTGTCACCCGCCGCACAATAGGGTGAATCAGGCTGCGGTAAGTCTCCCTCTAACAGCAACAGATCAGGCACGCCAGCATTACAGTCATATGCCTGTCGTAGCGCTTTATTGATAATAGCTGGCTTTGTTTGCAAAGCGATTAAACACAGGGCGCGGCTATAAGCCAGAAAAGCACTGTAGCTTAGCTCATCTGAATACTCGTCAATAAAGCTCAAAGTTTCATCATAACGCCCCATTTCCATCAGTAAGGCTGGCAATAAATAGCGCGCACCCAAGTTATCACTCGGGCACAACTGCAGGCACTCTCGATAACAGACCAGGGATTTGTCGCGCATATGCGCCTGACGATAAGCGTCTGCAAGATTAACCAGTGCGCGCATAAAGGGCCGAGTTTCAATTAAGCCCCAAAAGAAACCAACGTTATCGTCAAAAAAATCAGCGCCCAACTGAGCCCGACCCAAATTAACCGCTTGCTCAAGAAGCTGGATACGGCGTTTTTTATCGCGTTCCAGTTCTGACTCTTGCAACAACTGATCGACGATACCCAATGTTTCAGACTCAAACCCCTCCGGCGGCTGTGGCGGCATATTGTCGTCGGCCCCAGCTATTAACCCCGAAAAATCATCGCCCCATTCCACATCTGGGCCATCGGTAACGAGAATATAGGCCATCTCAATCAGCTCTTTAATATTTGACGGTAAACGCCTGCGCGCCTGTACCATCATCTCGGGCAGAGTCATAATCTCCTTCCAACTGGAATTGTCATATACTGCTCTGGCGACATCGGCATCAATAAAGACAAAGATACTCTCACACGCAAATGCCAGCAGGCGCTGATACACATCCACCAGCTCGACTTGATCCTCAGCTTCGGCTCGGCCCAGACAAAAACTTAAGCCGGTATGCACCCCTTTAGCCCAGTTGGCTATAGGGTTTTCATCGCCAAAATTTTGATCAAAATTAGCGACATCAAATTGCGTTTTGGGCGGTAACTTGTAACGATATTCGTAGAGTTCATCCATAGTTTGTGTGGTTAAACGATCAAACAAATCGACAAAATTAGTATTGTCATAAATATCATCGGCCAGCGAAGTTTTATCCCCCAACAGCATATGGTAGATAAAGTCCGCATTGGCACTACTGTCAACACAAGTAAAGGCTGTAATCAGGCCTTTAGTAAAATGTAAATCGACCGCACCGGCGCGCGCCAAGATTTGTTTCAATTCACGTATTTCTGCGCCGCTGAGGCGAGCTTTAGACATAGAGTACTCTTCAAGAATAAATAGCCGCTGCAATTGTCGACCTAATAAGGTAGTTTCTATTAATTACACTCGTTTGGACACTAGAATGGGCACTAAATTGATGCAATATGCTTATGCGCTGGTCACCGTACTCTCGCTGCTATTAGCACAGGGGGCACATGCACAAATCGCCGCCGAATTAACCGAGCCACAAGACAGTGCTTACGTTCGCATCAATGTCGGTATTGAAACGGCTGGATTGACCTTAGCTGCAGACCGCATGATATTGGCCACACAGGAACTGGCTAAGAGCATTCGCCTGCTGGCCGAAAACCCTAATATGAGCGCAGAGCAGCAGCAACTGCTGGGCCAAACTCTGCTTAAGGTGGGGGAAATATCGACTTCGGTAAACCATACCCTGGCAGAGCTACCCAAAACAATGCAGGAAGTCGTGGATCGCAACCGTGAACCTGTCTTCAGTTTAGTAGAGGGTGTAGGTAATCAAGTAACCACGACACTCGCAATTCTGGGGCTATTGTTAATACTGTTGTTGGCTGTGGTACTGGGACTGGTGTATCAGTTTATACTCAAGCCCATTCAGTCGGCCATGGTAACCACATCCAATAACCTCAGCGTTTTATCACAATCGCTACAACATACCGCGCAACTGGTTGACGGCATTCAACAGCAACAGCCACTGCCACTGCCAACCATTAGAAAAGGTCGTTTTGCGAAGGGACGCTATCAACCTCCAATGTAACCAGTTTAGCCTGGTTAGCTCGACGCTCGCGCTGGCCACACGCTTTAACAATTTGGCGTTTCACATCCTGTTCCAGCTCATTCCAATACTGGCGCTCTTCGCGCGATCGAAAGCAACCCTGACAAAATCCGCGCGGGCCATTCTGACACACACCGATGCAGGGGTTATTGATTTCAAAAAATTCAATCTGCTTCACAAGCCACATGCCTAATAGTGTACCTCCAGATTACTTAGCTTTACCGCGAGAAGCCATAACTTGATCATTTTTACCTCTAAAAAAGATCAAGCCGAGTGATTACCAGCGATGAACAAGCCTTAATTGTCGCGACAGCATCTGGCATCCAAAATGCCATACCTTGAGATGAGGTTTGAAGCCGATATTAGATTAAAAAAAGTTTATAAGCCTTGCATTTTTTAAGCCCAAAGAAGATAAAGGCCATAAAATATGTGAGCACTCACACACATCTTTTATTCAGGATATCCACAGGCTTTACACAACATATAGTGTTGCGAAGGCATCGAGCACACCATATAGTGTGTTGTATCAGGTTTGGGCCTATTTCTAATCAGTATCGGCACACACCTCCCGATTCACAAAGGATGTGTATTCAGGACGCAAGGACCGCTATCGTCCTCCTTTAATAAACACCCTGCTTCTAAAATATTTAAGGTTGGCAATGAACAACAGTAATATAAAAATTACGAAGCGCGATGGCCGTTGTGAAGCCATTGACCTAGACAAAATCCACAAGGTAATCACCTGGGCTGCCGCCGGACTGGATCAAGTCTCTGTGTCTGAAGTGGCGCTGAAGGCACACCTGCATTTTACTGACGGTATTACCACCAGCGATATCCATGAGACAGTGATTAAGTCGGCCGCCGACTTAATCACTGAGTGGACACCAGACTATCAATATTTAGCCGCGCGGTTAAATATTTTTCACCTGCGTAAAAAAGCCTATGGCCGTTACACTCCGCCCAAACTGGCCGATCACGTCGCCAGCATGGTTGCTGCCAAGCGCTATGATGCCTCACTAACCAGCGACTTTAGCGCCGAAGAATTTGATCAGATGGATGCCTTCATCGATCATAGCCGCGATTTGGACTTCAGTTACGCGGCCGTAAAGCAGCTCGAAGGTAAGTACCTGGTTCAAAATCGCGTCAACGGCGAGATTTATGAGAGCCCACAATTTCTCTATGTATTGATCGGCGCCTGCCTGTTTGCTTCTTATCCGCAAGACACGCGCATGGATTACATCAAGCGCTTTTACGACGCCGTATCCACCTTTAAGATATCTCTGCCAACACCTATTATGGCTGGTGTCCGCACGCCTACCCGCCAATTTAGCTCCTGCGTATTAATTGAATGCGGCGACTCGCTCGACTCTATTAGTGCCACCTCGTCGGCGATTGTGCGCTATGTCAGCCATCGCGCTGGTATTGGCGTTAACGCGGGTAGAATTCGTGGCTTAGGCTCAGAAATACGCGGCGGCGAAGCCTTTCATACCGGCTGCATTCCTTTTTATAAGCATTTTCAAACCGCGGTTAAAAGCTGCTCCCAAGGCGGTGTACGCGGCGGCGCAGCGACCTTGTTCTATCCCATATGGCATATCGAAGCAGAGTCGTTACTGGTACTTAAGAACAACCGTGGCGTAGAAGAGAATCGTGTCCGCCACCTAGATTACGGTGTGCAGTTCAACAAGTTGATGTACGAGCGCTTGATCAAAGGCGGCAACATCAGCTTATTCAGTCCATCGGACGTCCCGGGCCTTTACGATGCCTTCTTTGCCGACCAAGTAGAGTTTGAGCGTCTTTACAATATCTACGAGAACGACCCTGCGATTCGCAAGAAAACACTTAAAGCCGTTGAGCTGTTCTCGATGTTTATGCAAGAGCGCGCCTCTACCGGGCGTATCTATTTGCAAAACGTTGACCACTGCAATACCCACAGCCCATTTGATCCGGCCAAGGCCCCCATTCGCCAGTCTAATCTGTGTTTGGAAATTGCCCTGCCGACTAAAGAACTAACCGATATCAACGATACCGAAGGCGAGATTGCCCTATGTACACTGGCGGCCTTTAACCTCGGTAAACTCAATGACTTGAGTGAGTTAGAAGAACTAGCTGACTTGTTGGTGCGCGCTCTCGACAGCCTGCTGGACTACCAAGAATACCCAGTTCCTGCGGCCGAAAAAGGCTCTATGGACCGTCGAACTTTGGGTGTAGGTGTTATTAACTACGCTTACTATTTGGCTAAAAACGGTGTTAAGTATTCCAATGGTTCGGCCAAAGGTCTAACTCACCGAACCTTTGAAGCAATTCAATTTTACCTGCTGAAGGCTTCGAATAAGCTGGCAAAAGAGTACGGTACCTGCCGCAAATTTAGCGACACTCGCTACGCAGCCGGCGAATTGCCAATCGATAATTACAAGAGAGATCTCGATGCCATCTGCAACGAGCCACTGCACTTAGATTGGGAAGGGCTGCGCCAAGAGATTAAAACTAGCGGCCTACGTAACTCTACTCTAACCGCACTAATGCCATCGGAAACGTCCTCGCAAATTTCTAATGCCACCAACGGCATAGAGCCACCGCGTGGCTACGTGTCGGTAAAAGCCTCAAAAGATGGCATCCTCAAGCAAGTGGTACCGGACTTATTCGAACTGCGCGACCAGTACGAATTACTGTGGGACATTCCTAACAACCAAGGTTATTTAGAACTTGTGGGTATTATGCAGAAGTTCGTCGATCAGGCGATTTCAGCCAATACTAACTACGATCCGTCCAAATTCCCGGACAATAAAGTGCCGATGCAGATATTACTCAAAGATCTGCTGAGCAGTTATAAACTGGGTTTAAAGACTCTTTATTATCACAACACCCGAGACGGGGCGAGTGATAGCCAGACAGACCTGGATGAAGGCTGTGAAGGCGGCGCCTGCAAACTCTAACAAGCACTCCGAGGCGCGTCTATTTCACTATAGTCGCGTCGGTGCTGTATTTGTTTTGCACATTCATCGACACATTAATTTAGCTTTTTAAAGTAACCGCATATGACCTATCAGACATTTAATAAAAAACATTTTGATGTTTTAAAAGAGCCAATGTTTTTTGGTGAGAACGTCAATGTGTCGCGTTACGACCAGCAAAAATATCCTATTTTTGAACAGCTGATTGAAAAGCAGCTGTCATTTTTCTGGCGACCAGAAGAAGTCGACTTATCTAGTGACCGCGGTGATTTCGCCGAGTTGCCTGAGCATGAAAAACATATTTTCATCAGTAACCTGAAGTATCAGACCCTACTCGATTCTGTTCAGGGCCGCTCACCTAACGTCGCTCTGCTCCCGATTGTATCTCTGCCGGAGCTTGAAACATGGATCGAAACTTGGTCCTTTAGTGAAACTATTCACTCACGCTCTTATACCCACATTATTCGCAATATTATTCCGAATCCAGCGGAAGTGTTCGATGACATTATGAACAATAAGCAGATTACCGAGCGCGCCGAAAGCGTGTCCGAGTATTACGATGCGCTTATTGAAGGGGTTAATGTCTATAACAGTTTCGGTGTTGGTACCCATATCATCAATGGCGAAACTGTTGAAGTTAACATGCATGACCTCAAGAAAAAGCTCTACCTAACCGTCGCCTCGGTCAATATTCTTGAAGCCATTCGCTTCTATGTCAGCTTTGCCTGCTCTTTCGCCTTTGCCGAGCGCACTAAGATGGAAGGTAACGCCAAAGTCATTAAGCTGATTGCCCGCGATGAAGCTCTGCACCTGACCGGCACTCAGCACATGATGCAATTGTTCGCACAGGGTAGAGACGACCCAGAAATGGCTGTAATTGCTGCCGAGTGTAAGCAAGAGGTCATCGCGATGTTCGCTGATGCGGCGCAGCAAGAAAAAGACTGGGCCGACTACTTGTTTAAAGACGGCTCGATGATTGGCTTGAACAAAGAAATTTTATCGCAGTATGTGGAATATATTACCAACCAGCGCCTAATTGCGGTTGGCTTCGACACCATATTTCCCAATGCAAAATCCAACCCGTTACCGTGGATGAACGCCTGGCTGGTGAGCGACAACGTCCAAGTTGCGCCACAAGAATCGGAAATCAGCTCCTATTTAGTCGGTGCTATCGACTCGGAAGTTGACACTGACGACTTTGGCGATTTCTCACTTTAACTATGTCCAATAGTCCAGTGACGCCATCGGGACAAGCTGATGATTTCTGCCTCGATGGTTTGGCCGGCACACAAAAACCAGACTTTCAGCTGGAGCCCGACGCTACACCAACCGCACTACCAAAAACTCAAACCGAACTACAACTGCCACTAGTAAATCCTGAACAACCTGAACCTGCGCCTCAGTACGAATTTGATGGCATGGCCAAGCCAGTTTTTACTATCAACATCGCAACCGATACCTTAGAGCCGCAACAGGTTCACTTTCGCAGTGCTAAAAACTTACTCGAGTCACTGGAAGCGCAAAACATACAAGTGCCCTACCAGTGTCGTGAAGGCTATTGCGGCGCCTGCCGCTGTAAAAAAATCTCAGGTCATGTCACCTATATCAAAGAACCTATGGCCTGGATCAACGATGACGAGATTCTCCCCTGTGTCAGTATTCCCACCAGTGATTTAAAACTTAAGTTTAGAGGCTAATTCAAAATCCTAGGCTATGAACGTGTTATTCACAACCAATCTGCCACTACAAAACCCACCGACAAGCGGTTGCTGCGATGATTGTAATCCAGCAGCGTTTCACCATAGCCATTGAAATATTTCACATAGCCTTTCATCTTGTCATTAATTGGAAAGCTCCAACTTAAATCAGCGGCACCGTAATTGTCGGACTTTAAATTATTGCGTAGCATTAACGAGAAGGTGTGCTGACCCACTTTATAAGCGCTCAGCAATTCAAATTTTCCCATATAGTCTTCGATATCGGGGTTGTCATCACCACTAGGGTCGTTCCGATCTGATTTCTCGTCCTCATCAATTCGATACCAGGGCTTAAAAGAGAAGGAAAGATCATCCACTTGAAAAATAAAGTCGGCGTACACGCGATTCCAGCTGCGCGAGAGTAACTGCGAGCGGCCATTTGATTGATGTACAAACCCTAACCGTAACGCCTTCGCGCTCAAGCCCCCCCACTGAAACTCCAATGGTCGGGATAACCAAGCTTCAGGCTCGTGATTGGTATCGCGAAAGGGTGATGAAGCCTCATTATTGTATGCCTGCCAAAACGAACGACCGGTATAAGCCCCATAGATATCCCATTCAGTGGCAAATATATTACTCGCCACTGGGACCTTCAAGCTCACTTGAAACTGAACTTCATTGCTATCGAGTGCGAGCCGTTCGTCTCCACTTTCTCGAGCCAAAATATCATTGGGGTTCTGATTATAAGAGATCGGCAGAATATAATTGGGCTTGTGCGGAGTGAGTACAAAATCGGCCAGCATAGTCTCTGACTCATCTTGTATGCGCACATCCAGTGGCGAGGCCGCCACAACTTCCTTAAGCGCCCGACTCTCGGCTCTGCACTGGTCTTTAATCGTCTCGGCGCGCCGATCAGTCGACGTTTCAATCAAACGTAGCACGCAAGTTTGATAGCGCGACTGATAGGCCGCATCGACCACGGTAACCTGTTGCAGTTCAGCGGCTATTGAAAGCCCAGATGACAATAAGCACAGAGCCAGCAAATATCTATTTAAGACCATAATCTTCGCCCAATAATCAATTGGCGCTATTATGACATGGAACTAGAAGATAACTTTTGTATACTAGGCTTGACCCTTACCCCTTCAAATGGATATTTTTATGAGCAATCTCTTTTCCCTAACCGCAAAACTCGGTTTAGTGATCTCCGCTCTCGCCTTTATCGGCTGTGCTTCTGCGCCTAAAGTCGATGCCGATTATAACGAGAGCTATAATTTTTCCAGTATCAAAAATTATTACATGATTCCCGATAAAGAGGCGGACTATCTCGGCCAACCAGGCTCCAGCCTAACCGACCAGCGCATTGAAAATGCCATCAGTTTTGAGATGGACAAGCGCAATCTCGCTCCGGTGACTCGCGAGCAGGCCGACATCCTGATCTCCTTTCACATCACCTCAAAAGACAAGACCCGCGTACGTAACTACAACACGGGTTACAGCTATGGTAGCTATGGGGGCTATCGCCGCAGCAGTATGAGCATGAGCTACGGCAACAACTACGGCAACGACATCAGTGTGCAACAGTACGTGGAAGGCCAGCTGCTGATCGACCTAGTCGATCCTAAGACCAACAATGTTGTCTGGCGCGGCACTGCCAGCAAGAAAATTGATAACAACTGGACCAATGATGAGCGTATTGACATCATCAATAGCCATGTCGCGGCGACTATGGCGCTAATACCCGGCCTGTAATACTAGTTTCCAGTAAAAAAAAGCCCCACCGGATCAATCGATCCGGTGGGGCTTTTTTTTACTGGTGTATTTATACGTTAACGCTATTAGGTGAAAGCAAACAGATCGAGACAGTATTTTTCGGCGTAAATAGGAGGCCTAGCCGTTATGGAGCGGCGCTAGCGGTCTACCTGTGTATTACACCTCTCATTGCGCCAGCGCGACGACGCTAACAAGCTCACGCCTGTATGATATTTATCCACAGGTATAAACAAAGCCGATGCGTTAACTTCCGCTTTATTACCCACATGCACTCGCAGCGATGGCCATTCATTATTTAATAGAAATAGCCGGTTAACCTTATATACGGTCTAAATATATAAGTGCTGAATGCTCACGATTAGCCACTCAGATACCGCTAGGCAGCGTTTCTGACGGTTCCGTAAATATGCGATTGGTTATTTATACCCAAAGCGCAACCTTCGCTACACTATAGAGCCTGAACAAGACGAAAACCGTTAAAGCTATTTCGAACCACAGCCGAACTAAAGTAGCGGTTAGCGGAGCGAAGGCCATCCGGATAATTGCTCCAAGAGCCGCCGCGCAGCACTCGTTTGCTACAATCACCGCTCGTCCAAGCACTGCCATTACTTGGCGCACCGCTATAGCTGCCGTTCCAACAGTCCTGAGTCAACTCACAAACATTGCCGTGCATATCGTACAAACCAAAAGCGTTTGATGGAAAAGATTTAACAGGATCAGTCGATTTTTGCTTGCCGCACTCATCGCTGGCGTAACCATAGCGCGCCTGCGAACAATTGATACTATTGCCCCAAGAATATTTCGAACTAGAGCCTGCCCTTGCGGCAAACGAAAGGTCTTATCTGTCTGTCTGTTTATTTAACCAAGGATTGTAGTTTTCAGTTAGGTCATTGTAGCTGACATTGATTACCCGGGCGCTCTCCTTTACCCCAGGCTTGATCGCTCGCATTAGGGCAAACACCCGCATCGACACAGGGTTGATACTGCGCCCAGTTAACCTTGGCCTCACTCATTTTAAAGGCGTTTATATTGACTCTGTGTATTGGTTGTTCATCATCTCTATGCATTGACCCCATCTGTAAGCTGCCGGTTGGAATGCTAACCATGGTTCCGGTGAGTTTTTTTAACAAGGCGGGGCCCTGAAAGGCTTAGCGCTGCTCTTTGGCTTTGACGGCTTTAGCTTGCCGAGCCGCCACCTCTGCTACAGAAACATACTCACTGGTAGATACGGCGTAATCAACTTGGCATTTACCCTCATACAAATCTTCTGCCGCGGTAAAAATTTCCTCAAATTTTTATAACCGTCGCGCACTGCATCCATACCCCTTTGTGCTTACGCAAAGGCACTTTCACGCAGCAGAGTTTCTGCCATCGTACTCGCCTTCGAGTTCAGTAATCTGCGAGCCTGCAAAAATGGCGTTGTCGGTTAGGCTTGGCCGGTGAACCAGTGCATCTACATCAGGTGAATCGATTCGCTGCGCCTCGCATAGGTAGCTAAAAAGCTGTCGCTGACCATTTCGCAGCCACTGTTGGTCGTTTGTAATTTCGCCGAGGCTCTTGATGACCGAGCCTTTTTGGTGGGCGATTTCTTCTTTGAATACCGGCTTGATTGAAGTCCAAACATCAGCGAGGCTACCGGGACGCGTCAAACCGCCGACCAATAGCACAGCAACCACAACCCCAGCGACAATGCCTAAGCCTTTAACCGACTTTGTGATCGAAAAGCCCAGTAGCCCCACATCCTTCTTAGCTAACGCCAGTCCGAATTCAACAATATCCGCAAAACGATCATCGACTTTAGGCGACAGGGCTTTATCTATGACTTTCGACAAACCCGCCGGCACATCCTTACGGACTTTATTTAACAGCTCTATGCGACGGGTGGGCACCTCTCCCGACAACATTTCATACATCAATATGCCGAGCGCATACTGATCGGCGCGACCATCGATGTCGACGCAGCCTTTCATTTGTTCCGGCGCCTTATAGCAAGCCGTACCCATGGCGACACCGGTTTGAGCGCGCGGGGAATTACTCATTAAGTGGGCGATGCCGAAGTCCATCAATTTAATTTCACCAGATTCGATAAGAAAGATGTTTTCGGGCTTAATATCGCGATGTACGGTTTTGCCATGGGCATATTCCAGCGCATCGCAGAGCTTGGCAATTATTTCTATAGTTTCATCGATATCGACGGGGGTAAAATTAGCCTCATGATTGTCGAGAAAACTGCGCAGGTTTTGACCCTCGAGCAGCTCCATGGTGATAAACCACTGGGCCTGATCACCTCGACCATAACTTTGCACATCGAAGACATTAACGATACAGGGATGAGAAAAATTTTTAGCTAAACGCACCCCATCTAAAAAGCGCTCGCTACTGGTCAGCTCGGGCAGTAATACTTTTAAAGCGATGTCTTTATTGCGGGTTTGGTCAAAGGCGGCGTAGACCGCGCCCGAAGCACCAGCGCCGATTGGCTCTTTAATACAATAGCGATTAGCCAGAATTTGGCCCAGCTGCAGCTGGCTTGCCGCACCAGCAGTATTGCCCTGTATTAGCGGTAAGTCAGCCGGATTAGTTTTATTCAGCAAACTATGACTGCTGCGTTTAAGTTGTTCCTGGCTTTTCATAAGAGCCTCATTGACTTTAATAGCGTCTTGGGGAGCAATCTCGCACTTTTATTACAATTACCAGTACTTTTGTGCCAACACAGATTCAATATCGGCTGCGCTAGCCGCTGGATCGAGGCCGGAAAGTTTTAATACCTTGAGCCTATCCATTGTGATTGAACTTTAAGCGTTCTTTATTTATGGGTGCTACAAACATTTCAAGAAGAGAATCTTATGCACTCGCTAATCCATCCCAAACAACCACCCACTATCAAATTCACTCACCATTACCGTAAACAAGCCAAAGTCAGTTGGTCTTTACTCACTAATTGCACCTTAAAAGTGATTAAATTACCGTGATGAAAATCATATAGTTAATGTACAAACATATACCGTCGCCAACAAAGCTCAATACTGAGCGGTAACCTCACAAAACTCCTCGTATAAGACTGTTTTAACGATAAGGCCTAACAGCTATAGCCATTTATCATTTAACAAAAATAACGAGCCTAACAGGCTGATCTTATATACGGTCCAGATATGTAAGTGCTGAATGTTTGGGATTTACCACTCAGATGCCGCAAGGTAAGATTTCTGACGGTTATTTGAATGTGCGGTTACATTACTTATAGATTTATAGAATGCGCAATAAAAATAGGCAATAATACCCTGTGGTGCACACGCGTCTCGGGGCATTTTTTTAATGCGAATTATTCTCAACCAGTTATAATTATCACACACTCTCTTACAAGATGACATCTCAATTATGTTAAAGCCAACCACATTAATTTTTGCACTCATGTTCAGTTTAAGCAGTGTTATTACATCGGCCAGTGAGGTTAATATATATTCGGCTCGCAAAGAAATGTTGATCAAGCCCCTGTTAGATCAATTTACCCAAGCCACCGACATTAAGGTAAATTTAGTCACAGGCAAGGCTGATGCATTACTCGCGCGCTTGCTGAATGAGGGCAAATTAACTCCCGCTGATGTGTTGCTAACCACAGATGCAGGACGTTTATACCGAGCTAAACAAGCTGGTATGTTGCAGTCGGTCGACTCTAGCTATTTAAATCAGCACATACCGGCGTATTTGCGCGATATTGATAATCAGTGGTTTGGTTTATCAACACGTGCCAGACCCATTATGTACAGTACTGATCGCGTCAAGCCGGAGTCATTATCCACTTATGAAGCCTTAGCCCAACCTGAATTTAAAGGTAAGGTCTGCATTCGGTCGTCATCTAACATATACAACCAATCTTTGGTTGCATCTATGTTGGCGGCAGATGAAGCGGCTAAAACAGGTCAATTTTTACAAGACTTCGTGAAAAACTTTGCGCAGCCTCCTAAAGGCGGTGATCGTGATCAGATTAAGGCTGTTGCCAATGGCATTTGTGATGTCACCATAGCAAACACCTACTATTTAGCCGGCATGATTAATGGCAATAATAAAGATCAGCAAGAAGCCGCCGCTAAAATAAGTATATTTTGGCCTAACCAAGGCGGACGAGGAACGCATGTGAATATTTCAGGTGCCGGCATTATAAAGTCATCTAAAAATAGAGCAGCTGCAGTTAAGTTATTAGAGTTTTTAGCATCCGAAGAAGCGCAAGCTTGGTATGCACAAACTAACAATGAATACCCAGTGAGGCAGGGCGTGGCATATAGCCCGTTATTAGAGTCTTGGGGAACTTTTAAAGCAGATCAAATTAACTTGTCGCGTCTAGGTGAGCTAAATGCCCAAGCCGTAAAATTAATGGATAAGGCCGGTTGGCGTTAATTAAAAAAGCTGATTCTCTTGTTCAGTAAAAATTGGCGCCAATTAAAGAGCCTGCCGTTATGGTGTTGGCCGCTAATTCTATTAGTCATTAGCTTCCTAACACCGGTATTCACGGTGTTGGCTAGCTTAGTAATGGCCAATGAAAAAGACACTTGGTCACATCTAGTTGACACGGTATTACTAGAGTATGTGACGAACACTTTTTATTTGGTCATGGGAGTTGCAGTAGGGGTTACCTCAATAGGTATTACCAGTGCTTGGCTCATTGCCCGCTGTGATTTTTTTGGAAGAAGCTTTTTTGCTTGGGCATTAGTACTGCCGTTGGCCATGCCGGCCTATATTATTGCTTACACTTATACTGGGTTATTAGACTTTTCTGGCCCGTTGCAAAGCTTTCTTCGACATACTTTCGATTGGGGCTATGGCGACTATTACTTCCCTGAAATTAAAAGCTTAGGCGGTGCAATATGCATGATGTCCTTAGTACTTTATCCCTATGTTTATCTTTTAGCACGCACCGCTTTTGCCAATCAATCCGCCAGCCTATTTGAGGCTGGGCAGTTAGCGGGTCTAAACGCCAGACAACGTTTCTTTAACATCAGCCTACCCTTGGCAAGGCCAACTATTGTTGTTGGATTGTCGTTGGCGCTGATGGAAACCTTGGCTGATTACGGAACAGTGCAATATTTTGGGGTTAACGTATTTAGCACCGGTATTTTTAGAACATGGTTTGGCCTAGGTGATGGATTAGCCGCCAGTCAGTTATCTTCGCTATTGTTGGTAGTGGTACTGTTTTTATTAGGTCTCGAGCAATTTAGCCGACGCAAAGCTAAATATGTGCAACAAGGGGGCCGTGTCATTACAGCGGTAAAATTAAACTCAGTTAATCAACTATTGGCACAATTGTTTTGTGTTGTGGTCGTTATGCTAGGCTTTTTACTGCCGTTTATTCAGTTGGCGTATTGGACCATAGTAGAAGCTGAACAAGTTTTTGATGCAACATTTTGGCAGTTAACGCTGAACAGTTTAAAACTGGCCAGCATTACGGCCTTATTAGCGGTAATAATTGCCTTAGCTTTTGCGTATATGCAACGCTTTACTCGGCCCAATCGCTTTACGGCCAGCTTAGTTTTTTTAGCCGGTTTAGGTTATGCATTACCAGGCACAATTATTGCCGTAGGTGTTATGTTGCCTTTCTCAACGCTTGACCATTTTATTCATGAGCAAGCCGCGCATTTCGGCATTGAAACGGGGCTGATTTTTTCTGGCAGCTTGGTGATGTTAGTATTTGCCTATTTAATACGTTTTCTGGCGGTATCTTTGGGCAACATAAATACCGCTATGGATAATATAACGCCGTACATTGATGAAGCCGCCAAGACCTTAGGTGAAAAAACCTCAGGCATTATTTGGCGCGTACATTTACCTCTGTTAAAAACCAGTTTGCTGTCGTCAGGCTTGTTAGTGTTCGTCGATACGTTAAAAGAACTGCCGGCTACCATGGCTTTGAGGCCATTTAATTTTAATACGCTGGCAGTGCGAAGTTTTGAACTGGCAAATGATGAACAGTTAGCCAATGCGGCACCGGCCGTTATCACCATTGTCTTAGTGGGTTTAATACCCGTCATTTGGTTAAACGCATCAATGCACTCAAACAGCAAAACACAGTAATATTATGAGCGACTCTACATTATCGGTTAGCCAAGTATCTTTAGTTTATCCACAGTCGCCTAATGCGGTATTGAGTCAGGCCAGTTTAACATTAGCGCAAGGGCAAATTGCTTGTTTACTGGGGGCCTCAGGTTGCGGTAAAACGTCGTTATTACGATGTATTGCAGGTTTTGAGACACCCAGCGAAGGCAGTATTTACTTAGGTAAAATTCAGGCCTTTGGTGAGCAACAAGTACTGCCTGTTGAGCGTCGTCGCATCGGCATGGTTTTTCAAGATTACGCCTTGTTTCCGCACCTAACCGTAGCAGCCAATATAGGCTTTGGTTTAAAAAATAGCCAGATTGATCGCCAGCAACATGCAAGCATTATTCACGATACGCTGCGCTTGTTAGACTTATCATCAGAGGCGAAAAAATATCCGCATCAAATTTCTGGTGGTCAACAGCAGCGTGTTGCTATCGGACGCGCTATAGCACCTAAACCGGCGTTGCTGTTGCTCGATGAGCCATTTTCTAATCTCGACCTACATTTACGTGAACGTCTGGCACATGATTTACGTCAATTGCTCAAAGCACAAAACATAACGGCGTTAATGGTCACGCATGATCAGCAAGAAGCCTTCGCTTTTGCCGATATAATTGGCGTTATGCATCAGGGCAAAATTGAGCAATGGGGTTCGGCAGATTCAATTTATCGACAACCCGAAACAAACTACGTGGCTAATTTTATTGGTGATGGCGTGGTATTAACTCAAATACAGGCCAAGGCTCTAAACGTGCCGGCAAATAAAGCCGGAGTATTTTTAGTGCGTCCAGAGCATCTTCAGCTTGCAGGCAACGGCCGTTTTAATGCAAAAATTGTCTCCGTGCATCCACAAGGGCACAGCACATTATTACGCGGCATTTGTCATATTGAGGCAGACACGCAAATAGAGCTAATGCTGCGATGCAACGCTAATCAGCAAGTACAGGAAGGCGAGACACTGAGTTTTTCTGTCGTGCTTTAAACTACGGGTTTATGCGCTGCTGTAGCGCACACTCAATTGGGCCTATAATCGCTAAAGTGAAGCTCCACTAGTGACCCACGAAGGGCCTGTTTTAACAAGTATGATGGTATCTAGCTCAACAGGAAGGTTGCTGGCTCATATGTCGGCTAAACAGCCCGCTATACTTTGGTTATCGGCCATCCTCGTCTTTGAGCTCCCCGCCTAACACTAATGTTTACTCGCCTAAAAAGAGCTAATGTGCACTAAATGCAGAACCCAGAGCATATTCCAGAATACACCGGTTAAAAGCTCATATCATAGAGACTTGGCTGTGCGCCTAGATGCACGTACACGATCGTATACAAACCCAAGAACAATCACGTGAACGCTATGGTCGCTCGTTATTGAAAGCCATACTCGGTCAAACTTATATAAGATCTAAATACATAAGTTCCAAAATAACAGTGCTAAACACACACGATTAGCCACCAACATAGCACAAACAAACATACTCATAGTTAACGAAAAATTCGGTAATATTACTGATACCCTAGTGACCGATACTCTGAGTTAACGACTCGAGGCCGCCAAAAAACTATTGCTGCTGTTCGTTCAGAGCGGCTTGCTTTATAGCTCTCTCGTGCCCACTACTTGCTGCTTTAAACAGCCATTCCTTTGCCTCTGACTCCGACGCCTCTCGGCCCAAACCGTTGCTGTAAATGTCATAGAGCATCCACTGGGCATGGGCATTATTCTTATCCGCAGCCATAAGGTAATAATCATGAGCATGCTGATAATTTTGTTCAACATACAAGCCTAAATAATACATCTCAGCCAGCAAGGTAAGTGACTTCGGATATCCGTGCTCAGCACTCATAGCACACCATTTATACGCTATAGAGTAATTAGCATTAGTGACTAGATTTCCGTAAAGATTTTTATAACAATAACTGTGCATTAAATTAATTTCAGATTCGGCATTATCGTTAACACCGCTCTTTATAATCTGTTTAGTACATCCCACAAGCACTAAGGTGGCTATGATGAAAATAACTTTGAATAATCTATTCATTTTCCCAGTTCTCTTATTTACAAGCAGTAAGACATTGAACGGCGATATATTTTACCGGATCAAGATTGACTTGGCGTGGCAGCAATTGACTGGATTCACTTTGATTCAAATCATGCATAATATGTGGCGTAATCAATAGGATAAGCTCGCTGCGTTCATTCAAATTGCTGGTATTGGCAAATAGATCACCAAAACTAGGTAATGCCGATAAACCAGGTACATAAGCGTCTTTATCAGAAACAGTCTCTCGAACTAACCCACCGATCGCAAACGTCAGGCCGTCTTTTGCAATCACAGTGCCCACAATTTGCGCCGTGCTGATAGTATCTAGTGGTAAATTAAACAAACTACCCCCTGAGACAACCGCTATTGAAGCCGCATTGTTTTTCACGCTAGAGATCTGCTGAGTA
This sequence comes from uncultured Cellvibrionales bacterium, assembly GCA_913050115.1. GTDB lineage: Bacteria > Pseudomonadota > Gammaproteobacteria > Pseudomonadales > Cellvibrionaceae > UBA1124. Next base: position 76,845 of record CAJWZU010000004.1, read on the forward strand.
AACGTTATAGTCACCGTGCCGTCTCTATTTATATTAGGTAAAATTGCTATGGTATTACCAACCTCTTCAACAGAAGTAATAGGAATTATATTGTTATTATTGACTGTTACGTTAGTACCGGTAGATGAGACACCCGCTCCACTTGTATAACCATTCACAGTAACAACTTCTTCACCAACAAAAAGTTTTGCAGCTCGATTATTAGCCGCCATAATCATTGGCGTAGACAACACACTAATACGCTTTTTCTCATCTAAATATTCCAAATTCGCCGTAAGATGATCACTTATAAATGAGAACATTAAACCGCCGCCTAAGGGAGCACCGCCACCTAAATCCAAGCCACCGGTGGCATCGTTAACAAATTGACTGGACAAGTTTACATCGTTAATTCCCACATCAAATAACGACTGATAATCATCCCCTAACAACACATCCATCACTTTCATTTCCAACAGTACTTGAGGCACAGGTCTGTCTATACTTTTAACTAGCTCAGTAATACTGTCTAAAGCCACTTTATCGCCAGTACGAACCATAACTAAGTTATGCTCTAACACAACCGTGACATAAATAGGTTGACGCTGAGCCGATAAGTTATGCAGTGCGTTACTTGAAATTACATTCATTCCAAGACCTTCAACTTTTAGCCCTGCCAGTTGATCAACACTCAACTTTTCTGTGACTTTTTCGCTACTACTAGACCCAGATCCAGATGAAGAATTATCAGAAGAGTTATTATTGTTATTGTTATTGTTATTGTTATTGTTATTGTTATTGTTTCGATCATTATTAGAATTATTACTGTCTTGAGAAGTAAAAAGAGCATTCTTACCAGAATAGGTTAACTCTACACGCTCGCCATAAAGATTTTCTATTGACTCACCTATAAATGATAAATTTGGACCATAGACTGTATAAATTTTCGTTTCCTCACTCTTGTGGATAACAAGGTCTTTACTGTATTCCTCATTAGTCATCAACCGATAAGTACCGTTGGTATCTTGGCGATACCACAAATCATTAATTCGACAAATACTTTCGATCGCTTCATGAATAGATATTCCTTTCAAGAATATATTCACATTAGTCATACCAGCCAAGGGTGTAGCAATAATGTTATTACCTGAAAGTTCAGTCAACACTTTCACAACCTCGGTAAGCGGTGCGTCTTGAAATTCTATTTTCTCAAGTTGCCTAGCGGCAACAGTAACAGAAGAAACGCCTAAAAAAAGTATACCTGCCAAAGCAAAATTTAATATTTTTCTATTCCAATGCATAATTTTTACCCTTAATCGCTAGCGTACGATAATCACATCGCCTAGCGTGCCGACTTCAACAATGACACTCAGACGGTCAATCGCTCTAATTTTAAAAACTAGACTGGGATCATTTCGATCAAAAGCAATCTCGTCACCAATCTTAACCATATGAATTTGTTTACCCGACCCACCCACTTCAAGTAACGCAACGACAGTATTTTCACCATCAGGCTTAACTACGCCACGAAGTTTTAACGGTGGCAACTTAGTTAATACGCCAGAGCTTACAAAAGCAGAGCGGCTATTATCTGTATAAGTCGAAACCATGCTAGTTAATATTTTTTGGGACGGCGCAAACGGATCCCGTTTAATGGCTGCTGATTGAGGCTGAGATTGCGCATCCATGGCCGATACATCATTAAAATATAGCTGGCATGACAGCAGACAAAATATCAATTTAATGGATAAATTAGGTGTGTGTTTTTTTTTAAAAATCATTTTTTACCACTATCCCGATAAAGCAAAAATCGCCTTAAAAAAGGCAATATAAACATAAGCCACCATGCCACCAATCAGAAGAATAGAAACAGGCTCCATTAAACCACTCAATACTTTGTTTTTGTGATTTAAAGCCTCCTCATAATGGGCACCAGACTCTTGTAATACCTGCACTAAACTTCCCGACTTTTCACCTACAGTAATTAAATTTTGAACTAATGGCGTAAACGATGAACCTTCAAGGCTTGCGCCAAAATTTTTGCCACTAAGAATTCCCAGCCTCGCTTTCTCAATGTCATCTGAAATAACTTGATTACCAACCAGACTTCTAATGATTCCTAAAGAGTCTAATAAGGTAAGCCCACTATTTAACAACATAGACAAGGTCCAACTGATTTGTGACATAGCTCCAAAAATAATAACAGAACCAAGAATAGGTATTTTTAGCATAATTTTATCTAGCACTAACCGCCCTTTCGGCATGGTATGCCAAAATGATAGACCCATAATAATGACGATAATAATTCCTGTAATCACTAAACCCCAGTCATTAAAAAATTTAGCCAGGTTAACCATTGATTGTGTTTCTGGAGGCATTGTCTTACCCGCTTTTTCAAAAAATTCCGCAAACTTTGGAATAACCTTGGTCACCAACATATAAAACATACCGACAGCGATCAACATAGTTATGCCCGGATAAAGCATTGTTGACATGGTTTGTCGCGATAAATCCTGTTTCTTTTGAATATGAGTGGCGATACGTTCCATCACCACATCTAACTCTCCGGTAGCCTCTGCACTTCGTATTAAGTGCTCAGCCATAGCAGGAAACAATTTTTTGTGAGTCGCAAAAGCATCAGATAAACTATTACCAGAGCGAACTTGTTGGTTAATATTCTTAACCACTTCAACCAAACGACCGCTAAATAAATTTTGTTGTATTTCTAAGCTTTCTGTAAGGGACAAACCAGAACGCAGCGTTAAAGCGAGCTGACGGAAGAAAAAAATCTTTTGTCCTGTACTAATAGGCAAAATATTCGCCAGAATCACTGAAATATCAGAACTATTGAGAGCTGCACTGCTATTAACAATAGCAAGTTCTAAAACGCGTAAACCACGCTCTCTCAATATATTTGCCGCTACGCCTTGACTGCTGGCATCTAACGTACCAACCTCACGTTTTTTATTTTGATTCAAGCAAATATATTGATAGGTACTCATAGTCTACCCGCTTCACTGTCAGTGGATGACTGCTCTTGACCCACTAAAGCGAGTTTTTGAAGTTGAACAAGTGTAGTAACGCCCTGTATGACTTTTTTAATGCCATCGTCAGACAGGCTATTAAAGCCAACACTATTTTCCATTAACACCGCTTCACTGACGTCTTGACCAATTAGACCAGCCAGTTTTTTATCTACCCATAACGTTTCAAATATCGCAATTCGCCCTGCATAACCGGTGTTTCTACAGTGCGGGCATCCATGGGCATCAAATAGCATCAGATTATTCGGCGCATCTAATAGGATAATTTCGCTCTGCGTCGCTGGACGTTGTATTTTGCAGTAATTGCATAGTTTTTTAACTAATCGCTGTGATATAACTGCCAATAAGGTCGAACCGATAAGGTAAGACTCTGCACCTAAATCGCGTAATCTTGAAACAGCAGAAAGCGATGAATTCGTATGCAGGGTAGAAAAAACAAGGTGACCCGTCATCGCCGCTTTCATTGCGGCATTCGCTGTTTCACCATCACGAATTTCTCCCAGCATAATCACATCGGGGTCGTGTCTAAGAAAAGCTCGAAGCGCATCCGAAAAAGAAACTTTATTACTCACTTGTACTTGAGAGATCCCCTCCATCACGTATTCAACAGGGTCTTCAACGGTCATAACATTAATATCTGTGCTGGCGATAGATTTTAACGCCGAATATAAACTAGTAGATTTTCCACTGCCGGTTGGCCCGGTAATCAAAATCATGCCGTGTGGTTGTGCTATAGCATGTTGAAATCTATCCAAATCAGCGTTGGACATACCAATTTGTGACAACGTTAAAGACTCGGTATCTGAACCTAATAATCTGAATGTTGCCCTTTCGCCAAAACGTGTGGGCATTGTAGCCACTCGCAGGTCAAGATTTATGTCATCATTGACCTGGTAACTGGCATTTCCATCTTGCGCCATTCTCTGCTCTGAGATATCCATGCCCGAGATAACCTTGATCCTGATCATTAAGCCGAGACCTTGTTCAGAGCTGAAACTTCTAGAGTGGTCTTGCAATACCCCGTCAATACGAAAACGTATTTGAACTTTGCCAAGTGAAGGTTGAACGTGAATATCTGAACTTCTGTATAAATAAGCTTGCTCAATAATGTCATGTAATTCATCAACAGGATCAAAGCTCTCAACCGTAGTACTGCCGATACCCAAATCAGCACGAGCTTGATTTAAGGCGTGATCTAATACTTTTGGTTCACTAATGCATATCTGACAGTGTTTACCAATACTCTTTTGGGCTTGCTCATAGCTTAACTGGTGCTCAGGGTCGCTCATCACTAAGCATACGGTTTGCGACGTAACATCCCCGTTAGCGTGAATAGGTAGCATCGGCCTACGATCAAGTAGCGCACGCGGTATACGCCGCAGAGCTTGCATATCTGGACTGTAATTTTGCATCGTACAAAACGGCATGTTATGTGCGACTGCATAGGCTTGGTAGAAGGCTGAAATAGGCATACGCACAGCAAAAGCCAAGCATTGCAACAAGTCCTTGCGCGCTCGCTTCGCTTGTATTCTAGTACTGACTAAAACCTCTTGACTAAAAAGCCCTTGGTCTACACATGCATCGGTGATTTTATTGATCGCAATCATACTACCGAATTAACCTCCCACCCATGTTACTACGCAGTGCTCTAAGCGTTTCTTCAAGCGCATCGGGTTTATAGGTCAGCGCAAGCGCTTGACCTTTACTAATTTTTTTATCCAGTACTAAAACAGCTAAACATTGCTCCAGCGTTTGGTTACCCAATGCTCTGCCTGTTTCCATCATAGAGCGAATCTGCTCGGGCTTGTGCTGTCTGATTAGGTTGGCAATAGCTGGGGTTATAATCAGCACTTCATTCACAGGTATTCTGGCATTACCCTGCTCATTTTTAACCAACACTTGAGTAACCACAGCTCGTAATACTTGCGATAATTGTGCCCTAATTCCCTCCTGCTCTTCACCAGAAAAAGCACCGACCAAACGATCGATCACTCCAACAGCATCATTAGTATGCAGGGTTGAAAACACCAAATGACCGGTTTCAGCAGCCATTAACGCCGCATGCATAGTATCGGTATCTCGCATCTCTCCTAACAGTATAACGTCAGGGTCTTCTCGCATAGCGGCTTGAATAGCATCGGAAAAACTATTCACATCACTGCCAATTTCGCGCTGGTGAATCATAGACGTCTTATTAGCATGCACGTACTCTATCGGGTCCTCGATGGTTAATATGTGACAAGGACGACTTTGATTAATCATATCTATCAAGCAGGCCAGAGTGGTAGATTTTCCGCTACCAGTTGGACCGGTGATTAAAACTAAACCGTCTTTATAAAGCGGTAATTTAGCCAACTGCTGAGGAAGCCCTAACTCTTCAAGGCTCAAAATAGTGTTATCCAGTCTGCGCGCCGCAATAGCCAATTGGCCCTGCTGATAATAAATATTCATTCGAAAACGAATATTTATGGCTAACGAGTAACCAATGTCAATGCTTCTTTTATCCTCTAATTTTTGCTGCTGTCCATACGATAACAATTTTTTAACCATAGCCTCTATCTGTTCTTCACTACTAACTTGCTCGGATATATCAAGCCCACCTTTAACGCGATATACAATGGGCTGACCCGATGTTATATGAACATCTGATGCCTTAATCTCTTCACATTTATGCAAGCAGCTTTCTATAAACATAGTGATCGATTCAATTTATAATTAATATTAATGTGGCTATTAATGTTAAAAAGCAAATGTAAGTGATGCCGTTAACTCAGATTGATAATTTGTTATATCTGTACTTTCAGAATTAATACTTATTTTTGTAACCACCACCATATATGGTAAATTTTTAATTTGATAAAGTAACGACTTTAGTTGTTCGAACTCGCCACGTAACTTAATGGTAAATTGAGGACGAGCTAACACTTGGTCACTTTCAGCTGTTTTAACCTTTGCAAGAGACGTCAACTCTACATCGGAACGATTAATACTAAGAATACGCAATTTCTCGCCATCACAGAGGCGAGTAATTTCTTCTCTTACCGTCGCTATAGCATCGTTTTGAGTTAAATCGATAAATGTATCTTCAAAACCTGACACGGTGACTAACTCACCACTTATTACATTTTTAATATCCTCTAGCTCTGCCTTTAAATCTACAACCTTTACTTTGCTCAATATTAAAACCTTAAACTTATCAAGATCGTTATTTATCGTCACTAACTCCTCATCTAAAACCAGTATTTCGAAATTCATAGCTTGAACCCGAAATATAACGTAACAAGAAATAACCGCAGAAAAAATCAGGAGAACCAACAACATTTGTTCGCGTTTACTTTTTGGCATCAAATTTTTCATTGCGACTCTCTAGCGCTAATAATGAAAGTAAAATCATAGCGCTTAGCATTGACTTTGCTTGGGCTATCACTGATATACATATCCCACGATTCTAGCTTTCGCGACAACACACTATTAAAATTGTCTATCGAGGCTTGAGTAAGTGCCCACCCTTTAATATTAAACTGATACCAGTCATCCTCTATCACTGATACGAGTAAAACTTCGTTTGGTATAGTATTTTCTAGTATTGGCAGTAAAGCTTGCGAAAAATTTTGTCGCTCTATCAATATCGTTTCGATCAAATTAGCGCGGGTGCTTAACGTAGAAGATTCCTCTCTAAGCTTGCTTAATTGGTTATTAAGTTCAATAACTTCATTGTTAATAGACTCTATTTTCTCATTGGTTTCTTTTTTATTTTCAAGCTTTATGCTGGCCGCTTGACGCTCTTTCTCTAAACCGTTTAATTTACTAAAAAAATATATTTCTTGTATCGCAGCTCCCATCATTACGACAAATACAGCAAAGGCTAACTGAAAGCGAACTTGCTTAAAAAGCGGTGGCGGTGGTGGATGCCCCGCTAAGCCTACTGCTAATGGTCGAGCTGTAATATGCAGCAAACTATCACTGGCCCCAATAACCCTGATAGCTGCAGCCTTATGACTACTCCATTCAGCTATTTTTTCTAATTGATCTGATGGTACTAGAAAATAATCCGACGGCTTTATTGGGATAATGAATTTTTCTTGCAGTTCAGAAAAAACTGATTTGGCTTGTGGATGTATAGCTTGCCAATAAATTGCAACCGTATTGTCATCTATAAATGGCTGGCAAAGTGTGTAAATAACATCAGCGCTGATGACACTGTCTTGAATATTGACATGATTACTTTGTAAAATATTGCCATCACTCAATTTTTGCAATGACAGGTCATTAACACCTAAATCTAAAAAAATAAGATCTTGATTTTCCTCTAGATTTGCTCTTTCAGTAATGAATGCCACGGGTGATAACTGGGATGAAAAAATATTCAACAACCGTAAATCACATTGATCAAACGCTGCTAACCATGTTTTTTTATAGTCTATCTTAATACCGATACAAATCGTATTTGACTCGCTACGTTCAAAATCAGCACGACTCCAAGTACAATCAATATCTTCATTCTCGGTCATTTTTGCTTGATGCAGCCGCTGGCAAGCATCAAATGACTGTTGTGTAATCGCGTTACTATCAATCAGTTCTTGATAAATTAAAGCCGGCGTAATGACTTGATTATTACTTTTAAGCAGTTCGTAAATCAGCTCTAAATCATGATGATCAAGGTGTTTTTGATGTATTAGTAATTCTATTACACTGGGCGGAGCAGATTGCTCGTTGACAGCCTGTTCAATTTCCCAGTGCACAAACTCTTGCATTTGCAAGTCAGTGATAGGATTTTCTGAGTCATTTGGAAGATCCAATAATGTTAACGCCAATTCATTACAAACAAGTATCGCCCTTTTGGGAATGACATAGCCTGTGGCATTCAAGCGAGCGATCAATGTGTTCAGGTCATCGCCTGGATTAGTAGTCTGAGTAGCACTGATGTATTCGAGTGACGACTGTTTTTTATTGACCGTGACCAAGGCCAAGCTGGTTGTCTGCTTATTAGTATCAATCACCAATAACGGTTGATCTTTACCTGCTAATAATTTTTTAAATCCAGCACCTATAGCCGCCAGTTTATTAGTACTCCAGGTGCGAGCGGCGCTATCACTAGTAGCGGCTATTTTATTTTCGTCTGGCATACTGTCTCATCATCCAATTTTTAACGTTATGATTGGCACCGAGCTACTGGGCATCAACAAAACTTGCATATTGGCGACAACAGGATATATACCCGCGCCCGCGCCCTCATCGATTACAACAACCAAGTGAGAACCAATAGGAATGCGCCTGCTATTTACTTCAATGCTAGTCAACTCATTTGATATAATGGCACTGCTAGCAACGGCGTAGGCATTATGGTGCCAAGTCGGTGCTGTTGTAGCGCCAAAACCGTGTATTTGTGTTTCATCTATAGCCAATTCACCCAGCTCAAAATGATAAGTCTGCCACGGCAAAGCGGAACTGTTGTCAAACACAATCAGACTCACTTTTTTGCCTGTGGTAACAATTGCACCGGAGTCATTGATCACCGTAAAAGCAAGCTGTCCTAAAGCCACACTCCATTGCGCCATGCTCGTTTCCTGAGTCACACTGGCATTAAAAGACTCAAACTTTTTGGTCGTTGCATCCGTTAAAACATTTCCCAAGGTGTAGCGAAAAGATTGATCAGACGGTGCGTCTAAAATATATGGCATATTCCATAAATCACGAAACTGCCTGTCAGAGTCTAATGCAGAGCTGGGTAAGTAAGACCCTCTGTACCCTTTGAACTGCGCATGCTGAGCCAAGGGCATTACCGTGCCATCGGTTTTAATGTATTTCGGAACATAACTGTCAAAACTAGACCAACTTGCAGAGTACGGATTAGCCACATGATTAGACCAGCTATTATTCAACGCAATTAATGGCTGTATTGAGTCTGACCCACTGCTAGGGATGGGCGGCAGCGTGCCGTTATCAAACACAAAACCTGATATAAGTTGCGAATTATGGCCATGATCTTTCACTTTAACTAAACCGTCGGCAATGAGATTTAACCGCTGAATAGACCCGGTATACCGTTGCTGGCCATCGTCTTGCTCTATAAAAGACAACGAGGCCGCGGCCAAGGTGCCAATAATAAACAACACTATTAGTAATTCTAATAATGTAAAACCGCAATACTTGCTGATTTTAAAATTCATTGATAAATACACCGAACAATATCGTCACCACTGGCGTTACAAACATCTAGCTCACTGTCATAAACTCCGTTTGCGCCCATTGATACAATTCGGGCTCGGCTTTTATCTGTTAAATCAAAAACTAAATAAGGCCGACCAAACTTTGCATGCGGGGTATCGCTTCCAGACTGCCCGACCAATCGCCAATCAAACAGGCATTGATCATTACTGCTATTTTCATTGCAAGGCGGGTTAGTCGCTCTCGCAACGTTATTGGCAACCGGTGCCAGAGTAAATGGGTCAGGAACCGCTCTTTGAAGCACAATAGCAGCGCTATTAATACTCACCGAATTACCTGACCCATCCAGCGCTAATTCGTCGCCAATATCAACCAGGCCAGAATCACCACCGGACATATAAGGCCCACGCCAACCTAACGCATAATCTTTATTCCAGTCAGCTAACATGCCTTTTTCAAAAAGAAAACTCAGATCAGCAGCCGATGTTCGAGTAACTGCGATTAAGTTATCTTTTTGAAAACGAATGATGGCTTGACGGACTTGTTCCATTTCATACTGCGCAACTTGATACTGTGCATCGCTACGCTGTTGACCGCTGTAGCTACTAACAACCATGCCGCTAATAACCGCGAGTATAGCCACCACAACCATTAACTCCAGTAGTGTAAAACCCTGATTCAATCGCTTAAAAACAACTGGTTTACTTATCGCCTGGGTTGTAAGTTTATTGATCATGCTTAGCCCCTAAAAAAATGGGAGCCTCTAAAATCAGAGGCTCCCATTAAGCTCATAAAATATGAACTTAGTTCTTTAAAACTTATTGCTTCTGATCTGTAAACTCAGCAATTTCTTCATCTAGGAAGTCACCGCGAGCATCAATGATAGCCACGACCTTACCAGTAGAAGCAACAACATCAGTATTATCACCGAGAACACTAGTACCAATTTTAACTAGCGCTATGTAGTGCGCATACTTATCCTTGGCAATTTGTCCGTAAAACGGTGCTTTACCTAACATCGCTTCAGAGTTAGTACCCACCATGGTAGAAGCCTGGCCAATACCTAGACCTACGATTACATCATTAGCTTCGCCGCCAACTTTAATGTTGTTATAACCACCATCACCACGCTTCCAAACCATTAATGGATCTCCATTAGTTAATGGGGCACTAAAACCACGGCCGCGATTTCGGTTTGAACCAGTACGTGGCCCCTCGAACATGTGGTTAGGAATGGTAATACCAGATAGCACACCAGTAACATCAGCACCTGCTACAGTGCCTAATCCAGCTGCGAAGCCCATCTGAACAGTATCAGCAGTTTCATCACAGGCCAGTGTGGCGCCATAACGTACAGAGCTAACGCCAGCATCCTCTAATCCACTAACATCAGCAATTGCCAATAAATCAAACTTACTAGCAAGTTTTAGCCCAAGACCACCGCTAATACCGTTCAAGTTACTACCGCCACCGATTTTGTAGGCATTCGCGGCGTCATTAAGAGTAACTGACGGACCATTCACTATAGCGGTGATAGCAGAAGGCTGACCATCAGCTTCATTGTATGGACGGCAAGCCAATGACTCTAAATCATTCGGCAACTGACCTTGAGTTGCCTCATAAACACGCACAGAATTTTCTAGCGCAGCAATAGTATTGGTCGCTGTACCTTGTGCGGCATTTTCTTCTTGATTACCAAAGGTTCCAACAACAGCACCACCGATGGTGGCCAAAATGGCTACAACTACTAAAAGCTCCAATAGCGTAAATCCGTCTTGCTTCTTCTTAAAGTTTTTCATAATTATTTCCAAAATTAAAGTTTAGAATCCTCACCATACCCACTATGGCTGTTGGCTCATATTGTTTGTATCCCAAACGGATACGGTATTATTAACAAGCAACCCCTCGCTGCCTTGTGCTGTTGATTATTAATTTTTATCACCCCGCAAGAGATTCTTTTGAAGTGATTTTGCTAAACTAATAATCAAATACGGTATTACGGTGCAGCGCCTTGATGTTTAGATACCTCACCGATAACAAAACGATATTGCGGTCCAGCGTCAATAATAACTTCCTTTTGATTGCGCTTAAGAATCTTGACCGACACTTTAAAACCCGAGTAACCATCGTGTGCAACAGCCTGCTCGTAGAGTTCAATTAATTTATTTTTTACATGATCATCTTGCATTGTTTCCACCCTATACTGCTCATATTCCGTGATGAACGCTTACTGTCTTTCTAAGTTAGGCAGCATAATTTTTTAAGCCCACTCACTCATCAATCTAATTGATGAGTATTGATATTTAAACTTGAATCACTAAAGTATCACTCGACTAAAAACACTCGGCCTTAAACTTAATCGCTACTGAATAATGAGCAACAAACAAACCGTATAAAACTTGTGCGTGCTTGTGTTTTTAGTGGTGCTAACTAAAACTTGAAGTGAGATGGCTATCCCTGGTGAAGTCTTACTGTCTTTCCAAGACAGGGCAGATACTACCTAAACTCTTACCTTGATGCAAATGATAATCATTAGCATCAATAACTATTAAATAGTCAGCAACAATAAATAAAGACAAACAAACCGTATAAAACGTGCGAGTATTTGAGCTTCTACTGGCGCTAACTGAAATTTGAAGTGAGATGGCTATCCCTGGTGAAGTCTTACTGTCTTTCCAAGACAGGGCA
>CAJWZU010000005.1 GCA_913050115.1 uncultured Cellvibrionales bacterium
ATTGATTAAATCTTGTTCTCTGATTGTGATTATTTGATACGGTCATGCTCGCTTAAGATATTTTGTGTGATATTAATCACTTGTCAATAGCTATTAAATCCAATACCAGTCCGAATATAGGTTTAGGGAGCAATACCGGTGGCCACTCTTCTTCATAATCTTCAACCGATGAATCAATTTCATCAATGCACGATGTCACCATATCTGTAATGATTTTAATTTCTTCTAAACCTAAAGGGGCTCCGTGACAGTTGTGAGTACCCGATTTATTCGGCGAACCAAAACCAATAACCGTTTTACAACAAATTAGTGTCGGCTTGGCAGTTTCAGCTTTAGCTGCTGCAATTGCATCAGCAATAGCTTTAGAGTCATGTCCATCTACGTCGGCTATTACATGCCAACCATAGGCTTCAAAACGAGCTGGCGTGTCATCCGTAAACCAGCCCTCAACATGCCCATCAATTGAAATACCGTTGTCATCCCAAAACGCAACTAATTTACCTAAGCCCAATGTGCCAGCTAAAGAACATACTTCGTGAGAAATACCTTCCATCAAACATCCATCGCCCAAAAAGCAATAAGTGAAATGGTCAACTACATCAAAATCAGGCTGATTAAACTGTGCAGCTAAGGTTTTTTCGGCAATCGCCATGCCCACTGCATTACTAACACCCTGTCCCAAAGGTCCAGTGGTAGTTTCAACACCAGGTGCATAACCATATTCTGGGTGACCAGGAGTTTTAGAATGCAATTGACGGAAATTTCTTAACTCTTCAATCGGTAATGCATAACCTGTCAAATGTAATAGAGAGTAAATCAACATAGATCCATGGCCGTTAGATAATACAAATCTATCTCTATTAGCCCAATCAGGATTACTTGGATTATGTTGCAGATTATCTGCCCATAACACTTGCGCAATGTCAGCCATACCCATAGGTGCACCAGGGTGACCTGAGTTAGCTTGTTGAACAGCATCCATGCTAAGGGCGCGAATGGCGTTGGCGAGTTCGGTGCGTTCTGACATGGGCTTGGATTCCTAGCTAACTTCAATATGCTTAGTCGGTGTTAAGCGACAAAATAAATGCCGCTATTGTCCCCCAGAGCTTTATCGGCGTAAAGCGATGACGCCGCTAGATCTGATCATTTAAGGCTTTAAATGGCATTTTCGAACAGTGCTTATGATAATTTGCGCTGCCAGCGACCTATATCAAAATATTTTTATATTAAAACATTTTGATATAGGGTGTTCACACTGCTAAACTCTCGCCCATGTTAAACCCCAATCCATCATCCACCGTACCTCTGGCACAGCAGTTAAAAGCCGCTGCCGACCCTTTGCGACTCGATATTTTGCGTGCAATGGCGTGCGGCTCATTTGGGGTGTTGGAGCTGTGCCGTCTGTTTGGCATTAAACAGTCAGGCATGAGCCACCACTTAAAAGTGTTGGCCGCAGCGGGCTGGATTAGTTCTCGCCGCGAGGGTAATTCAATTTTTTATCGCCGCGCACACCTAAGTACCGATAATTATCAGGCGCCGCTACAACAGCAACTGTTTGATACTTTAGATGCCCAACTTTTAAGCGACCCAGTGCAGGACGGCATCAAAGTCATTCAAGCTGAACGCAGCGCCCAGTCGCTGCGCTTTTTTAGTGACAATGCCGATAAATTTCGCGAGCAACAAGATTTAATCGCCAGTTACCCCGTTTACGCGGATCAAGTGCTGGAATTATTGACCGCGACACTGCTGCCGCAACGACAGAGCGTGCTGGAAGTGGGGCCGGGAGTCGGCGAGTTTTTAACACCGCTGGCAGCGCAGTTTGAACAGGTCATAGCGCTCGACAATTCCAGCGCTATGTTAGAACGAGCGCAGGCGACCGCCAGCAAGCTGGCGAATATCGAATTTATCGCAGGTGATACCACCACTTTGAGTAAACGCAATATCACTGCCGATTGCATAGTGGTAAATATGGTACTGCACCATACGCCCAATCCACGGCAGGTTTTCAGCGAATTAAGTACCGCTTTAAATTGCGGCGGCGCGCTGCTAATCACCGATCTGTGTCGCCATGACCAAAGCTGGGTGCGCGAGACTTGCGGCGATTTATGGCAAGGTTTTGAACCGAGTGATTTTAGTAGCTGGGCATCAGATGCCGGGCTGCGCGAAGGCCAAGCCGTGTATTTTGCACTGCGCAATGGTTTTCAAATTCAGCTCAGACAGTTTTTCAAACACAAACAGCATTAAAGAATAGAACATTACAATATTTAATATTTAGGAACCAAGCTATGTCCGACTATTCAGTATTTACCTCGGAGTCTGTCTCCGAGGGTCATCCCGACAAACTCGCCGATCAGATTTCCGACGCCGTACTCGATGCCATTATTGCTCGCGATAAGCACGCGCGCGTAGCGGTAGAAACACTGGTGAAAACCGGTATGGCTATTGTTGCCGGCGAGCTAACGACCTCTTGCTACGTCGATTTAGAAAATATCATTCGCGGCGTTATAACCGATATTGGTTATAACAGCAGCGATGTCGGATTCGATGGCGCCACCTGCGCAGTACTGAACGCCATCGGCAAACAGTCTGTCGATATCAATCAGGGGGTTGATCGCGCCAAGCCAGAAGACCAAGGCGCCGGCGATCAGGGTTTAATGTTTGGCTATGCCACTAACGAAACCCCGAGTTTAATGCCCGCACCGGTGTATTACTCACACCGTTTAGTAGAACGGCAAGCCCAGCTGCGCAAGGACAAAGTGCTGCCGTGGTTACGTCCAGACGCCAAGAGCCAGGTCACTCTACGCTATGAAGACGGCGTGCCAGTGGCCATTGATGCGGTAGTGCTATCGACTCAGCACGATCCTGACATTTCTCTCGAAGACCTGCGCACGGCCGTACTGGAAAACATTATCAAGCATGTGTTGCCGGCCGAGCTGTTGCATGAGGGCACTCAGTACCACATAAACCCAACCGGTAACTTTGTTATCGGCGGCCCAGTAGGCGACTGCGGTTTAACTGGTCGCAAGATTATTGTCGATACCTATGGCGGCATGGCTCGCCATGGCGGTGGCGCTTTTTCAGGCAAAGACCCATCCAAAGTAGATCGTTCAGCCGCCTATGCCGGTCGCTATGTGGCCAAAAACATTGTTGCTGCAAAATTGGCTGACCGCTGTGAAGTACAGATTAGCTACGCTATCGGCGTGGCCGAGCCGACCTCTATTTCAGTCAATACTTTTGGCACCGGCAAAGTAAGCGATGAAAAGTTAATCACGGCCATTCGCGAAGTCTTTGATCTGCGCCCTTACGCCATCACTAAGATGCTCGACTTGCTACACCCTATGTACCAGCTTACCGCTGCTTACGGCCACTTCGGTCGCGAGCCGTTTGAACACAGCTACACCCACATTGAAAACGGCGAACAAAAAACCGAAACCTTTACCGCTTTTACCTGGGAAAAGACTGACAAAATCGAAGAATTAAAAGCGGCTATTTAATTTTTAGCCAGTATTTATTTCGGCGCTGGACTCAGGCGCCACAAAATCTAGGACACTATTATGACTATTAATGCCAACGGATTTACCGACTTTAAAGTTGCCGCCGCCAGCCAAGAAGAATTCAACCAACTGGCCACTTGGGGCCGCAAGGAAATTGACATCGCCGAGGGCGAGATGCCGGCACTAATGGCGCTGCGTCGTAAATATAAGGCCCAACAGCCACTGGCCGCAGCCAAGGTTATGGGTTGTATTCACATGACCATTCAGACCGCGGTACTGATCGAAACTTTAGTCGACTTAGGCGCAGAAGTACGCTGGTCTTCTTGCAATATTTTCTCCACTCAAGATCATGCTGCTGCCGCTGTAGCGGCCGCTGGTGTACCGGTATTTGCTTGGAAAGGCGAAACCGAAGAAGAGTTTTTATGGTGCATCGAGCAGACCATTCGCGCCGAACTAGGCAGCGATAAAGTTTGGGACGCCAACATCATTCTCGACGATGGCGGCGACTTGACCAATATGGTGCATGAAGATTTTCCAGCGATGCTCGACAGCATTCATGGCATTAGTGAAGAGACCACTACTGGCGTGCACCGTCTGTTAGAAATGATGGAAAAAAACGAGCTTAAAGTTCCTGCCATCAATGTTAATGACGCAGTGACTAAATCCAAAAACGATAACAAGTACGGCTGCCGCCATAGCTTGAACGACGCCATCAAGCGCGGCACCGACCATCTGCTGTCGGGCAAGAAAGCCCTAGTTATAGGTTACGGCGATGTCGGTAAAGGTTCTGCCGCGTCTCTGCGCCAGGAAGGCATGATTGTTAAAGTTTCAGAGATTGATCCTATCTGCGCGATGCAGGCCTGCATGGACGGCTTTGAAGTAGTATCGCCGTATAATGAAGGCATCAACACAGGCAAAGCCGCCGACATCAACACTATCGTACTCGGTACTACCGATTTAATCGTGACCACTACCGGCAACGCCAATGTCTGCGACAGCGCTATGCTGCAGACATTGAAAAACGCAGCGGTAGTATGCAACATCGGCCACTTCGATAACGAAATCGATACCGTCTTTATGCGCGATAACTGGGAGTGGGATGAAATTAAGCCGCAGGTTCACAAAATCTATCGCGACAAGTCTACCAATAACCATTTAATCCTGTTGTCCGAGGGCCGCCTAGTAAATCTCGGTAATGCCACCGGTCATCCATCGCGTATTATGGATGGCTCTTTTGCCAACCAAGTACTCGCGCAGATGTATTTGTTCGAAAAGAAATTTGCCGATTTGCCTGCCAGTGAAAAAGCCGAAGGTATCTACCTTAAGATTCTGCCGAAAAAACTCGACGAAGAAGTAGCCCAGGACATGGTTGAAGGTTTTGGGGGTGTGATCACCAAACTGACCAAGACTCAAGCCGACTACATCAATGTGCCTGTTGAAGGTCCGTTTAAGCCGGAAGCCTACAAGTACTAATCTGTAAGTGAATGGCCGAGTTGACCCTGATTAACTCGGCCGTCAGCGAGATATATTATGTCTGAAGATATTCGTTTAAGTTTCGAGTTTTTCCCTGCCAAAACAGATGTTGGCCGGCAAAAACTTGATAAAGTTCGCGACGAACTTGCACTGTTAAAACCCGAGTTTTATTCGGTGACTTACGGTGCTGGTGGCTCGACCCGAGACAATACTAAGAAGATTATCAGCGACTACAGCAGTGCCGGCTTTGCCGTGGCACCGCACCTATCTTTTGGTGGCGACGACATCGACACCATTAAACAATTAATTAGCGAGTACAAAGCTGCCGGTGTCAATCGTATTGTGGCTCTACGCGGTGACATGCCCTCGGGTATGGGCGGTTCATCACAGCTGGTTTACGCCAATGAGCTAGTGGCGTTTATCCGAGAGCATTTCGGCAATCACTTTCATTTAGAAGTGGCGGCCTACCCTGAGATTCATCCAGAAGCAAAAACCTTTAGCGATGACATTCGCTACCTCAAAGGTAAGTTTGATGCCGGTGCCAACAGCGCCATCACGCAATACTTTTTTAACCCAGATGCCTACTTCTACTTTATGGAACAGTGCCAGAAAGCCGGTATTACACAGCCCATTTACCCCGGTATTATGCCGATTCTGAACTACCAGAATTTGGCCCGTTTTAGCAGCAGTTGCGGCGCTGAAATTCCGCGCTGGTTGCGAAAAGCGCTGGAGAATTACGCCGATGATGAAGTAAGTTTGCGTGCCTTTGGGGTCGATATGATCAGCGAGTTGAGCGCAACCCTACTCGACAATGGCGCCCCAGGACTGCATTTTTACACCATGAATCAGACCGATCCAACCGCGACTATTGTGCGCAATCTAGGTTTAGATCCCGCCGCAGGTTAATATGAGAATTCCACGTATTTTCACCGAGCAAGGCCTTGTTGAAGGCGCTGTTGTGGCACTCGAAGAGGGTCCCTCCCGGCATATTGGCAAGGTCTTGCGCATGCAAGTGGGGCGCGAACTGATCTTGTTCAATGGTCAAGGCGGTGAATACCACGCCAGTATTAGCCACGTTGGCAAGAAAGTAATCGAAGTTGAAATACGTGAATTCTCAGTAGGCAGTAGGCAGTCACCGCTAAATATCGAGCTGGCGATTGGCTTGTCTAAGGGCGACCGTTTCGATTTAGTATTGCAAAAAGCCACAGAACTCGGTGTCAGTCACATTGTGCCGCTATTAAGCCAGCGCTCAGAAGTGAAGCTAAACCCAGAGCGACTGACAAAGAAATTAGCCAGCTGGCGACAGATAATCGTGAGTGCCTGCGAGCAGTGCCAGTTGAATATTGTGCCTACATTAAGCGAACCGCTAAAACTTGGGCAGTGGCTAAGTGAATGCGACAGCGACTTAAAACTGGTGCTGCATCATCGCTCGGACGGCACTCTGGCCGATATACCAGAGCCCAAGAGTTTAAGCTTATTGATTGGCCCAGAAGGCGGCTTGAATGACGAAGAAATTAAGTGCGCCCAAAGTCACGATTTCAAAGCCCTCACATTGGGACCACGAGTCCTGCGCACAGAGACAGCACCACTAGCGGCTATTAGCCTTGCACAATATTTGTGGGGCGACTTTTAGCCGCAATAATTTGCCTCGGCCTGCAGAGGCAGTCCCTTGGCAACAAACCTGATAGATACCAGTACATCAATTGGCATTGGCGAAAGGTATATTCCGCCCTTTGCCGCAAATACCATGAGTCACTGGGCTTAGTGCTGCTACAAAACTGGCAAATCTAACAATACAATGTCGATAGTGTGAAGTACTGCGGTAATTGACAGCACACAGTATCACCAGTAATGCATATCATCGATATCTGAGCCTGAACTCGAAATCAGTCGCTCATTAGGCAGAGTCTAAATAGGCTTTTTCCATTCCCTCAATATCAGGAACAACCGCCTCTTCACCGGCTAAACTGACACGCATCAATTCAAAGGGTTTTTTATCGGTACTGCTTTCTAACTGCTGAATTTCGTCTTCGGTAACACGAGCTAAGCGAGGAATACCCTGAGTGATGATCGCAATAAAAGGCAGGCTGTCGCTCTGGCCCGTATTGTTGAGTACTGCCACTCGGCATCGACTGTGTAAATCTGGGCGGCCCTCTCCGTTGATTTGTTCAAACGATATTAACGGGACTTTTAGCTCGCGCCAATGATAATTCCCCAGTAACCAATCAGGTGAATCGGCCACACGGCTTACTGCCGAAAACGGTACTATTTCGGCCACACTAGTGCTGGGCACCAGCAACATGCGCTCGGACACTGGCACCATTAAACAAGCTATTTCGCTGGGATTTGAATTATCAATTTGTTCCGGCAGAGCCATAATGATTTACCTTTCTTTTACTGGGAATGTAGCGAGCATCATCGGTGTTAAATAACGCACCAAAATCTCTACATAAGCTTTGCCACAGGGGCTTAAGGCCTAATGAGCTAATACAGAAAACGAGTGCTAGCGCCCCGTTACTGCTAATAAAACCGATATTAAGAGATTGTACTCAATACCACCTTTATTGGCTCTGATCCGCTTCACCTGTCAGAGCGCGAATATTAGCAAGCAGAATGTCTTCCTGAAAAGGCTTACCCATATATTTATTCACCTTCAAGCGCATAGCCCGTTGGCGATGTTTATCACCGGTACGTGAGGTGATCATAATAATAGGTAGGTCTTTTAAACGGCTGGAGGAGCGCATATTTTTCGCCAACTCAAAACCGTCCATACGCGGCATTTCAATATCAAGCAACATCACATCGGGTATGTGATCTTGTAGTAGCAGCAACGCTTCATGACCATTTTTTGCGGTGATAACTTCGTAGCCTTCACGTTCTAAGAAGCGGCCAGTCACTTTACGCACAGTAACCGAGTCATCGACCACCATTACCGTCAACGCCAAATCTCCACGAGCTTTTTTGCTCTCAGTGGGAGTAAGCGGTTCGAGAATATTAGTTTTGGGGGCGGCCAACAGCGCTTCTTTACGGATCATCGCGTGCGGATCAAGAATAACGACCACGCTGCCGTCCCCCATAACCGTGGCTCCCGATAGACCCATTACACCGCCAAATTGTGGGCCCAGTGTTTTCACCACAATCTCTCGGCTGCCCATCAAGCGATCCACCTGTATAGCCACTGTGTGCTCGGCACTGCGCACCAGCACCACGGGGAGCGGCAACACTTGATCTTCAAGCTTTGGCCGCGCAGTAGCATCGAGCATACGGCCCAAGTAACGCACCTGATAATTTTCACCCGCGTATTCAAAACGGGCTTGTTCGTCTTGGTAGTAGTGCTCAAGTTCAAACGGACTGACTCGCACAATACCTTCGATGGTGTTCAAAGGAATGGCATATCGATCGTCGCCAATCTGTACCATCAGGGCGCGGTTAACCGACACCGTGAAGGGCAGGCGCACGGTAAACTCGGTACCTTGCCCCTGCTTTGAATTAATCAGCATAAGACCGCCGAGCTGCTTGATCTCTGAGTGCACCACATCCATACCGATGCCACGACCAGAAATTTGACTGACACTTTCGGTGGTACTGAAACCTGCATGCAAAATAAACTGCATAACCTCTTGATCACTGAGCGCCGAATGTTCAGTCATTAAGCCGCGTTCAATGGCTTTAGCTCTGACTCGATCGAGATTAATACCGCGACCATCATCCACCAGGCGCAGAACCACCTCACCGCCCTCTCGAGCCAAGCTTAAAATGACGCGTCCCGTTTCGGCCTTGTTAACGTTGGCGCGCTCGTCAGGCGCCTCAATACCATGGTCGACAGCATTGCGCAGCATATGTTCTAGTGGCGCCACCATGCGCTCAAGTACGGAGCGGTCTAGTTCGCCCTCGACATTATCGAGTTCAAAACTCACTTGTTTGCCAAGTTCGGTGGCCACCTGACGCACTATTCGTCTTAAACGCGGGACCAACCTGGAGAAAGGCACCATGCGCGAGCGCATCAACCCCTCTTGTAATTCAGTGTTAATACGCGACTGCTGCAGTAGCAGTGTTTCGGAGTCGCGAGTCTTCTCAGCCAGGGTTGTCTTCAGATCCATTAAGTCAGAGGCCGATTCAATCAGTGAACGCGACAATTGCTGCAGGGCTGAATAGCGATCCATTTCTAGAGGATCAAATTCTTCTTGGTCAGACAACTGCTCTTCGCGGAAAGAAATTTGCGCTTCAGTTTCTATATCAAGACGACGCAACTGTTCTTGCAATCGATGAATAGTTGACTCCATTTCATCAACCGCACCACCCAGCTGATTGACCTGCTCCTCCATACGACCACGGGAAATCGATGTTTCACCGGCAAGGTTAACCAGCTCTTCCAGTAATTCAGCGGAAACTTTAACCACTTCTTGTGGGCCGCTGCGTTTAGCCGCTAATTGCGGCGCTGCCGCACCAGCCTGAACGATGTTCTGACCGCCTTGCGGAGGAATAAAACTAGGCACCACAGCGCTGGTATTGCTGGCTTTAGGTTTGGCAATGAAGGGAATAATATCGGCACTCGCCGGAGCTGTGACGGGCTGTTGAATAGCTTCTTCAACGCCTATCTTCTCCTTCGACACGTCGAGTGTTTGATCGGTTACCTTAACAGGAGCAATTTTCACCGATTCAGCAACGGGTGTTTCTCCCGCTAGCAGTGCAGCAATTTTTTCGACCGCGTGCAAAAGTTTATCTTGATAGCCATGAATGGAGCCGACCATCGAGGTATTTATATTGCCTTCATTGGCAATAATCATGGTCTCAAAGTCATGCGATAAATCGCCGATATCCACTAGGCCAGCCAATCGCGCGCCACCTTTGAGGGTATGCAAAATTCGCTTGAGTTCATCGGCTGGCTCAGCGCTTTGCCAATCGGACTCCCAATTGTGAATCGCTTGTTCCATTTCCTCGAGTAATTCATTGGCTTCTTCGAAAAATATCTCAATAATCTCTACATCGAAATCATCGTTATCTTCACCCCTAGTAAATGAAGTTTCAGCTGCAACAATGCTGTCGAGTTCGACACTGACAGTATCGACACTAGCCGTGTCGCCATGATGGCTTTTTACGTCATTATCCGACCCAGTTACAGGCTCAACCAATACTGCCATCGTGGTGCTATCGTCGGCTGCATCAACTTCTGCCACTGACACAACCGCCAGTGCCGTCAAGTGTTCAACTAGATCGCTTGCCAGTACCGGCAGTGTTTGCCCAGCAGCAACAGCATCAACCATATTGAGCAATTGGCTGTGTCCCTCTTTCAAGGTGGCACATTGGCGATCAGTATACTTACCGCCGTCGGCCCTAATCGCTATGTAAGCGCGATACAAATGATCACTCAATTCAGCCATAGCGGGTAAGTTGGCGTGCATGGCGCCTTGCTGCAGGGTCTTTAGCTCTTGCTGCAACGGCTGCATAGATGCCAACAGGCTGAAATTCAGCAAGCAATCATCCAGCAACTGCTCCGCGTCCAACAAGAGATCCATTTCCTCAGCCATAAATATTTCTAGCAGCTTTGGATCTATCTTCAATTGACCGTCTTTTAGCGTGTCTTTCTGACGCACCAGCGGGGCTATTTGTAACTCTCGCAACTCTGCTACGCGAGCACAAAACTGTGCCATAGCAGTGATTTCAACCACTTGCCCTTGTTTAATCTGCTCAAGTGCAGCGCGGGTATAAGCCACGACATCACTTAACAGCTGCAAGGTATCGTCATTAATATTAATCTGATAGCTGCGCAGCTCTTTGGCAAAGGCTTCCAGCGGCGTCACCAATTCAGCAATAGGCGTAACCCCAGCCATATAAGCACTGCCTTTTAGAGTGTGCAAGGCGCGTTGCATGTCATCCGAGGGTGGTGAATATATCGGTGCAGCCTGTTGCATATCAGCAATAAACTCTTCGACAGTGAACAGATGTCCCTGTGCTTCGGTGCCAAATATGTCCCAGAGTAGACAGTCAGTATCGTCTTCGCTATTGCCTCTTGTTTCTGCGCCATTAGCCGTATCAATGTGCTGGTTATTGAGTGCTGTCGGCTCTTGTAATTCAGCCCGAGAAACCTTGGCAAACGCTTCACCCATAGCCACATAGCGATCACACAATACCTGCTGTGGATTAGGTTGCCGATCGCGAAAGGCAACCACCAACTCAGGCAGTAGAACGCGTACATTTTCGATTAACCCACACTGATCATTATTGATCGAAACTATGCCATCAATCATATGATTGAGCATATTTTCAATAGACCAGGCCAGCTCGCCGATATCATTAGCGCCAACCATGCGACCGCTGCCCTTGAGCGTATGAAAGGCGCGACGGACCTCTATAATAGCGTCGTCATCGTTGCGGTTTTCTAACCAGCGCGGGAAAGTCTCGCCTATCGTTGCAATAACTTCTTGTGCTTCTTCAACGAAAATCTCGACAATTTCTTCAGCGACATCACTATGATCAATGCTGACTATTACCGATGCTACATCCTTAATATGGGCAGTGTTAGAGTTTGCAGCTGCTGCAGCTCTCTCTTTTGTATCAAGCTCGGCACCCTCTGGTAACGATACTTCCAAGGTGGCACTAGCGACTTGCTCGACACCGAGTAGCTCTGGCTCTGCATCAAGCTCATTTTCTATAAATCCAGACAATAAACTTTCTGCCGTCTCATCAACCGTAATATCGGCCAATATGTCTGTATCTGTTGCAGCGCCGTCAATAGCCGCGGTTGTCACCTGCTCGGTTGCGGTAATGATTGTAGCCGCTAGTCCCAGCTCAATACCGCCAACCCCTACCGGATAACCCAATACCGCTACACTGTCTTCTGCTGTAATTAGTAGTAATTCATCGTCATCGCGACGCTCACTCGAAATTCGCTCTAAATAATATTCAACACTGACAATCGCATCAGCTAATTTGTTCAGAGTCGACCATTGCGGCGTATGCTGCTGTTGCAGTAACTGCTCTTCTATATAATTCGCACAGGCACCGAGAATTTTTGCCGGGCGAGGCAGAGGAATAATATCCAAACCACCACGTATTTCGCGCAAGGTCGCAGGAACCGATTGCAAATGTTCTGGGTTCCACTGCGATGCAATAAATTCAACGATCGAATCTTTAACATGCTCTAAACCATTGCGAGACTCACGCAAGACGCATGCCAGCGCTTGATCTATTTGTACGCTAGCGCCAACGGTATTAGCAACAACGGCATCCACTTGGCCGGCGGCAACAGCGTCGAGGTTATTCTCTATCTCGATAATACTGCTGGCAACACCCATCAATAAATCGTGTGAGAGTTCGGCACTGCTGCTACCCGCAGCCGCTAAAATCTCGCACTGAGCCTGCACCTGCTTGCGCAAGTTCCCTATGCCCAACACCGCCATAGTATCGGCTACACGCTGCATAATGAGCAGTGACTGATCGATAGGATCGTCTATCTCAATACCGCTGATACTGACATCGAGCACATGTTTGATACTATCTAGCTCATCTTTAAGTGCCGACACCACCGAGCGTAACGTTTCAGAATCGGGTGCGGCTAACATGTCATCGGCCTGCGCCGATTCCATTTCACCGCCCTCTGGCATTGCATTAGCTAAGTCATAGTCAAGAAACACCTGACTCTGAGCAGAGTTAGCTGCAGTAGGCTCACCCGCGCAGGCAATGTAATACAGTAGATTTTTCAGTAATTCATCTGATGCGCTAACATCGAGCGCTTTAATACCGTGTTTGTGCAGAATTTTTATTTCACGATTAAGCTGACGCAATAAATTTTTAATAGACGCGCTAAGACTGATCGAGTCATTGGCCAGACCTTCAGCAAGGGCCAGGGCTATTTTCCATAACGATTGTTTGGCTGTACCTTGGCTCAGTTTATGCAGGCGCTGGAAAACTTTTATTAAATACGCTAGATTTTCATCCAACTTAACACCGCGTAATATTCCCGCAGCGGCATATTGGTACATTTTCACCAACTTGGACAGCATTGCCAAGAACACGGCGTTGTCTTGTGACTGCGGCAGACGCGAGCCGGCGATAACTTTGGCAGCGGCTAAACTGGGTGTAAATAGTTTGGTTTCAGTTAGCAGTGACTCGCCGCGCACAGTGCGTAAATCATTTAACAGCGGCAACACCATGACAGGATGATCGCGGCGAGTGGTCTTAACTTTTTCGAGATAAAGGGGAAACTGCAAGATGGCACGCATCAACACTTCTTGCGCTTCAGCAAGATCATTAACTTGTTCGTTCATCATGGCCTCGGCGAGATTCTCCATCTCTTCCGCCATTAAAGCAGCGCCGTAAAACTCCACCAGCAATAAGCTGCCATAGACCTGATGAATATGCGTAAGGCAAAACCGAATATGAGTCGAATCCTGTGGATTTTCCACGAAAGACTCAAGTGCTTGACGAGCATCTTTTAGCGTCTGACTAATTTCACCCGTCACCCATTCTAGAGCTGCAAAATTGCGGTTGTCACCCATATCGCCATTCTCTTTTATTGCCGCTAACTCAACTAATGATGGCTGAGTTAGCATTGTATTTATATTCGCATTTCAATTTTTAACAGTTACTCAAATTCGCTATTAAACTGCCTGCTCACTCTAGCCCACACAAACTTGAATTCTCTCGCCACTTATTAGTGGTATCAATGGGCACGTCCACTCAAGTACCTCACCTAAACCAATAACCACCCATACTGCAACTTGGCCGTATTAAGGGTGTCGCGCTGCAGCCAGCGACGAAAATATACCAATATGTAATGACGATAAATTACATCTATAGACAACATTGGCATTTTATTAATCGCCATACATTGCCCAGATTAAAATAGGCTCATTCACGCAGTTTAGCTGTTCAATGTGTGTGTTTTGCCTTTGACCGCAGCAAAAAGTTACAACTAACGCTGTGGATTGCAGGCTAAGCCACTCAATAACTCGTTAAGTTCCTGCGTATCAATATCTGCGCCTGCAAAAGACCGACCGGCCTTAAGCTCATTACCTATCAATGCGCTGTTCCAACAATACACGCCATTGTGATCACTGCGCCGCCTATAAATATATCGGTGAATACAGTGACCCTGACATACATAAACCCTAGTCGCTGGGTTTCTATGATTCAGCTGATGATGGCTTATTTGCATCAAGGCTAGAGACATCATCGTCAACCAGAGTGTCGATATCTAAATCAAAATCCTCTTCCAAAGTTTCAGATGCGTTCGAGCCAACCTCTGCTAACTCAGTCTGCGACACATGATTATTTTCGTCTTCGATATTAATATTTAAATCATCGCTGGCTTGAGGATCAGCAACATCGTCAACGGGCTCATGCAATGTTGCCAACGTACCACTCAGCTCAACCTCCTCTGGCAGTTTGAAACCGGCAACCGACTCTCGCAGATCCAAAGCCATACCGGCCAAAGTACCAATCGACGCGGCGGTAGCACCGGTACCGGCAGACGTCTGCGAAGTAATCTCTTGAATCACGTTCATGGTGTTGGAGATATGGCCGGCAGACGATGCCTGCTGACGTGCGGCGTTGGAGATGTTTTGAATCAACTCCGCCAGATTGGCCGATACATTTTCGATCTCTTCCAGCGCCACACCCGCATCCTGAGCAAGACGTGCTCCACGCACCACTTCCGAGGTGGTTTGCTCCATCGAGATTACCGCTTCATTGGTGTCATTTTGAATCGTTTTCACCAGTGCTTCAATCTGCTTGGTTGCGGCAGCGGATCGCTCTGCAAGGCGTTGCACTTCATCCGCCACTACCGCAAAACCTCGGCCAGCGTCACCCGCCATAGATGCTTGAATCGCGGCGTTCAGTGCGAGGATGTTGGTTTGGTCGGCAATATCATTAATCAAAGATACGATGTCACCAATTTCTTGCGAGGATTCACCCAGTCGCTTGATTCGTTTAGAAGTATCTTGTATCTGCTCACGAATCGTATCCATGCCGTGAATAGTATTTTGTACAACCTTGGAGCCGTTGTTAGCAATCGATACCGATCGCTCTGCTACCGCCGCTGATTCTGAGGCGTTGGCCGATACCTGATCGATAGTCACCGCCATCTCATTAACCGCTGCCGATGCTCCGGCAATTTCATGGGCTTGGTGCTCAGAAGCTTCAGCCAGATGCAATGCCGTCTGCTGAGTTTCTTGCGCCGCCGCCGATACGCTCACGGCAGTATCGTTAATACGGGCAACCAGAATACGCAGTTGATCAATAGTAAAGTTAATAGAATCGGCAATCGCACCCGTAAAATCTTCCGTTACCGTGGCTGTGGTGGTCAAATCACCGTCAGCGAGGTCCGCTAGCTCATCCAGTAGACGCAAAATTGCGCTCTCATTACGCTCTTTCATTTCACTGGTTTCCTGCAGGCGGCTACGAGTGCCCTGCCAGAACTGAAAACCCAACATAAACAAGCAGAATACAAAGCAAGCCACAAAAGCCAATGTGGTTTGACTGCTGAATTTACTAGCCACCGACCCCGTAGAAATTTCTTCGCTTAATTGACCCAAGGCTGAGAGGAATTTGGGAGTGTTATCGAGTAGCCCGTCGGTTGATTGGCGCGCCTTAAATAGCGATGGTGATGCTTCAAAAATTTCGCGGACCGAGCTGCTTACAAATTGAAACATTTTGGCAATTTCGGCCAAGCTTTCGAGTGCGTCTGAGTCGGTTACCCTAGGAATACCCATAGCGGCATCGCCTTTTTGCATGCCCGCTAGGACTTTACCGAACAAGTTACCATCGAGGTTAAACTGATCGGCCGCCTGCCGCGCATCGCCACCACCGCGCAGCATTTTGTCGATATTACGACCAATACGCTCTGCCCGCCAAGATTGATACTGAGCCACAGACACCTGGTCAGCTGGGGCGTTTTTCTCCAGCAGCGTCTCGACAATATCGTTGTGCTCTGCCTGTAACTCGGGCAGCGACTCGTTCAGGGTAGTCGCCACATCATGCAAAAATATAATGGTGTCTTTGTTAGTAATAATGTTATCGGCATCGCCCTTAATGGTATCCCAGACGGCCTTTAACTCGG
This sequence comes from uncultured Cellvibrionales bacterium, assembly GCA_913050115.1. GTDB lineage: Bacteria > Pseudomonadota > Gammaproteobacteria > Pseudomonadales > Cellvibrionaceae > UBA1124. The sequence goes on from CAJWZU010000005.1 coordinate 16,027, forward strand.
CCAATTCATCGGGGAGTGCTTCGCGCAAGCTATCGCTTTGGCGCAGCTTATCCCAAGTTGCAACCATACTGGTGACAACCGTATCGAGCTGGGTAAACGCGGCTTCATCGCCCCCCGTCGCATCGCGCGACAGTGACGTCAGTCGGTAAGCTTGTTTTTCAAGTTCTGCGGTCATCTGCAGATAGCTCTGATCGCGACTGCTATTCTTTTGCACGATAACTTGAGAAAAAATGGTGGCGATAAAAAAGCCCACCAAAGCGATGACCAAAAAGGCCATCGTTTTGTTTGCTTTCATGGAAGCAAAGAGGCCCTGGGGTTCGATTTTCATGCTACGTGCTCCTGACAGACGTTGCGTTCATTATTTTAATTATTAATCGTTAGCGTGGCAGAGCCGCGCTAACATTCCAGTTAATCCGCTGCGGCGTTGGCAAAGCGATCATCTAAGGCCAGCATTGCCGGGCTAAAAAGCGCCCAACGCCTCCCATCCAATGCGTAACTTCCCTGCGTAAAAGGCTTAATAGCCTCGGACGCATGGTCATTTTGTTCAGAATAGGTATCTATGGGAAAGTGTTTCATACCGAAGACCTGATCAACTTCAAGCCCGGTGTAAATGTCGCCACTTTCAAGTATCAACACTCGGCGCTGCTTGCGGTGGCCGCCTAAACGGCCCCCAAAGAAATTGCCCATGTCAAACAGCGGCAACAATCGACCACGCACATTAGCCACCCCTTTCACCCAAGGCATAACCCCTGGTAAACGGGTAAAACTTGGCACTTCGAGCATTTCCGTTACTTCACCCATCGGGGCGACAAAAAACTGCCCCAACAAAGAAAAGCCGACGCCGCTCCACTGCGGCCGAATATCGACCTGAGCGGGTAAACCTCGAGAGCTGCGGCGACAGAGTCGAGATAAATCGACCAGAGCCTGATAAGCCTGCTGAGAACTAGACATTCATCAATCCCTAAGCGCCCGCATTAAGCCATTGCATCTTGCATGGCGGCAATCAGCTTTGGCTCTTCAATGGGTTTGGTGAGATAAGCCTTGGCACCTTGACGCATAGCCCAAACACGATCAGTTTGCTGATCTTTGGTGGTAACGATGATCACCGGAATACTTGCTGTTTCGCCCGCTTTGGTCAGCTGGCGAGTGGCCTGAAAACCATTTAGGCCCGGCATAACAATATCCATTAATACTAGATCTGGCAGTTCTTTCTTAGCTTTAGCAACGCCGTCTTCGCCATTTTCGGCCGTCAACACCACGTGACCGTGTTTTTCCAGAATTTGCGTAAGTTTGTATGTCTCGGTAGGAGAGTCATCAACGATGAGTACTCTAGCCATGTATTTACCCCGATATAAAATGAATCATCGCGTAGATGAAGATATTACTAGTAGATGCCTTAAATTAAGGCGCTTGCTTAACATGATTTTCGATAGCGCCAAGTAATTCGCTCTTACTAAAGGGCTTAGTCAAATACTGATCCGAACCGACAATACGCCCCTTGGCCTTGTCAAACAGGCCGTCTTTGCTGGAAAGCATAATCACCGGAGTAGATTTAAACTCGCTATTATTTTTAATCAGCGCACAGGTCTGATAACCATCCAGACGAGGCATCATAATGTCGACAAAGATGATATCGGGGCGCGTATCGGCAATCTTAGCCAATGCGTCAAAACCGTCAGTGGCAGTGACAACAGTACAACCCGCCTTTGTTAATAAAGTTTCTGCGGTCCTGCGAATGGTCTTACTATCGTCGATAACCATGACCTTCAGACTTTCTAGATTTACGTCCATAATGACCTTGCCTTAATTGTTGACTCTACTTGCTAGTGCCGAGTGTAATATAGGTCATCCGTGCACAAAGAGACATTAAGCCGTTTTTTTAACACAGTTCACACTCTGGTTGCCACTATTTAATAGCTGCACTTTGCTTACAGCCACCCAACTGACCAATAATAGAACAAACCCCACATAAAACCGTCAACCGCGGTCAATTGTTTAGTCGATTGCAGTTGCACTGACTACGCAGCTGACTTAAGTTAGCGCCTTGCTCTACAGTGATGACATTTTCTAACGTTCAGGTGTAATAATGAGTATTGTTTTAGGCGTGGTAATGGATCCAATAGCCACGATCAACCCCAATAAAGACACTTCATTGGCCATGTTACTTGCCGCCCAAAAACGTGGCTGGACGCTGGTATATATGGAACAGAGCGACCTATATTTGTGTCAGGGTCAGGCTCGCGCTCGCACTCGCACTTTGACGGTTAGCGATGACACCGACCGTTGGTTCAGTCTCGGAAAAAGTGAAGATCAAGATCTTGGCGATCTGGATGTGATTTTGATGCGCAAAGACCCACCGTTTGACAGCGAGTTTGTCTACAGTACTTATATTCTTGAAGCTGCCGAGACCCAAGGGGCACTGGTGGTCAATCGCCCGCAGAGCCTGCGCGACTGCAATGAGAAGATTTTCGCCACGCAATTTCCCGCTTGCTGCCCGCCAGTGCTGGTCAGCCGGGATAGTCAGCGCCTGCGAAATTTCCACCGCGAACACGGCGACGTTATTTTTAAGCCTCTCGACGGCATGGGTGGCGCCAGCATCTTCCGCTGCCGCGCTGACGATCCCAATGTCGGCGTCATCCTAGAAACTCTGACCCAGCACGATCAGCAGTCTACTATGGCGCAGAAATTCATCCCGGATATCAGCAATGGCGACAAACGCATATTAGTTGTTAACGGCAAGGCTGTACCTTACTGCTTAGCACGCATACCCGCCAAGGGCGAAACCCGGGGCAATTTGGCCGCAGGAGGTACCGGCGAGGCTCGCCCAATTAGCGCCCGCGACCAGTGGATAGTTGACCAGATCACCCCCACGCTAATCGAAAAGGGCCTGCTATTTGTTGGACTCGATGTGATTGGCGACTATCTCACCGAAATTAATGTCACCAGCCCTACCTGCGTGCGTGAAATCGACAAGGCGTATAACATCGATATCGCCGCTCTATTGATGGACGCCATCGCTGAGACATTAGCTGCCGAGAAACTCAACTCTGCAAATTTAAAGTAGCACTATAATATGGCCAGCAGCGACAACATGCCCCTAAATAGCGGCGCCGTAGACACCGCAGACCGACTCAGCTTTACCGTATTTCTAGCGGTGGCACTGCATGCGCTGCTAATACTTGGCGTCAGTTTTAGCTATGAAGCCAAACCTAGGCTAGCCCCCACACTACAAATCACTTTGGCGTCGCATCAATCTAAAAACAAACCCGACGAAGCCGACTACCTAGCCCAGTTTAACCAAGAGGCCAGCGGCACCGAAAAAGAAAAACGTGAACTAGCCGCAGAGCGCGAGGCCCCACTTGACGACAGTCGCATTAACGACATAACCCCGGCACCTAAGATTAAAGCCGTAAAACATCAACAGCAGTTGAACAGCCAGCTAATCAGTACGCGCGGCGCCAGCCAACAGCAAGCGGCTAAACAGAAGCAAAAAGAAAACCAGAAAACACATCAGGATCAGGTCGGTGAAACTGCCGAGCAGCCGCCGATCAATCAAGAAATTGCCAGCCTACAAGCAAAATTAGCTCGGCAAAAGCAAGAGTATGCCAAGCGCCCGCGCAAGCGTTTTCTAACTTCAGTATCCACCATGAGCTCTAAAGATGCCGAATACTATGCGCGCTTTCAGCAGAAAGTAGAGCGTGTTGGCAACAACAACTACCCGCCAGAGGCCATTATAAATCGTATCATTGGCGACCTCCGCATGGTGACCGTGGTAAACGCAAATGGCACTATTGCCGACGTCGAAATACTGCATTCCTCTGGCCACCGCCTGCTCGACGACGCCGCTCTACAAATTGTCTATCTGGCCGCGCCTTTTCCGCCGTTCCCTGAAGAGACTCGCCGCGAGACCGATCAGCTGGAAATTATCAGGACATGGCATTTTGAAATTACAGGGTTAACCACCAGCAACTAGCATTTTCAGCGAGCAGCACCAATACTAAAGCTATGCCTATTAAAAAAACTGTCGCCTCAAACAATCCCATCCATGTCGATCGTGAAGAGCTTACCGCCGGTAGCCTCTGCGATCACTTCCTAATCGCCATGCCGGATCTTAAAGACCCCAACTTCGCCCGCACGGTCACCTACATCTGCGAGCACAACGAAGAGGGCGCTATGGGGATTACCATCAACCACCCACTGGAATTGACGGTTAGCGATATTTTCGAGCAGCTCAAGCTGTCGCAAGATGCAGGCTGTAGCCAACAACAAGTGCTATCAGGCGGCCCAGTACAAGTAGAACGGGGCTTTGTAATACACCCCCAAGGCCCCAGTTGGGAATCTACCCTGCAAGTATCCAACGAGATTAGCATCTCCTCATCGCGCGACATTCTTGAAGATATGGCGGCTGGCGATGGCCCAGAACACAACATTGTCGCGCTTGGCTATGCAGGCTGGGGACCAGGCCAGCTAGAAGCTGAAATCGCTGACAACGCTTGGCTCACCGTACCCGCCGATAGTCATTTACTCTTCCACACGCCCTGTGAACTGCGCTGGGCTGGTGCCGCACAAAAACTCGGCGTAAACTTAGATTTAATTCCCTCGGGCGCAGGTCATGCCTGAGAAACTAGCAGGTCGCTTGTTCCCACAGGTTACTTGCTCCAGACGTTACCTAACACCTAAGTTCATATAGACAACACGACCTAAGGACCTACATCCATTTAGGCCATACTAGAGGCTAGATGCTAGATGCTAGATGCTAGATGCTAGATGCTAGATGCTAGAAAGAATACACTAGATCAAATCCTCACTTTGCGTTTAGCGCCTTACTTATTATGATTAAAACCCTTATCGCTTTCGATTACGGCACTAAAAATATTGGTGTTGCGTCTGGCACCACTCTGGCAGCTATTACCTCCGAGCTGCCAACTCTGAAAGCACGCGACGGCGTGCCCAACTGGGATCAAATCAAAAAGTTGCTCGACGAACGCCAGCCCGATTTGGTGCTGGTAGGCCTGCCACTAAACATGGATGACAGTGAAAGTGAGCTAGCTGCGCGGGCGCGCAAGTTCGGCAACCGCTTACACGGCCGTTTTGGCGTGCAAATAGAAATGGTAGATGAACGCCTATCAACCTTTGAAGCCAAGGGCGAAGCGTTCGAACGTGGCTATAGCGATGACTACAAAAACAACCCTGTCGACTCTATTGCCGCTCGGCTTATTTTAGAAAGCTGGATGAATCGCTGAATCTAGCCGGTCGTTAAAAAGGCTCTTGACTCTTTTCAAAGCTCTAAAAGTAAAGATTTAACGGCCTGCTACTTTTCCGAAATATCTTTGTTGCGTAGCAACCTATCGCTGTTGCTGCTGGTCGATCAGGTTATTAAAATACAAACCCACCACACCCGCCTCGCTCTTAAACAAGGCATTGACTTAACTCACTGCCGATAACAGCACCGTCGACGTGTTAATCATGGGTATGTTATCGCGCAATGCGCTGGCCACTGCGTTACTATTTATTCGCACTGAAATATAGAACGAATATACGTAAGCCCTGCCCCAGCAGTTTGTAAGGGTTTATATTCAGGTTCTCCAACGTCTAACTCACCTAGCCCTACCAACCTAAAGCCACCACTCCAACCTCAGTGTAAAGCGCGGTCAATCCTGTCAGCAGCCGCGCCGAAAAATCGATAAGAAGAGCATTTTGTGCGTTTTATATCTCAACATCAGAGTAAACTTAACTGATGATTTATCCATTGATCTGACTGATACAACCAAATTCAACTGAACATGAGCTAAAACTCAACGAAACCAAAGTATTAGCTGTCACAATAAGCACTTCACATAGACTTACTTTTGACCTTAAGGACCACTCATGCTTCCTAGTATCCGCCTCACTTCGCTAATCCTCGCCGCTGGCTGCCTCGGTTTGATTGCCACCGGTCTCTATATGCAACATATGCTGGGACTGCAGCCCTGCGCACTGTGCATTACTCAGAGAATTTTTATTATTGCCGTGGGGCTGACGGCCTTCGGCGCCTTTATTCACCACCCTCAAAACATAGGCCGACGACTATATGCGGGCATTGGCGTTTTGCTGGCGATGGTGGGTGGCTATTTTTCCAGCCATCATATGTGGTTGCAGGGACTACCCGCTGACGAGGCGCCCGCTTGCGGTCCCGGGCTCGATTATATATTCGACACTTTTCCATTGCAGGAAGCATTAACAGTACTGCTTAGAGGTGACGGCAATTGCGCCGAAATAGTTTGGTCGCTACTAGGATTGAGTATCGCGGGGTGGACCTTAATCGCTTTCATTGGGCTAGCGCTGATTAACCTTTGGCAGCTACTTCGCAAACAAAGCTAAACGACTATCGCAGCCACCCTCTAATAGCCTGCAACAGTCTGGCACCGATTAACCTTTGGCAGCCACTTCGCAAGCAAGGTTAATCGACTATCGCCGGCAAGCTCTAATTAGCCTTGATTGGGCTGCAACTGATTAGCTAATAAACTGAATTTTTATAACGGATACAAACAAAAGTAGCTCCAACGAAATTGGTCGAAACGATTGCATCTAATCAATACTATGCCCCTATTTTACCCCTGACAAGACCCAACCGAGCAATTAAAAAATATCGTCGTCAATTACTTTTTTTCACTTGCGGGTGAGACCTTGATCACATACCTTCAATCTACACGCACCAATAAGTGATGCAGGCATGGCGTTGTACAGGCGTCGAGAAGATGTGTAAAACATCGGCAATGACCCTTTTTTAAAAGGGATATTTCGAAGGATAGAATCTTATGTTAGAAAACTGCAAATCGGCCAAAGAGCGTTGGGGTGGCGTCAGTAATATTATTGACCGCTGGTTACAAGAGCGCCAAGATTTACTCGTGCAATACTGTGCCCTCAGTAGCCACCTCGAAGACAATGAGGCAGAAGAGCTGATCGAGAACGGTAAAGACCTAAAATCTCTCTGCCAAATTTTGGTCGACTATATTTCTGCCGGACACTTCGAAGTCTACGACCAGTTGCTTAAAGAAGGCCGTGAATTTGAAGATGATGAAGCGCTGAAAGAAGCCGGCAAACTGTTTACTACTGTCGATAGTACCACCGAGCTGATTCTTGACTTTAATGACAAATACCTTGAAACCGACGACCTAGAGGCCATTACGGTTGATTTGTCGCAGCTAGGTGAATCGCTCGCCACACGCTTTGAAGCAGAAGACCGCATGATCGCGGTACTGCATATTGCCCATAAAGACTTGGTTACCTAACCAGTCAGTCAGGTCTGCTTAATCTAGGCCTTCGAGTACTTTATCGGCGAATCACTTAAATTGCCGACATGCTTACCGTTGAGCGTTTACACTCTTAGTAAACTATAGAGTAAGCGCTTATGGCGCATGCACTTAACTTTAAGCTGCGATAACGGCACAGCGCTTCATAGCGGTTATCGAAGCACCATCGATAGGCCTCAAAGCGCCGCGTTGTTTGCCGCATGCCATTAGTTGTACCGCGAGCGTCAAACCACCAAAATCGCGTTCGCACTGCTGACTAAGGCCTCGATAAAACACTCAATCGCTATGCTATTTTAACTATCGATAACGGCGAATAGTAGCGCAAATGCGCAGCATCGTTGTGCGAAATACATTGCTAGATATTAGCTCATGCAATATCTACATTACCTACCTCCTTGTCGGTCATGCAGTAAAAGACTTTGCCATAAAATTGTGGCTTATTAGAATAACGCACAACTGAAAGAATTCAGGGGAATAAGTAATGCAGGTGCAGTGATCGAAGTACCTTAGAGCGACCCTGACATTGCCCGATATGCCAAAATATTGGCATCGCAGGTGCATAAATCGGCAAGAATTTCGCGACCACAGCTAGGTCTTTTAAGCGATATCACCAAAACCAATTAATACCATAGGCACCCCATAAATACTTTTCTATTGGTGTGTTCCTATAAGATCCAAGAGATGCTCACGCACTTCCGCGTGCGTATTAAAAACCCGATCGGCGGACGCTAGTGAGCTGAGAGAGAGATAGTCGTGATGGATAGCAAAGCAGGTAAGACCTGCAGCCTTGGCACTGGCAATACCACTGGCCGAGTCTTCGATAGCGATGGCCTCCTCCGCGGTCACCCCGAGCCTATCCAAAGCCTGTAAGTAACCCTCCGGGGCGGGCTTATTAACCGCAACATCACTGGCGGTGACCACTGCGCCAAGCATTGACGCCAAGCCATTGCACTGAATCGTATGCAACACGCTGTCGCGCACGGCACCAGACACTATAGCAACTTTTAACTGCCTGCTATACAGCTCACGCAGCAACTCCATCGCACCAGCAATAGCGTCAAATCCCTTGTCCTGCTGATACTCTAGCGCCGCACGCTCTTTTATTGCCATCAGCTCTGCTACGGTGATATCCAACGAGAATCGTTCGATAAAATAGCCGGTGGTTGTGTCCACCGACACACCAATACAATCGCGAGCGAATTCAGCAAAGCTTACGCTAACACCATAGCCTGACAGTAATGCATTCCAGATTTTGCAGTGGCTGGCTTCAGAGTCAACGAGGGTTCCGTCATGATCGAAGAGAATGGCTTTCAACATAATTCTTCGCCGCAAAACTTAATAGGGCCTCGATTATAGCGCCCTATTAAGCCAGCGACTAAAATCATCGTTAAAAGCTAAACCGCACACCCAACTCAGCACCGCGGCCAGCCGCAGGGGCAATGTTACGCAGATACGATGTGGAGTGACGAATCTCTTCATCGAGTAAGTTATTGCCCTTAAGAAAGACCAACACATCGCGCCCACCATTTAAATCAAGACTGTAGTTGAGGCTGGCATCGACACGGCTATAACCGTCGGTCTCGGTCTCATTCTCACCAGGCTTATTCTGTTTGGCGGCCTCAATCCAGCTAACCTGTAAACCCCAACTGTCCTGCTCAAAATTAACTTCTGCACCAACACGATGAGGCGGTAGGCGCGGAACATCGGCGGCACTGCCGCTGAGATCATCAAAACTAGCGGTCACTCGATCGCCAAACAACCGTACATTCAGATTATCCGTGAGCGGCAAAGTCACTTCAGCTTCAAGCCCCTGAAAAGTGGCATCCTCCTGGGTGTAATCGTATATGACTAAGTCGCCTTCAAAATCACCGGTGTCCTGCTTATAGATAAAATCATCAATAGCGTTATGGAATAGGTTCACCTGCGCATGAATGCCGCCAAACCAACTATTCGCGTCGCTATCACCGTGTAGATGCCAACCAAACTCCAAATTGCGACTGGTTTCTTCCTTCAAATTGCGATTACCATGATCAATACTGTTCGTTGCTAAATGAGCACCGTCAGATAATAATTCTTCAACACTCGGCGCTCGCTGAGCGCTAGCTATACCAAAGCTCACGCTCTGTTGATCAAAATAGCGCCACTGAACCGACCCCGAAGCACTGAAAACATTGTGATCAAAGTTGTCTTTGCTGCTGTCATGGTCGTCATGGTCGTCATGGTCGTCATGGTCGTCATGGTCGTCATGGTCGTCATGGTCATCTTCCATGGCTATTGGCTTGCTGTCGATGCTCTGACGCTCAACTCTTAGCCCTGCCTCCAAAGTCCAGTCTTGTGCTGGTGTCCACTCTTCAACCCAAAAAGCACCGATACTGGAAATATCGCTCTCGGGGATAAAAGCTTCTTCACCCAGAGCCGAAAAGTCACGCTGTAACACCTGAATCCCAAAAGCACCGCGCAGCTGACCACTACCGAGTGTTAGCGTATTGTGGACTAACTCTAAACGCCCTTCATAGCCTTCATTTTTAAAGGTTGTGCCGACAAAACTGCCTTCATCCGTTATCTCTATTTCAGCGTGTTCATAATCATTGTAGCCCAGGCGAAAACTGGCTTTCTCAAAACCGGAGAAAGGTGCATTCAGCTCGCCTTTTAGATCGTAACGAGTCTGTTGCATATCTATGCGAACACTCTCACTTTCTTCGTGCTCACCTTCGTGCTCGTCATGATCGTCGTGCTCATCTTCATGATCGTCATGATCGTCGTGTTCACCTTCGTGCTCGTCATGATCGTCGTGTTCACCTTCGTGCTCGTCGTGTTCATCACCATGAACGTGACCACCGGCGGGGATACCATATTCATTTTCGATTCGATTCACGGCCATACCGATGAAACCGCGATCGCCAACCCAAGAAAAACCTAAACTGCCGCTCTTGGCCTCGGTATCGGTGTTACCGATATAGCCTTTACTGGTATCCTCGGCATGAAATTCTTCACCCGGAATTTGAGCTGCAGCGTAACCTGGGATATCAATATCGTCGCTATCACGGTAGAGGCCGTCCAAATGAACAACAAATTCATCACCAAGGGCTGAATCTATGCTCAGCAGCCCAACGCGCTCGTCACTAACACTGTTACCGCGAAGTTCGATGCCGCCTTCAATCCCGTCCGGCACGCGTTTAGGCACTCGCTTGTCGATGACATTGACAACACCACCAATAGCTCCAGCGCCGTAGCGCAAAGTCGCCGGACCACGCAACACTTCAATGCGCTCAGCCAATAAAGGTTCTATGCCGTTGGCATGATCTGGGCTGGCATTAGAGGCATCGAGTAAATCAACGCCATCTTGCATTACCTTGACCCGGTTGGCGCTCTGCCCTCGAATAACGGGCATGCCGACTCCAGGACCGAAGCTTGAGTTAGCCAAGCCAAGCTCGTTTTTAAGCGTTTCACCAAGAGTGGCACCGACTTTCTTTCGAAGCGCAATACCCGATAGTACGTTAACGGGTTTACTTAATGCTTCGCGGCTCTGTGATAAAGGCGAGGCGGTAACAATAATCTCTTCCATCTGTTCGGCGAACGCACTGCTAGCAGTACCTGAAAGTAACAACAGTAGGGCTGCTTTGTGTGTTTGGTTTGGTATGGACATAAAAAATTTCTCAAAAGCAATGGCCAGCACGCTTACAACAGGCGCACTAAAGCCAATCTGACTAATCTAAAAGGTAAACGGCGACTAAGAATGACGCCCTATATAAAATGCGATTAATGGCCGATCGGCGGTGCGCGAATGGCGGCCGAAATAATCGAAACAGTGTCCACTGCCGAGCTGCTAAACAAGACTACGGCTACAACAGTGGCAACCGGCACAATAAGGCCGTACGAATGGATATACAGCTTGAGCTTATCTAAACCTTGCTGACACAGCAGACAGCTGTGGACACTGTCACTTGCAAGCGGTGACACGTCATGAGAATGGCTAGCCTCTGCCAGCATTGCCACCAACAGCGCAAAAATTCCGACCCAAAGCCAGATATACGAACGCGTGCTATGTAAAACAGATAACGACAAGAAAAGGCAACCCGAAACAACTGCAGAAACGTAATGTTATTACATATTGCCGGTTGTTTTCAAGCCTGCGGCGCGAAAAACATTATTTCGCCAGCATAAACTCGGTTTACAAAAAATAAAGGGGCGGGAATAAGCCCATCACTGAATAACCCTTAGGCTCTAAAAAAGCGGCTTAATCCAATAGAGCACTAAAGATGCTCCGTTAACCAAGACTCAGCCTCAGTCAGTGAGCGAAAAGCCAAAACCTGCCATGGCACGTCATCAGTAAGGACCATATACAAATTTATAAAAGCTTGATTGCCGAAATCTTTGCGCATCACATTAAGATTGATAATACGCGAATTACTGCGGGCTATAGCCTTAACATAGGCCGCCAAGGTGGCGACCTCCTCAGTACTCACGACAGCTTCGGTGCAGCCAGACCAATCGCCAATTATGTAGCGCAGATCATCAAAACGCTCATCGCCACTAACTTCTAAAGCGGCCGCTAAGAGGCTGTCGCCACAAACGAAGTCCAGATAGCGTATGTGGAGGCCATGGGGCAACCATTCGTGTTTAATTGACATGTTTATCCATATTCATATCGTTTGATCCATCAACAAGTCGAGCGACAATACCGATTCGCTCTAGCAAAATAGCACCAACTACTAGATAACTGCATCCTTTTTAGGCACTGCCTTCCATGAACGTTTACCTAGACTTTGCGGAAAATTTTTACTCATAGATCAACCACTTCAACCAATCTTCGCGCTTAAACATGCATCGTTAGTATTTTTTAAGCCGATGTTTTTTTGCACTTTAAAAAACGCTAGCGCTCATTAATATTATCTATCACTACATTAATAGTACCGTTTTTAAACCGACCAAAGTGAGAAATGGCCAGCAACATTATTTGGAATACAATAAAATAGAGCACCTTGACTGTATCAAAAGTATTAAGATACTGACAAGTAAACACGGCTGCGATAGCAGTATCGAGGGCAACTGGAGAATAATTTACCTAGGTAACGCCAAATGAAAAGTTAGGCTATGAAATGTTGCCTGCCTTATGGCCAAAATAGAGAAGCAATCCCCTGTTAAAAATAGATTGACTAAGTCCATAAGCTATTAATAAATTTCAATATTGCCCTCTTAAATCGGGAGCATACGAGCAAAAATTTATTGAAGCGTTAATACCGGTAACTATCGAGAAAAATTATGAATACGAAACTCATTTTGACGCTACTTGTACTGCCACTTATGACGGCTTGCGCGGGTACAGACACTTATCGTAACAGCTGCAAAATTGAGATCGATGCTGCTTGGAACGAGTTGGATATACTGTCCAGCGATGGCTTCTCTGGCAGTGTTAGCTACAGTAAAGCCTTCGGATTGATGACGTCTGCCAAAACTATGCAAACCGTCGAGAAATATGATAACTGTGTAGGGCAAGCCAAAAAAGCACGCTATTACATGAACCAAGCGCGACAAGGAAAGTAGAGAATACAGTATGGAATTTAACGATAAAGAGCAGCGCCTAATTCAGTCGGCACACAAAAAAGTAAAACAAACAGCACTAATGCGAATACTAATAATGATCGCCTTGGCAATATCGGCGATACTGGTGCTTTCAGGCCAACTGGACACTCGAGCACTGAGTGGTATCGCGCTAATGCTAGTGGCTATAGCGGTTGGCCAGCCGAATATTGTTAAAGGCCCTAGCTATGAAGAGCTACTAACCCTGCTACAAAAAAAACGTAAATAATTATTAATTGACTCAGGCCATAAGACTTCGTGTTGAGTTAGGCCGCTGATATTCTATCGTCGGCTTGCGGTGTATTACTGGCAATAATGACTTTGCGTAAGCTTCACAGGCGTCTAAATAACCGCCGCCTGTTAGTGCTCGAATTGATTTTGACCAATGTAAAAACTCAAGCTGTGGCAATGCATAAGCCACTTCATATTTACTCAACCAAAATTCCAGTGGCAACGTCGATTCCACTTCGCACCAATAGCCTTTAACGTCTTTTTTTGACTGTATCAGTTCACCATCACGATAGCGATTTTCTAGGCCGCGATAAGAAAACGGCAGACGGCCTTGGTCGGACAGGTAGTTGCCAATGTTTTTCAACGATAGGTGCAAACGCTCTACTTGAGTGTCAATCAACTGTCCGCGCGGACTACCCGCACGATACCAAGGGGAGCTTTTGGGCTCGGGCTGCTCAACGGCAGGGCGGGCATCCACTTCAGAAAACAACTGTAAACAAATTAAATAGCGCAACAACAACTCCTGGAATTAATGCCTTAAAGACGGCAAGGTCTCTATTCTACAAGATGTTTTACATGCCAGCAAAAAAAGCCGCTGTTAACAAGTGATGGCGGCTTTTTATTCAACTGAAAGATTGCTCGTCATCAATAACAACTTTTTCGGGCCTTATTTTACGCCAAGTCATACGCGCACCTATTTTAGTACCCAATAAATACAAGCTTGGCACTAATATCAACGTCACGCTGGTGGCAAACAGTACTCCAAAGGATAACGAGATTACCATTGGAATCAAAAACTGCGCCTGCAAGCTAGTCTCAAATAATATCGGCATTAAACCAATAAAGGTGGTCAGCGACGTTAAGATAATGGCGCGAAAGCGGTCGCGACCGGCATTAGTAACCGCCTCTAATGCTGTCTTGCCCTGCGCACGCAATTGATTAATACGATCGAGCAATACCAAGTTATCGTTCACCACAACTCCCGCGCAGGCCAGAAAGCCCAAGATCGACAGCATACTAATGTTGTGCTCGCCCATAATTAGATGGCCGATAATAGCGCCCATAAAGCCAAACGGAATGGCAGTAAGAATCAGCAACGGCTGCGCATAGGAACGAAAAGCTATGGCCATAAGCGCATAGATAACGAACAGTGACATAATAAAGCCCTTCACCATGGACGCCCCGAACTCCGACTGACTTTTCATATTACCGTCCACTTGCAAGCTAAACCCCGCAAACTGTCGCTGCCAGTCGGCGCTGTTCGCCGCTTTTAATGCGACTACCGTTTGGGCAGCGTCAAAACCGTCATCAAGTTCTGCGGTAATAGAAATATTACGCTTACGATCGATGCGCTGAATAGAGGTAAAGCCCGGCACCATGTCAATTTCAGCAACACTAGTTAAAGGTATTTCGACCCCATCTTTACTGCGAATTCGCATTGAGCCCAGCTGATCAAGGCTATTACGTTCAGCTACAGGGTAACGCAGCATTACCTTTACATCTTCGCGCGCGCGCGGAATGCGCTGCACTTCTTCACCGTAAAATCCCTGTCGAACCTGCGCAGCAATGTCGCGCTGGCTTATACCAAGAGTGTTGGCATACGGCTTAGCGCTCAACTCAACTTCAGTACGGGCGGTATCGAGGCTAGAGCGCACATTGAATACACCAGGGTAGGAGGCAAGGGCCTTAGTAACATTGTCGACCGCTGCGCGTTGACTGCCTAAATCATTAGCAAGAACACTCAAATTTAATCGAATGTCAGCATCAGCCCGAGCAATATTCCAGTCGAGGGAATAAGTTTTTGCGGTCGGTAGCGGACCAATTAATTCGCGCATGCGGCCAGCCAATTGTTCTGGTGAAATAAGTCTCTTATCACCGCCCTCCATACCAACAAACACAAAAATTGTATTGTCTGTAGCAGACTGTGAAATCTCGGTAATAAAAGGCTGGTCATCATTTAATGCTAGCATCTGTGAGTCCACCCGAAGAATTTCGGCTGCCTCACTCACGCGCTGAGCAATAGCCCGAGTTTCATAAAAAGGCGAACCCTCGGGCATAGTAATATTTACGATAACAGCATCGCTAGGCACGTTGGGCAAAAAGCTACTGGTAAACCAATTTCCAGCAACCACTGCAATCGACAACAAAAATGCAATTAAAAATGCACTCGCCGTAGCGACGCAATTGTTGAGCATTTTGCTCAGTGCCGGCTGATAATAATGATCGCCTATATGCGCCAAGCCGCCAGCGAATTTAGCTCGAATTTGGGCTAGCTTACGCAGTGGTAAATATTGACTTTCACGTTCGGGCTTTAGATGTGCCAAATGTGATGGCAATATAAACATTGATTCAATGAGTGAAAACAGCAGACAAAGAATAACCACCATCCCCATAGGTTTGGTCATGGCGATCATGGCCGGCGGCGCATCTAAAAATGGTAAGAAGAAAATCATAGTGCTGATCACAGCAAAAAAAACCGGTAATGCTACCCGCTTGGCGCCTCCTGCCGCTGCGGCGTTACCGTGTAAACCATCTTGCTGACGAGAATAAATACTTTCACCGACAATAATTGCGTCATCGACAACAATTCCAAGCACCATTAAAAATGCAAACATCGATATCATGTTAATGCTGACATCAAAGTATGGCAAAAGCCAAAGTGCGCCACAGAAGGCGGTAGTTATTCCCACGCAGACCCAAATTGCCAATGCCGGGCGCAGAAATAGCATCAGGACAATAAACACTAACAGTAAACCGCTAACAGTATTATCGAGTAATAAACCAAGTCGACTATCAAATAACTCCTTCATTTCAAATGTTATTGCCACCGTCATGCCCGCTGGTAACAACTTACTGGCCTGGTCAATATAATCGCGTACTTCCTGACTGGTTTGAATAACATCAGGGTTGTCGCCGAGATAGGCCCGTATATAAAGCGCAGGCTTATCATCAAACCGCATATCCACATCTTGATCAGAAAAACTGTCATCGATAGCAGCGATTTCTCCCAGTAATAACTGACTGCCGTCGGCACGGCTGACTATCACAATATCGGCAAAATCATCGGCATTGTAAGCCTGACTTCTCGACTGAACTTGTATATCACCGTGTCGCGATTTTATCAGTCCGGCCGGTAAATTTAATGACGAGTTACGAATAGCCACGGCCACTTGATCAAAGGTTAAATTATAACGACGCATTGAGTACTCAGAAATCTCGATACTCACTTCGTCGGCACGCATACCCCGAATTTCAACCAAGGCTATGCCATCGAGCAGTGATATATCATCGCGTACTTGTTGTGCGTGTTCTTTTAATACGCGTTCATCAACATCGCCGTAAATCACCAAAAACATTAATTCAATACGGCGCAAGCGGCGTTTTACAGTGGCACGTTCGGCGTTACCGGGAAACGTAATAACGGCATCAACTTTCGCTTTTATTTCATTGAGAACTTTTTCCGAATCATAGCCTTCAATGATTTCGGCATTAACACTGCTATAACCTTGATTGGAGCTAGATTTGATCTGATAGATGCCACTGACATCGGCAATTGATTCCTCTATACGTACCGTAATCTGCTGCTCAACCTCACTCGGGCCTGCGCCAGGATAAGCCATACTAATTTCAACAAAGTTTTGTTCACGAGTAGGGAAAACCTCTTTATTGATTGTTTTTAAACTAAACAGGGCACCGATAATTATCGACAGCATCAACAAATTTGCTGCAATAGCGTTCTCAGTAAACCACTGAATTAAACGACTCACGATTTCTCCTCAGTGGTTAATACTTCACTCGGAGCAATATCATTATTATTTTCTTTGTTTAAAAGTTTTGAGTTAACGACAACGCCAGGAGCAATATAGCTTTGTTTGCCCACAACTATTTCTGTACCTGCGGCAATGTCGGCACGAATCCATATCTGCTCGGTGGTTTTAAACAGCACTTCTACCTGCGCTGCCACAACCTCTTTTTTACCCGCAACATTTTTTTCTAGGCGATAAATTTTATCGCGCTTAAAAACGGCATCGCGCGGTAAAATGATGACATTATCAACTTGACGCCCATCAATTTCGGCCTCAACGAAAAGACCAACAATTAGCGGCACCGCACGACTAACATCGGTAGCGGCAATAAATGGATCACTAACCTCAGCCACGGCATAATACATACGCGAGCGAGTATCGATGCTGGCGTCGGTGCGGGCAATATGTCCCTGCCAAGAATACGACTGGCCGCCAATCACACCTTTAATTTTAACGGCGGGGCCAAGGTTCTCTAGGCTAGAATTGAAACCCAATGGTAAATCAACCAAGGCCGCCTGGCGGTCGGACAGCGGCAGGCGAATCTCGGCACTGGCAGTATCGTAAACGGTAGCGATACGAGTACCTGGGGTAACGTACTGCCCTAGATCGACAAATATCTCACGGATGCGACCAGCAAAAGGCACCGTAATACGGGTGCGTTCTAGATCTAACAGCGCTTGATTTAAATCGGCTTGCGCTGACACTAGGCCGGCTTCGGCAGCAGCGAGTTGCGGCTTGCGCAAAAACAATGCATTAGACTCGGCATTGCCGAGTTCGCGCCACTCGCGCTTAGCCTGACGCACGCGTCCGCGTTCGGTCGACAGCAATTGCTCGGCATTGGACACCTTCGCGGTAGCTCGTTTGTGGGCAAAACTGTAATCGCGGTCGTCAATTTGAACCAGTGACTCACCCTCGGTAAAAAAACCACCATCGACAAAGTCGGCATCAACCGAGGTAACTCGGCCACCCACTTGTGCCACTAAATCTATTTCGCGGCGTGGTGCCACTGTACCCTGACTGTACACTTCTAGCCGCTGCGTACTCGGCTCAGCGATAACTACCTGTACCTCGGGTAGTTTTACCTCTTCCTGTGGCAAAGGTACTGGAGCCGGTTTAATGGTCGCCACGACCACCACGGCTAAAAGACCTGGACCTAATATTTTTACTGTCAGAGGAATACGCTGCCACCAATTCACTGTCACTCTCCATTACTCAAAAATTTTCAGGCGTAACCATACGCTGAGCTGAAGTAAAAGTTCAGTTAAAAAATGTTAACTGATGATTTTTCACTATAAATCGTAATAGGCGGCAGTGTTGGTCACTGGTCCTATTTCGATTTACAGTGAAATTACGCATAATGAGCCAATCAATGGAACACGGATAAGACTGCATGACCGCTATCGCCAACAACATCACTCGTCGCATTGCTACCGAACTCAATGTCCAGCAACAACAAGTTGCTGCTGCAATAGCCCTCTTAGATGGAGGCGCGACGGTCCCGTTTATCTCCCGCTACCGAAAAGAGGTCACCGGCGGCCTCGATGACACCCACATGCGGAATCTGGAAGAGCGACTGCGCTATTTGCGCGAGCTAGAGGACAGGCGCAGTGCTATTCTTAAAAGCATCGATGAGCAGGACAAGCTAACGCCTGAGCTGAGTGCCAGTATCACCGCCGCCGATACCAAGAATCGCCTCGAAGACTTGTATCTACCTTATAAAAAGAAGCGTCGTACCAAGGGCCAGATCGCCATAGAGGCGGGCCTTGAACCTCTAGCATCCAAACTACTAGCCGACCCGAGCCTGCATCCCGAAGTCGAGGCGGCCAAGTTCCTCAATGCAGAGCACAAAATCGCTGATGTAAAAACCGCCCTCGATGGCGCCAAATACATATTGATGGAGAAGTTCAGCGAAGACGCCGAACTGTTAGGCCGGCTGCGCGATTTTTTGAAAGTCGAGGGCGATGTTACCGCCCGGGTCATGGATGGCAAAGAGGGCGACACCTCGCAAGAAGTACAAAAATACCGAGACTATTTCGAGCATATAGAACCGTTAAAGAACATGCCTTCACACCGAGCTCTGGCAGTATTTCGCGGCCGCAACGAAGGCATATTGAGTATCGACATCACCGTCGGCGACTCGCTCGACCGCAAGGTGTCACACCCGTGCGAGGGGATGGTGGCCGAGCATTGGCAAGTTAGGGATAAGGGCCGCGCCGCCGACAAATGGCTGGCAGAAGTCGTGCGCTGGACCTGGCGGGTGAAACTGTTGACTCACCTAGAAACCGATTTGCTGGGCCAGCTGCGCGAGCGCGCTGAAGAAGGCGCCATCAATGTATTTGCCGACAACCTGAAAGACTTACTGTTGGCTGCACCGGCCGGTCAAAAAGCTACTATTGGCCTAGACCCAGGTATGCGCACCGGTGTTAAGGTGGCGGTGGTCGATGCCACAGGCAAGGTGCTGGATCACTGCGCGATATTCCCGACCCCACCGCAGAACAAAATACGTGAATCTGAGGCTGTACTGGTTAACCTCTGTCGCAAATATAATGTCGGCCTGATTGCTATCGGCAACGGCACTGCCAGTCGTGAGACCGATAAATTTGTCGGCGATATGCTGAAAAATCACGATGATATCAACGCCCAAAAAGTGATCGTCAATGAGGCCGGCGCCTCTATTTATTCCGCCTCAGAATTTGCCGCTAAGGAATTCCCCGATTTAGATGTCACCATTCGCGGCGCCATCTCCATCGCTCGCCGCCTGCAGGATCCACTGGCCGAATTGGTTAAAATCGAGCCGAAAGCGATCGGCGTCGGTCAGTATCAGCACGACGTATCGCAGAGCCAACTGTCGCGTTCGCTAGTTGCTGTAGTCGAGGACTGTGTAAATGCTGTCGGGGTCGAAGTAAACACCGCTTCCAGCGCTTTACTGGCTCACGTATCTGGTCTAAACAAGACAATTGCCGACAACATCGTCGAATATCGCGACACTAACGGCGTATTTAAATCGCGCGCCGAACTTAAGAAGGTTTCCCGCTTTGGCGCCAAAACCTTCGAGCAGGCAGCGGGCTTTTTACGCGTAGCGGGCGGAGTTAACCCCCTCGACGCCTCGGCGGTGCACCCCGAAACTTACTCAGTAGTGCAGCAGATCGCCAAGATCAATGGTCGTGAAATCAAAGGCCTAATCGGCGATTCCAGCTTTTTGCGAGGCCTTAAAGCCATCGACTACGCTGACGATACCTTTGGCCTACCTACGGTCACAGACATTATCACCGAACTCGATAAACCCGGCCGCGACCCGCGCCCAGAGTTTAAAACGGCCAAACTAATGGATGGCGTTGAGAAGATCAGTGATTTGGCTGAATCGATGATTTTAGAAGGCACGGTTACCAATGTAACGAACTTCGGCGCTTTTATTGATATCGGCGTACATCAAGACGGTTTAGTGCATATATCCGCTTTATCGCACACATTCGTGAAAGATCCGCGTGAAGTGGTTAAAGCCGGTGACATTGTTAAAGTGAAAGTGATGGAGGTGGATGCCGACCGCAAAAGGATTGCACTCAGCATGCGCATGAGCGACGAACCCGGCGAAAAGCAGCAGGGCAGCGGCGAGCGAGGTGGCGCCAAACGCGCCCAAAGTTACAACAAACAGAGCAAAAAGCAAACGCCGCAAGCGGGTAGCGGCATGGGTTCTATGGGTGCACTATTGGCGCAGGCTCTGAAAAAGTAACACGCATAGTGTCTTTACTGGTATTGGCTTGCATCAGAGCGGTTTGGTGCAACTCTCTCTGCTACAGCATTATCGGACACCTTCGTGCAAGCCCCACACGAAGTGGTCAAAGCCGGCCCTCTCGTAAACAAACAGGGTTAAAGTGATGGAGGTGGCTGCCGACCGCAAGCGCATCGCACTCAGCATGCGCATAAACGACAAACCCGGCGAGAAGCAGCAGGGCAGCGACGCCAATCGCCGCCCAAAGTTAGCACCAGCAGGTAGATTATCAATCCTAGAGCGGCTTATAGCTAAATTTCTGCCCGGCAATAGCCGCCTCGTACATCAAACCGCCCAGCACATGGGTAAATACCGCATAGCCTTTAACGTAGCTAGCTCCGAGCTGCTTACCGCTATTAGGGCCTGTCGAGGCGCCTGCCGTGGTGCCTTTAGTACCGGCTTGAGCCTGAGCGCCAGCGGTAATAGCCACGGCACTGGCGGTGGCATCAAATTCAAAGCTGCCCTGAGTAAATTCGTCAAAGGCGCGCTTATCCTTAAGAAATATCACCTGACTGAACGCCTGACCACCCAACTGCAAACCCCAAGACAACTTAAACAGTTTACTGTTACCCACCACTTTGCCCTGGCGATAAACCTGACCAGAGCCATAGGCGCCGCCAATGCCGACCCCGCCCTTACCTACCGTAGGAAAGATCGCATAGCCGTAGGAATCATTAAAGAATGGCTGCGCTACCGGCGATGCCTGAAAGCGCTTGATGACGCTAGAATAGTTCTCTTCGGCTGAGATGGCCGCGGAAAACAGCACGGTAAAAGTTACCATAAGAACGCTTAAACGGGAGAACAACATAGCGAAAGTCCTGTTTCAAGTGAGCCAAATTAATAGAATAGCTCAAACACAGTAATGCACGTACGTTGAAGCGACATAAACAGTGCCGATAATGAAAAAGATGGCATAGATCTGCCACTAATGTTCAACCTGGGGCCAGAATTGTAAACGTAAATAATTGCCACGCAGATAATTATGCGATCAGGCTGAACCGCTAAGCTCAGAATTTTAGGTATATATAGCTGCCGCCAAGTATCATATACAAGAATTGATGCTATCTAGCGAAACACTCAAACCTAGAATTTTAATTTTTTGCCCCCAGATATGGGACAGATTATATTTACCCAAGGTGGCCCATTGTGAGCACAGTTTTTTTACTGCAAAATCAGCGCAAGCAATTACTCGGCAAAAGTGGCGACTGGCTAGATGGCCGCACCCCAGCCACTGTGTATCGCAGCGCTCACAAAGACGAAGCCCTGAACCAGCAGTTTGAAGCGGGTTCCAAAGACTACAACCTGCGCATCACTATGATGGTGTGCGAACTTAACACCAAGAAGCAGCCAATTATAGACGCAGATAACCTACCCGAAGCTATCTGCCAAGCAGCTCTGCAAATAGACGAAAACGAGGGCAAACTGTGATTCAGCACAACAATTACGACATCCTTAAAAGTCAGCCAAAACTACTGCGCGGCATTTTGCGCGGTTTGGAAAAAGAGAGTTTACGCGTAGACCGCGCGGGTACGCTGGCGCAGACACCTCACCCGCAGGCGCTCGGCGCAGCTTTGTGCCACCCGCGCATAACTACCGATTACTCTGAAGCACTGCTGGAATTTATCACTGAGCCACACAGCTGCATGAATACTTTGTTGCAACAGCTCGATGATATCCATCGCTACACCTATAGCCACATTGGCAGCGAAACACTGTGGACCAGCAGTATGCCCTGCGAGCTAACGCGCGATGCTGATATTCCTGTGGCACGCTACGGCTTTTCCAATGTCGGCCGCATGAAAAGCGTTTATCGACTCGGTCTCGGCAACCGCTATGGCCGTTCTATGCAGACTATTGCCGGTATTCACTACAACTTCTCGCTGCCCGATGATCTCTGGCAAGTGCTGCATGAAGCTGAGCAAAGTACGTTAGCACTGCAAGACTTTAAGACCGAGCGCTACTTTGCCGTTATTAGAAATTTCCGCCGCTACTATTGGCTGCTAATTTACCTATTTGGCGCCGCTCCCGCCGTGTGTCGCAGCTTTGTTAAAGGCCGCGAACACCAACTAGACACTTTTAACGATGACGAAAATACCTTGCATAAACCCTACGCAACCTCGCTGCGCATGGGCGACTTGGGCTACCAAAGTTCCGCCCAGCAAGAGCTGACCGTCGGCTACAACCAGCTGGATAATTACTTGCAAACACTCTGTGGCGCGATTACCCGCAGCCACAGTGACTACAGCGATATTGGCGTTAAAGGGGAGCCCGATGCGAGCGAGCAGGACGAGAGCTATCGCCAACTAAACAGTAATTTACTGCAAATCGAAAATGAGTTTTACAGCGCTATTCGCCCCAAACGGACTGCCAAACCAGGCGAGACGGCACTTGGGGCACTGCAGCGCGGAGGTGTCGAATACATCGAAATTCGCTGCATTGACCTCAATCCATTCGAACCAATGGGAATTACTGCAGAGCAAATGCGTTTTGTGGACAGCTTTTTAGTCTACTGCATGCTGGCCGACAGCCCCGATTCTGACAGCACCGAGAACATACACATCAATGAAAATCAGCATCGCATTGTCTATCGCGGGCGCGAACCGGGGTTAAAGCTGCAAACAGCAGGCGGCGAGCGCGATATGAAAGTATTGGCCGCTGAACTGATCAACGGTATCGAAGGCAGCGCCAAACTGCTCGATCGCGCTTTTGACTCAGAGCTTAATTCTGAACAACATCAGCAATCACTTGATGTGCAGCGCGCCAAACTCGACAACCCCGAACTCACGCCATCGGCGCAACTGCTACAAGCCATGCGTGATGGCAACAAAACCTTCTTAGACCTAAGCCTTGAGCAAGCACAAAAGCACCGCGCCAGCTTTAACGGCAACAGCCTCAAGCCCTGCACGGAAAACCAATACGCGGCCATGGCAGCACAATCAATGGGCGATCAAACGGCTATAGAAGAAGCCGATAGTGTCGATTTTGAAACCTATTTAAGCGACTACTATCAACAGTACCAAAACTGCAGCGGAGGTTAAGTTTTCGACCGACAGTCTTGCTATGGCCATCGATGTTAAGTATTTGCGGGGGAGTAATAACTGCTTAATAACTATTTGCTTACATCGATAAAATTTTTTGGTGTTTGTCTGCAATAGAATCGGGTCCGTGGCCTAAAGAGCTCAGTTTGGCTGTGCTAATAAGTGATGGCATGGTAGCCGTGCAATTTGCATTTCCTAAGCCCTTGCAGGGCATGTCGGGTAAGACATGACTGCAGATATAAAAGGTAGGGCGCGAATGTTAGGCGCTTCAGAGCAAAGCTGAAGCATGTGCCGAAGACGTGCGAGAGCTAATTACTCTGCAGATTTAAAACATTTTACCTCTGTTGTCCTCTTCATCCTCGATACTCAAACCATCGGCAGCAGTTGTCAGGTAGTCGGCATCAACCTCCGAACCCAGTTTAATCAGCAGGCGCAGATCGTTGAATGAATCGGCATGCAAAAGCGTATCTTCGTAGGTGATTTCACCGCGATCATACAAATCATAAAGGGCCTGGTCGAAGGTTTGCATACCCAGTTCGACCGACTTTTTCATCAGATCTTTTAGCTCATGCACGTTGCCTTTACGGATTAAGTCCGACGCCAGCGGGGTGTTCAACAACACCTCTAAACAGGCGCGGCGGCTTTTGCCATCAGGGGTTGGTATTAATTGCTGAGCAATAATGGCTTTCAGGTTCAGCGACAAATCCATCCACAGTTGTGAGTGTCGATCGGCTGGGAAAAAGTGAATAATCCGGTCCAGTGCCTGGTTGGCGTTGTTGGCGTGCAATGTGCAAAGGCACAGGTGACCGGTTTCGGCGAAGGCAATAGCGTGATCCATGGTCTCGCGTGAACGCACCTCACCGATCAGGATTACGTCAGGGGCTTGGCGAAGAGTGTTCTTCAGCGCTGTTTCAAAGGATTCGGTGTCAATACCCACTTCACGCTGAGTAATAATACAGCCCTGATGCTGGTGAATAAATTCGATAGGGTCCTCGATCGATATAATGTGACCCTTAGAATTTTTATTGCGGTGCCCAACCATTGCCGCCAGAGAGGTCGACTTACCAGTGCCAGTGGCACCGACAAAAATAATCAAGCCGCGCTTAGTCATGGCCAAGTCTTTAACAATATCGGGCAGACCGAGATCATCGATGGCGGGAATATTGGTCTCAATACGACGCAGCACCATACCGGCCAGATTGCGCTGGTAAAAGGCACTGGTTCGGAAACGGCCAATGCCACGCGCACTAATAGCAAAGTTAAGCTCTTTGGTTTCCAAGTACTCGCGCCGCTGCTTCTCGTTCATCACACTCAGTACTATCTCGCGTACCTTTTCCGGCGACAACGGCGTAGTGGTAATCGGCAACACTTGACCGTTTACCTTCATTGACGGCGGAATACCCGCGGTAATGAAAAGGTCTGAGGCGCCTTTTTCTACCATAACCTGCAACAGACGATCAAAATCCATAGTCTTTATCTCAACTTAATACTGTTCAATTTTACTGTGGCGTCAAAAATAGCGCTGTACAGATATAATAACCGGTTAATCCTTGGCCCCCTATAACCGTACAATAGGATCACCACAGATGCAGGAGATGCAGTGGATACGGCAAGCAATCACTGCCCATTGATATTAGATACATATGCTCCTGCGCGTCCATGCGCCCGCGGCATACCGTTCATCCTGAACATCCCCGCTCCTGCGCATCCATGCACCCGCGGCATACCGTTCATCCTGAACAT
This sequence comes from uncultured Cellvibrionales bacterium, assembly GCA_913050115.1. Lineage (GTDB taxonomy): Bacteria > Pseudomonadota > Gammaproteobacteria > Pseudomonadales > Cellvibrionaceae > UBA1124. The sequence continues at coordinate 41,486 of CAJWZU010000005.1, forward strand.
CCCCGCTCCTGCGCATCCATGCACCCGCGGCATACCGTTCATCCTGAACATAAAGAGCGCTTAAAAATTGTCGGGAATCTTGGCTTTCTCTCTCGCCGCATCGCGCGAAATAATACGGCGCTCTACCATATCGGTCAGACACTGATCCATAGTTTGCATACCCACAGAGGCACCGGTCTGAATAGACGAGTACATCTGCGCCACCTTGTCTTCACGAATCAGGTTTCGAATCGCGGGAGTACCGCGCATAATCTCGTGGGCGGCACAGCGACCGCCGCCATTTTTCTTCAACAGCGTTTGTGAAATTACCGCCTGCAATGATTCTGACAGCATCGAGCGCACCATCGACTTTTCAGTGGCGGGAAAAACGTCGACAATCCGGTCAATAGTCTTGGCGGCACTGGTGGTATGCAGGGTACCGAATACTAGATGGCCGGTTTCAGCCGCAGTCAGTGCCAAACGGATAGTTTCCAAATCTCGCATCTCACCCACCAAAATAATATCTGGGTCTTCTCGCAGCGCCGAGCGCAACGCCTCGGCAAAACCGAGAGTATCGCGATGCACCTCACGCTGGTTGACCAGACACTTTTTACTCTCGTGAACAAATTCGATTGGATCCTCAATAGTGAGAATATGCTCGTATTTATTGTCGTTAATATGGTCCACCATGGCCGCGAGGGTGGTGGACTTACCAGAACCAGTAGGGCCAGTAACGAGCACCAAACCGCGCGGTACTTGGCAGATATCGCGAAACACTGGTCCCATACCCAAATCTTCCATGGTCAGCACTTTCGAAGGAATAGTTCGAAATACCGCTGCTGAACCGCGATTCTGATTAAAGGCGTTAACACGGAAGCGCGCGACACCCGGTACTTCAAAGGAGAAGTCGGTCTCTAAAAACTCTTCGTAGTCTTTGCGCTGTTTGTCATTCATAATCTCATAAATGAGACTGTGAACTTCTTTGTGTTCCATCGGTGGCAAGTTTATACGGCGCACATCGCCGTCAACGCGAATCATCGGTGGCAAACCCGCCGACAAGTGCAAATCCGAAGCGCCCTGTTTGGCACTAAAAGCTAAGAGTTCCGTAATATCCATAAATAGCCTACCAACTTGTTCTTTAATGTCGCAGTTGCGACCGATTTAATAAGTATATGCACATAATTAACGACAAAATAACACAAGTCCGTGCGCGATTGCATAGAGCCTGTCACCGAATTCATCGCAACAGCAACGAAGTCACACTCTTGGCCGTAAGTAAGACTAAAACCGCTGCCGATATTCGCGCTGCATTTGCCGCCGAGCAGCGCCACTTTGGTGAAAATTACCTACAAGAAGCGCTGGAGAAACAACAGCAGCTGGTAGGCCTCAACATAGTGTGGCATTTTATTGGCCCAATTCAATCAAATAAGACTCGTGCGCTGGCCGAACACTTTCAGTGGGTACACAGTGTTGACCGCCTCAAGATAGCCCAGCGCCTCAGCAAACAGCGACTAAAGCACCTGCCCGCGCTCAACATCTGCCTGCAAGTTAATCTCGACGATGAGGCCAGCAAGAGCGGTGTGATATTAGCAGAGTTACCCGCGTTGGCTGACGCTGTCGCCAAACTACCCAATTTAAAGCTTAGGGGGCTAATGGCTATTCCAGCGCCGCGCAGCGATGTTAACGCACAACAACAGTCGCTCGAGCGCTTACAGCAAGCGCTGCAGCGCCTTAATCAACAGGGTTACAAGCTCGACACCTTATCGATGGGTATGAGCGGTGACCTAGAAGCCGCCATAGCAGCGGGCAGCACAATGGTCAGAATTGGCACCGATATTTTCGGCGCCCGCACTCCTCGTGTCTCAAATAATTAAATAACTAAATAACTAAATACAGGAATGTTAATGAAAGATTTACAGATTGCATTTATTGGCGCCGGCAACATGGCTCGCAGCATTATTGGCGGACTCATTGAGGGCGGATTGGCGGCAGGTAATATCACTGCCTGTGCGCGCACCGAAGAGTCACTGCAAAAAACCGCACAGGAATTTCAGGTCAACACCGAGTTGGATGCCCTCAAGGCGGTTAAAAATGCCGACGTGGTCGTACTGGCGGTTAAACCGCAAATATTAAAAGAAGTGGCCCTGGCTATAGCGCCAGCGCTTACTAAGCAGACACTGGTGCTCTCGGTTGCCGCCGGTATTACTACCGACAGTATGGCCAAGTGGCTGGGCCAAGAATTCGCCATAGTACGCTCTATGCCCAACACCCCGTCATTACTGCAACTCGGTGCCAGCGGCGCTTTCGCCAATGCCAACTGCAGTGTTGAGCAGCGCCAAATCGGCAATGACATTCTTGCCTCCGTCGGCATTGTCGAGTGGGTCGACAGTGAGGCTTTGCTGAACCCGGTCACGGCTGTATCGGGCTCCGGCCCCGCCTATTATTTTTTAATGATGGAAGCGATGATCGATGCGGGTGTCGCTATGGGGCTCGACCGTGACAGCGCCAGTAAGCTCACTATTCAAACCGCACTCGGCGCCGCTAAACTGGCACAAACGGCCGATGTCGACGTAGCAGAGCTGCGCCGCCGAGTCACTTCCCCCGGCGGCACTACCGAACAGGCGATTAACTCGTTTGAGCAGAACCACATTCGAGCTACATTTACTTGCGCTATGAAAGCAGCCAGTGACAGAGGCGCTGAGCTGGCTGAAATACTAGGTAAATAAACTCAATTAATTCTATTTTTAGGACACCCGAAATGCCAGATTTTGTGATAAATATTACCAATATGCTCATAACGTCACTCGGTGCAATCTACTTATTGATTGTAGCTATGCGCCTCTTGCTGCAATTTGTTCGAGCCGATTTCTACAATCCCTTGTCCCAATTTATTGTCAAGGCCACTAACCCGTTATTACTGCCACTACGTAAAATAATTACCGGTTTTTATGGAGTCGATTGGGCCTCTATTTGTTTGTTGTTAACAATACATGTCCTCTTAACTCTGCTGCTTTGCCTGCTGAATAATATTGCTGTAAACCTTGTAGCCCTTCTCTGTTGGTCTCTGATCGGTCTGTTATTTTTTATAGTGAATATATTCTTTTGGGCCATGATGATATCAATCGTCATAAGCTTTGTAGCGCCCCAGAATGATCACCCCGCACTGCTACTTATGCGTCAGCTAACAGAGCCACTGTTTGAGCCTATTCGCCGCCGTTTACCCCCCATGGGAGGGCTGGACTTTTCCCCGATTATTATCTTTATCGGTATTTACGCTATTGAGCAGATACTCTATGTCCTGGCCGGCATGGCCCGAATCACCCCATATATCGCCAAATCCATCATTGGGATTTAGGTCGTAGATTCGGTTTTAATCGGGCCATAAAAAATAACAATTTTCTCACGCTGGATAAAGGCTATGGGCACTCAATCTATCGACCAACATATCTCCAATTATGATCAGTGGAAACACTCGCTGGCGCGTCAGTTTGAACATTTTACCGCCTGGGGTCGCGAACATGGGGCCCTCAGCCCAGAGATTGCAAATAGTATTGAGCGGGCTCGACGACTGCTGGCGCAAGAACACTTCACCCTGGCTTTTGTCGGTGAATTTTCTCGCGGTAAGACCGAGTTGATAAATGCCCTGCTATTTAATGGATTAGGCCAGCGCCTGCTACCCTCCACTCCTGGTCGCACCACGATGTGTCCGACTGAGATTTATTGTGAAACAGGCCCTAAGGCGCACAACAACTGTGTACGCCTACTGCCGATTGAGACCCGTCGCACCACTACCAGCATGCACAGCTTCAAGCGTATTCCACAAAAATGGATCACTCTAAACTTTGACCCCAGTGATGCCGAGCAGATTAAAAAAGCCATCGGCCAAGTATCCGCCACCAAATATGTCAGCATTGAAGATGCGCGCAAACTAGGCTTTGATGCCAGCCATTTTAGTGTGGTCGACAATCAGGTTGAAATTCCCGCATGGCGCCACGCGCTTATTACCCTCGAGCACCCACTACTGCGCCACGGCTTGCGCATTATCGACACGCCAGGGCTTAACGCCCTAGGCAATGAGCCAGAGCTAACCCTACGGACACTGCCCTCAGCCCAGGCTATTGTGTTCTTACTGGCAGCCGATAGCGGTGTCAGCGCCAGCGAGATGACTATCTGGCAAGAGCATATCGATGAGCTGCGCAAACGCCAAAACCTACAAGTGTTAACGCTGTTAAATAAAGTCGACACCCTCTGGGATGATCTGCTCAGCGACACAGAAATTAGTGCTAATGTTGACCATATTCGCCAGCAAACAGCGGGCTTGCTGGGTATGCCGCTAAAAGATGTGATCGCCCTATCGGCTAAACAGGGCTTACTTGGCAAAGCCACCCATGACCACGCCCGTCTCGAGCGCAGCAACTTTGTACCCTTTGAGGAGGCCATTGCCAACAGCATTGTTCACCATCGCCTGCGTATTGCCAGCCAGCCAGTAGTCGCCGATATTCTGACCATATTCGAGAACACCCGCCAAAGCCTAAAGTGCCGACTATTTGATTGCGACGCCGAATTGAAAAAAATGGCAGCCAGTCATTCACCCACCGAGCAACAAACAGTGCTGACCGAACTGCGCGGCAATATACGCCAGATTCACAGCCGCCATCACAAGTTGGCGCTATCACTGCGCAGCAGCCAACACCTGCTGGAGCGGCAACGGCAATCGCTAACAGGGCCTGTTGACCACGATCTGCTCGACAACCAAATTCGCGAGGCTCAGCAAATCCTGTCGCACAGCTGGACTAGCTTAGGCCTGTCGCGCGCCCTCGGCACCTTTTACCAAATCTTAGAACATAATCTCGACAACCTTGAGCGCGAAGCTGAGCAGGCTAACCGCGTGTTAGCGTCAATTTATAATCGCCGCGAACACGGCCCGAGCCGTAACGAGCTGCTGCATCGCCATCTGTTTAGAGTCGATGACTACCGTCTGCGTTTGCAACATCTGACCCAGCGCGCCAATAACTTTCGTCGCTCTATCGACACCCTATTGACCAGCAAGAGCAATATTTTAAACCGCTTTATTAACACCCTCGTGCGCGAAATTCGCGAGATTTACAGCGACATTAATATAGCTATCGACCACTGGATCAAAGAGGCTATGGCGCCGCTAATTCAGCACAATATGTATCAAAAGCAGCTACTCGATCGCCATATGCTGCGCCTGGCCAAGATCAACAACGAGAATCAAAACATTGATGATGAACTGCGCGAGTTGCGTAACAATATCGCCAGCTACGAGCAGGCGTTGCAAACGCTCGATAACATCCTTAAAGAGGCTGAGCGCAACCCACCGAAGCCAAGTTTAATACCAGAAACCGGTAAAGTGGTTTCTCTAGATCAGGCACAACAGACCGTTCGCGCCTATTAACCGAGTTTCACGAGCTAACAACACATGCTTGCGACTAAGCGCTGGCATCTTTAGACTTGCCGCAGCTTTTGAACGATGCAAACGAGAGAGATATGCCCGAGGATTTTCCCGCTGATTCTGTCGGCTTGGTACGCCCGCAAACCATGGCGTTTGATACCCCGCTAGAACTTGCATGCAACCGCGCGCTTGGCCCCTACGAACTGGTGTATGAAACGTATGGTCAGCTCAACGCCACTGCCAGCAATGCTATCCTGATTTGCCACGCTCTCTCGGGGCATCATCACGCCGCTGGTTTTCACGATTTTGATGACCGTAAACCCGGCTGGTGGAATCACTATATCGGTCCAGGCAAACCGATAGACACCGATAAATTTTTTATTGTCAGCCTCAATAACCTCGGCGGCTGCAACGGTTCGACCGGCCCCACCAGTATCAATCCTGCCACCGATAAACCCTGGGGGCCCGACTTTCCCAAGATGCGGGTGCGCGATTGGGTCAATTCACAGGTGCGACTAGCCGATCGCTTAGGCATAAATTGCTGGGCCGCCGTTATTGGTGGCAGTCTCGGCGGCATGCAAGCTATGCGCTGGGCGCTGGAATACCCCAACCGTATTAAACACTGCGTGGTGATCGCCTCAGCGATGAAGTTATCGGCGCAGAATATCGCCTTTAACGAGACGGCGCGTCAAGCAATTCTAGCGGACCCTGAATATCATAATGGCCGCTATCAAGAGCACCAAAGCTACCCTAAAAGCGGCCTGTCAGTGGCCCGTATGATCGGCCATATCACCTATTTGTCTGGCGATGGTATGGGCAAAAAATTCGGCCGAGAATTGCGCTCGGGAAGTTTTGAACAGGGAGTCGACGAGCCGGTTGAGTTTCAAATCGAAAGCTACCTGCGCTATCAGGGCGGCATATTTGCCGACAGTTTCGATGCCAACACCTATCTTTTAATGACTCGGGCACTGGACTATTTCGACCTTGCCCGCGAATATCAAGACAACCCCGTGGAGGCATTCAAACGCGCCCAGTGTCAGTTTCTAGTAGTGTCGTTTAATTCTGACTGGCGCTTTGCTCCCGAGCGCTCGCGCGAAATTGTCGACGCCTTGATGGGGGCCAATAAAGCCGTTAGCTATGCCGAGATCGACAGCAGCTTCGGGCACGATGCGTTTTTACTACCAAACGAGCGCTATCAGACGGTATTCAACAACTATATGGCCAATGTTTTTCTAGAGAGTATCGCCAGCGATCTCAAGGTAAACGGATAATGCGCTTCGATCTAAAAATCATACAAAATTGGATTGCTCAACACAGCCGTATTCTCGACCTCGGCTGCGGCGACGGAACCTTGCTGGAGCGCCTGCGTGATGAAAAAGGTGCACAAGGCTATGGCTTAGAAATTGGTGCAGATGAAATTAGTGCCTGTATTGCCAAGGGTTTAAATGTTATTGAACAGGATCTCGATCGCGGCCTCGGAAACTTTGCCGACAACAGCTTCGACACCGTGATGATGACCCAAGCTCTACAGACTATGACCTATCCGCACAAGGTGCTAGATGAGATGCTGCGCGTAGGCAAAGAGTGCATTGTCACCTTTCCTAATTTTGGTCACTGGAAGGCGCGCTTGCATCTACTTATTCATGGGCGCATGCCGGTATCGGACTTGCTTCCATGGGAGTGGTACGACACTCCCAATATTCACTTTTGTACCTGTAAGGACTTTGAAGACCTGTGCAGCGAGAATGGCATCATCATTTTACAGCGTCAGGTTATTAGTGAGCGCAGCTTCAAAATTTTGACCCAGCTACTGCCGAATCTGTTTGGTGACACCGCGATTTATCGACTGACAAGATCTATACTATAAAGATAACCCTGAACTTGGAGAACGAAAATGAAATGGTTAACCACACTGATGCTTTTCTGCTTGGCAACAACGGTCACTACTTCTGTTAGTGCGCAGGAAAGCACCAAGCCCTATGAGGAATTTGGCGACTATAAAGTCTATTTCAGTGTTTTTAACAGCACGTTTATCCTGCCTGAAGTGGCGCGTGCCAACAATCTGACTCGCGCCAAAGACCGAGTATTAATCAATATCTCTGTCGTTAAAGATAACACTTTCGGTCTACCCGCTAAAATTAGTGGTCACGCGTCTAATTTGATGCAACAAAAGAAACATTTAGAGTTCACCGAAATCGCCGAACAAAACACCACTTATTATTTAGCGTCGATGTTTCACCTGCACGAAGAAGTGATCAATTTTACTATCGAGGTTACCCCCGAAGGTGAGTCCAAATCGCATACGGTGAAGTTCACGAAGAAACTGCACCAGAGCGGCTCTTAATCGGGTTTAACTGGGCAAATAAAGACACTACAAGCGATTTGAATATGAAAAAAGTGGTATTGGCCAGCGGTAACGCCGGCAAGTTAAAAGAGTTTCAACAGCTATTGGGGGACTGCGAATTTGAAATAGTGCCACAGTCAAAGTTTGATGTGCCCGAAGCCGACGAGTGCGGTCTAAGTTTTATCGAAAATGCCATTATCAAAGCCAGAAACGCCTGCATTCATACCGGCTTGGCCGCAATTGCCGACGACTCTGGTTTGGCGGTGGACGCCCTAAATGGGGCTCCGGGTATTTACTCGGCCCGCTTTGCTGGCACTGATGCCACCGACAGTGACAACAACCAACTGCTACTGGAAAAGCTGCGCCTTGTTCCCGACGCTCTGCGCAGTGCTCGATTTCACTGCGTACTTGCCTTTATGCGTCACGAGAACGACCCCACCCCCATTATTTGCCACGGCAGCTGGGAGGGGAAAATTCTTCACGATGCCAGCGGCAGCAATGGTTTTGGCTACGATCCTATATTTTATGTACCCGAGCACAAGTGCACCTCGGCGGAGCTGAAAAAAACCGATAAGAACCAAATTAGTCACCGCGCCCGTGCCATGGCGCTGTTACTGCAAACACTAAACGCCCAGCGTTAACCAAGCAACACCGCGTTGTGCGAGAAATTTATGAAGCTCCCCCCTCTTTCTTTATATATTCATATACCTTGGTGTGTGCGCAAATGTCCCTATTGCGATTTTAACTCCCACAAGGCCGAGCCCGAACTGCCCGAACAGGCCTATGTACAGGCACTGATCGAAGACCTAAAAATTGATGCTGAATTCTGCTCTGGGCGCAAACTCAGTTCAATTTTTATCGGCGGCGGCACCCCCAGCCTTTTTTCAAGTGCAGCGATTGGCCAGGTTCTCGATGCAGCGCAAAGTATTATCGGTTTTAGCGACGACATAGAAATCACCCTTGAAGCTAACCCCGGTACCTTCGAACAGGAAAAATTCAGCGGCTATAGAGCCGCCGGTGTCAATCGACTGTCTATTGGTATCCAGAGCTTTAACGACGCACAATTACAGCGCTTGGGGCGCATTCACTCTAGCGGTGAGGCTGTAGCGGCGGTGGCTATGGCGCGAGCAGCGGGGTTTGACAATATCAATCTCGATTTAATGCACGGACTGCCAGAACAAACCTTAGAACAGGGCTTGGACGACCTGCGTCAGGGTCTTGCGCTAAACCCTGAACACTTGTCCTGGTATCAGTTAACCATCGAGCAGAACACCGAGTTTTACTCGGCACCGCCGACCTTGCCAGTAGACGACACCTTGGCCGACATTCAAGATCACGGCCACGTGTTACTGCAGCAAGCTGGATTTCACCAGTACGAGATATCGGCCTATACACAGCCACATAAAAACTCGCGCCACAATTTCAATTACTGGCGCTTCGGTGACTATATAGGTATAGGTGCGGGTGCTCATGGAAAATTAACGCAGCTTGATTCACACGGCAAACTACACATTGAGCGCCGCAATAAAGCACGCCAACCGCAGCACTACCTAGACTATCAACAGCGTATCACGGGCTTTGTAGCCGGCAGCCAACAACTGAGCGTCGAGCAATTGCCGCTGGAATTTGTTATGAATGCTCTGCGCCTAACCGAAGGTGTTGATATTAATGTATTTCAGCAAACAACCGGGCTAGCAGTGTCAGCTCTGGAGCCGCAGCGGCAACAATTGATCGCGCGCGGACTGCTGCTAGCCGACCCTCAACGCCTGCAGACTACCCCGCTGGGGCAGCGTTTTTTAAACGAAGTACTCTCGATATTCATGGAATAAGAAATAGCGCACAATATTAGCGTCCATATCATCTATTAAAGCCTGACATTAGTGTCTAATATCGCCGTATACTACTGTTACACTTAGCTAACTGCGCATTGGAATAAGCATTAATGTTCAATATTGCTCGCTACAGCCGCGAAAATCCGATTGCGACCAAATTGCTGGGGCTGATTATTCTGTCCAGCTCGCTGATCGCTATGATCGCCATCTTGCTGCAGCTCTACGTTAGCTTCCAAGATGACGTCGCCGCACTCGAAAAGCGCCTCGATCAGGTGCGTATCTCCACTCTCGCCAGTATCACCAAAAGCCTGTGGGGCTTTGACGAAGAGCAGCTTAGTGTACAAATAGAATCGGTATTGGAAGTAGAAGATGTCGCCCAAGTAACGGTAGTGTGGCGCGACTGGAACAATGTCGAGCAAGCCATGATGGCGAACTCCACCAAGGGCGTAGAACTTGGCGACAATCCCAATAATGTGCTGGTTAAAGAGTACCCGCTAGTTTACGCCGACCCTAATACTCCAGAACAAGAACTCGGCCGACTAGTGGTTACCGCAAGTTTAGAGGGTGTTTATAACAAACTCTGGGAGCGCGCCGGCTTTATCGCGCTACTGCAGGGTTCGAAAACACTGATCATTTCGCTGTTTATCTTGTGGTTAGTGCGCACACTGCTTACCCGCCATATGGATCAGGTAGCTCTGTATGCACGTACCCTTAGCCTCGACAGCCTAACCACACCGCTAATCTTAAAACGTAAAAAGAACGACGACAAACCCGACGAAATGGATCGAGTCGTGAATGCCATCAATCAGATGCGCGAACAACTGCTCGGCGATATCGAACAGCGCCGTTCAATTGAAATAGCACTGTTAAGCGAGAAAGAAGAAAAACTAGAAACTCGCCGCCAAAAAGCCGCCGCCGAAGATGCCAACCGCGCCAAAAGTCAATTCTTAGCGACCATGAGTCATGAGATTCGCACCCCTATGAACGGTGTAATTGGCATGGTTGAGTTACTACGCGATACGCCATTAAACGAAAACCAGCAACACTATCTCGATGTCATTCACCGCTCCGGTGAAACCCTGCTCGATATCATCAACGATATTCTCGATTACTCGAAGATTGAGGCGGGCAAGATGAAGCTTGAATCCGCGCCCTTCAACCTCGAAGACCTGATTGAAGACTGCATCCAGCTCTTTGGCGCCACCGCCAACAAACGCCGTATCGAACTGATCGGCAATGTTAGCCCCACCACGCCCATACACTTACTCGGCGACCCGACTCGACTGCGTCAAGTCCTCATCAACTTGCTCGGTAATGCCTTTAAATTTACCAGCGAAGGTTCAGTACTACTCGAAGCCAAACGCGATCTAAACTGCACCATTGACGAGCCACTGATCCGTTTTTCAGTGCGTGACTCAGGCATCGGTATTGAGCAACAAGCCTTAAATCAGCTGTTTGAGTCTTTTAGCCAAGCCGATAGTTCAACGACTCGCAAATACGGCGGCACTGGGCTTGGGCTGGCGATCTGTAAAAGCATGGCCGAGCTTATGGACGGTCACATTGGCGTCGAGAGTATCAAGGGCGAAGGCTCTACTTTTTGGTTCACAGCGCGTTTCAAACTGTCGACTACAATAATCGAGCCATCAACTCGCTCCAATCAAATTACCACCTGCATAGCCGGCAAAAAGTTACTTATCGTGGAAGATAACCACGCCTTAGCGGATGTTATCCAGCACCACTGCCTAAGCTGGGGAATAGAGGCAAAAATTGCCGCTACCGGCTTTCAAGCACAACAATTATTAACACAGCACCGCTTTGACTTTGCCTCGCTTGACTACCATTTACCTGATATTACAGGGCTAGAATTGGCGCATCGAATTCGCACAGACAATATTAATATGCCCATGTTTATGCTCACAGGCACTGATGAGGCTATGTCAGACGAGGTAATGCAAGATTTAAATATTACCACCGCTCTGCGCAAGCCAATCTCTATGAAGCGATTAAAATCTGAATTGGCGGGTTTACTGGGTGCCAATATCAAATTAGAAAAAGAGCAACATGGTACTGCTCGCGACTTTAGCCTATTTGCTCACCTACGCGTGCTGGTCGCAGAAGACAATGCCGTCAACCGCATGGTGATCAAAGGCCTACTGGGTAAATTGAAGATTGAACCCGTAATGGCTGAAAACGGTCTGCTGGCATTTAATGCATTAAAAGAGGCTGATAAACCTTTTGATATGGTGTTAATGGATTGCGAAATGCCTGAAATGGACGGCTTTGAAGCTACTCACCAGATTCGCCAATATGAAAAAGCCAACAGCATGGAAGCCACGCCAATTGTTGCCCTCACCGCCCATGCCTTGCAGGAGCATCGCGAAGCCGTCTACGCCAGCGGCATGAGTCACTATCTTTGCAAGCCCGTAACACTCAACGACCTTCACAACGCAATGGAGAAAATGGGGCTAATGAAATCCACCCCACGAGCAATGGACACTTAATGCAAACAGCTCGTCTATTGCCACTGATTACCTGACCACTATAGATACTGACCTAACCTAAATAATTAGCCGACTTAGGCTCACCAATTAATGAGCTTCACCTGACATTTAATAGTGCACTTGTGGCATTTTTATGGATCACATAGAACAATCAAGGAGGTGATGCTGTGTTTTTTTAAGATGTAATCCTTATCTCTGGTCTTTTTCGTCTATTATTACCAATCAGAACGCATCTCGACTTGCCGCCTTGCGCCACAATCTTTATTATTTCAATATTAAATTAACAACGGCCATCATAATATTGAGCCACTATCTATAATTTTGGAGAACCACCATGAACAACGCAATCATTCACGTTACTGACGACAGCTTTGAAGCCGATGTACTCAAAGCCGAAGGACCGGTTCTGGTCGACTTTTGGGCCGAATGGTGTGGACCGTGTAAAATGATTGCTCCTGTATTGGACGAATTGGCCAGCACCTATGCCGGAAAAATATCCATCGCCAAAATGGATGTTGATGACAGTAAAGAAACTCCAGCCAAGTTCAATATTCGCGGTATCCCTACCCTGATCATCTTTAAAAATGGCGAAGCGTCCTCCACCAAAGTAGGCGCTCTGACCAAAAAGCAGTTAATAGAGTTTATTGAATCTAGCCTATAATTCGAATAAATAGCCGCTTAACCTCTAGCGGCTATTTATTGCACTGTTTTTTTGCACTGCTGTTATTAAGCCGCTATACTCAATTTTAGTTTTTCAGACGTCCTGTCCGGATAGTCTAGTCTAAAGAAGTAACCAACAATTTCATTCTCCCTTACTCTCAATCCCCACTTCGGGGCCTGCACCTAGCCATTCCTACTGGCCGTATCTGCGACCCCCCTCAAAAAAGCATTATTTATGAATCTTACCGACCTGAAAGCCAAACCAATTGAAGAACTGATTGGCATCGCCAAAGATATGGGCCTAGACAACCTTGGCCGCAATCGTAAACAAGAAGTACTCTTCAATATTTTGAAACGCCATGCTAAAGGCGGTGAAGACATTTACGGCGATGGTGTACTGGAAATTCTTCAAGATGGCTTCGGTTTTCTGCGTTCAGCTGACTCATCCTTTCTCGCTGGACCTGATGATATTTATGTCTCTCCCAGCCAAATACGCCGTTTTAACCTGCGCACCGGCGACAGTATTTCGGGAAAAATTCGTCCGCCAAAAGATGGTGAACGCTACTTTGCCATGCTCAAAGTTGATCAGATCAACTACGACAAACCCGAGAACTCCAAGAACAAAATTCTGTTCGAAAACCTGACGCCACTCTTTCCCAACAAGCGTTTAGTTCTAGAGGCGGGCAACGGCTCATCGGAAGATTTAACCGGTCGTGTAATCGACCTCATCTCTCCGATAGGTAAAGGCCAGCGGGGCTTGATAGTAGCACCGCCTAAAGCCGGTAAAACCATCATGATGCAAAATATCGCTCAGGCCATCACTCGCAATAATCCCGAGTGTCACTTGATCGTACTGCTCATTGACGAGCGTCCAGAAGAAGTCACTGAAATGCGCCGCTCAGTCCGTGGCGAAGTGGTCGCCTCGACCTTTGATGAGCCACCTGCGCGCCATGTACAAGTGGCCGAGATGGTAATCGAGAAAGCTAAGCGCCTGGTGGAACACAAGAAAGATGTAATCATTCTGCTCGACTCCATCACCCGCTTGGCGCGAGCCTATAACACCGTCATTCCTTCCTCCGGCAAAGTTCTCACCGGTGGTGTCGATGCTCATGCTCTAGAGCGTCCGAAACGTTTCTTCGGCGCTGCGCGTAATATCGAAGAGGGCGGCAGCCTGACTATTATCGCAACTACTCTAGTCGATACTGGTTCTAAAATGGATGAGGTTATCTACGAAGAGTTTAAAGGCACCGGTAATCAGGAGCTGCATCTTGACCGAAAAATTGCCGAGAAGCGCATCTACCCTGCTATTAACCTGCGTCGCTCTGGCACACGCCGAGAAGATCTTTTAATGAAAGAAGACGAGCTCCAACGCGTGTGGATTCTGCGCAAGCTGCTCACTGATATGGAAGATACCGGCGCCACCGACTTTTTGCTTGGCAAACTGAAAGATTTCAACAATAACGATGATTTCTTTATGTCGATGAAAAGAAAATAAGCTATAGATTATCAAAGTCGCTGCAAATTTAGAGCTTAGAAAGTAAGTTAACCGCAAGCCAGATCACGAGATCTGGCTTTTTAATGGCAATTTTAATTTTTAAAAAATGGGATAAATTATGGATACGGAATCTCTCAACGCTGTACAAGCTTTAGTGCTCGTATATGCTCCAAACCTACTTCTCGCCATTGTCACGCTAGTGATCGGCTGGAGCCTAATCGGCTTTGCCATGAAGATGTTTGTTAAGGGCATGGAAAAGAAAGGTATGGAGTCCACCCTGCGTGGTTTCTTACATAACTTAGGTAATACCCTGTTAAAAGCTATGCTGCTAATCAGTGTGGCTTCCATGGTTGGCATCGAGACTACTTCCTTTATCGCTGTACTGGGTGCTGCGGGTCTCGCGATAGGCTTGGCCCTTCAGGGTAGCCTGTCAAACTTCGCCGGTGGCGTACTGATCCTGATATTTAAACCCTACAAAGTAGGCGATGTCATTCAGGCCCAAGGCGAGATCGGCTGCGTAAAAGAAATTCAAATTTTTACCACCCAATTACTTACGCCCGATAACAAGCGGATCATCATCCCTAATGGCCCACTAGCCAACGGTAATATCGCTAACTATTCCAGCGAAGATAAACGTCGTGTCGATTTTGTTTTTGGCATTGGCTACGGTGACTGTATCGATAAAGCGCGCAGTGTTATAAAAAGCGTACTCGATGCCGACCAACGCATCCACAAAGACACTGACGCCGTTATCGTTGTATCAGAACTAGCTGATAGCTCCGTAAACTTTACTGTGCGTGTATGGGCTGATAGCGGCGATTACTGGGGAATTTATTTCGATACCACTGAAAGCGTTAAAAAATCATTTGACGCACAGGGTATTTCTATTCCCTTCCCTCAGCGCGATGTCCATATGCATCAGCAAGGTTAAATAAAGGATGCTGCTCTTTCGGGAGTTTATCAACAGCAATTACAGCTCTCGGCTTTTGCTGCTATGGATAGTGGCAATGCCAAAGTGATTTGTAAAAGGCACCGACTTACATTCACTGCATGAGTTACCACGAAGGATAAAGACAGTCTTCCGGTTAAATATGCAGTGCTATTAAAAAAGGCTTGGTCTCACGACCAAGCCTTTTTTAATAGCACTGCATTAGTTTTACATCCCACTAAATACTAAGCCAGTAATAACCACCTCCCCATTAGCACGAAGATCTCTTGTGCGCCGGACAGACTAAGAGCCCAAAAATAAAGATCACTGGCTATAAATATACCCAGCGACATTTCGATGTGGGCGGAGACGCTTACTATTAACCCAATAGAGTAACTTTCAGGTACAAACAAGTGCAGGAGAGTATAAGGGTCCAAGCTAGTCGCTGGCCCAGCACAGTGACCCTTGGCGTAGATAATGAAGGTCGGTCTCGCCGCGCCAGCCGTTAATTTCTGCCCAACCAGTAGTGCCGAACTTAATCTTATGGCGCATCATGTAGCTAGGTATCTACACTCGATACTCTTCATTGTGCGCTACCACGTGGGGCCACGGACCGACAATAGATATACTACCACCAAGCACATTGATAAATTGCGGCAGCTCAGCCGGCGAAGTACGATGCAAAAATGCCCATAGCTTGGTGGTACGCATATCGCCCTTGGTCGTAAGAAGGATACATGACAAGCTTCAGACCACTGCCTAAAAACTAAGTGCCTAAATAACCATGCAACACTTACAGCTTTTCTTGGTGTTAGCTTTTATATGCATTGAAAAATATGTAATCAGCACCCACTTAAGCTTCACGAATATGATGACCATAATAGCGTTAAAAGATCTTACATTTAACTTACGATAAGCCTGGATTGTTGCTGTTTGCAGACTCTCAAAGACTGGCAATTACCCCACAATGAACGCCACAACAAAATTTAGTGTATTAATTTAAGCTATACTATTTAACTTAGTTGTTTGGCATGGCATGGCAATAGGAAAGTAGCTTCAATGTAATAGTCATGTATATTAGCGCCATGAACATCAATTGTGCTGCTCCAAAACCACTATATTTCAAAGGGTTATGTACAGGGCAAGCTTATGCATCTAATAATGCCGGTTGAATGCCTAGCCCGGCACCTAGCGAAAAAGGAGAATTTTTTGTTCTCTCGCTTTTAGGCTAATTTATTTGAGAGATCGATATCTAATCGAAGGTGAAATTTATAGCCACAGACATATCCATGCAATTGGGATATCTTCGTTGTAACGTTAATGGCCAACACTGACCACCGCATTGTGATAAGGCTGCTAGCTTAATTAATCAACCTTCTGATACAAACGCGAAAATGTCAAAATTTGTATGGCTATAAGTAGCTATTTAGCCTCATTAGAAATATCAAAGGTAGTAAATTTATCTGTTATTAATTGTAATAATAGAAATTTTATAAAAGTGGATCAGAGATAGCCTATAAAAATGAGATCATTAACTTTTAATCAGCTGCAATTACGCATACTTTTAATACTATTCCTATTTTTTATAAGTGCTTTAGTTGGCTACAGATATTTTATAGAATTACCTAAATTAGAACGCAGCATTGCATCTATTGCAGAAGGTGAGCTCGACATTTTAACATTTAGTATAGAAAACATGCTGAAGAATGCCTCACTAACAAATTACGACTATGCGGTATGGACATCAACTTATGATTTCATGGTCAGTCAAAATCAAAGTTATGTGGATGAATATTTAGTTGACGATACTTTTGTTAGCTTATCTATAGATGGCATGTTTTTCATCAATAAAGATTTAGAGATTGTTTTTGCTAAGGGATTTCATAGCAAAATCGAAAAACCGCTGGAATTTTCTTTCTATGATTTCAAAAAGCACCCTGAAAACTTAAGTATCTTACCGGCCCCAGAAAAAGGACGTGGATCGTCTAGTAAAAAAGGTTTTTTAAGCACAAAAAATGGTCCAGCGATTTACAGCGTAAACCAAGTTAGAACCTCTGATTCGGGCGGTGAACATCGAGGATTTCTGATTTCAGTCAAGCTTATTGAAAACATCTTCACTGAAGACTTGAGTAAATACACGTCCACTAACATTACATTTTTTCCCGAACATGAAAACATTGATTTTAAAACGATAAAAGTTTGGAATAAAAAAAAGAATCTATTTAGCGTACAGCCCTACACAGATATATTACTCGAGGACATGAATGGTCGCCCTGTTGCAGTAATTAAAATGGAACATAGCGTAGGCTATATGCCTAATTTACTTAATGATAAAATACTGATTTTCACTCTATTGATTATTTTCATTTTTTATATTTTTTATCGATTCATATCAACAACTATTATTTTTCCAGTAAACAAATTATCAAGAGACATTGAGTCTCGGCACTCAAGCAATAAACATACTAAATTAAGTGAAAAATACACTATAAAAGAGCTCATTACCGTTTCTAAAAACGTCAATAAACTAATGCATATAGTACAAACACAAAATGAATTACTGGCTAAGCAGGCCAATACAGACCAACTAACCCAGGTAATGAATCGCTACGGTTTAGAGACTGAGTTAAATAAGTACGAAAATCAATGCATCCGATTTAACGTCGGTTTTATCGCTATAATGTGTGATATAGATAATTTTAAAATCTACAATGATTCTTTTGGGCATATACAAGGTGATACTGCTTTATACAAAGTAGCACAATCATTAAAACAACACTGTAAACGACCTACCGACATACTTGCTCGCTTTGGCGGCGAAGAATTTATGCTTTTGTTTAGTGAAATGCCAGAAAAATGTTTACGCAAAAAAATGCAAGCTATTATCAGCTCAATAGAAAAACTGACTATACCTCATTCAAATTCACCAAAGGCTGCACACGTAACAATTAGCTTAGGCGCTACTATTGTAAGACCATCTGATGTAGTTGATTTCTCACTACCTATAAATGAAATAATTAAAACAGCCGACAATGCTCTTTATCAGGCTAAAGATTTTGGCCGTAATCGTTTTATTATAAATAATTTCTCATCAAAAAATTAAAATAATTTTTATATCAAGCATCTGGTCCTAATTTTTACCTAAGACGATCTAGCCTGTAAATATGACTATTTAGATTATAGTTTGAGTGCAGCTATTGCAGGGCAACTAACTTAGTCGTAAGCCCTGTGTGGCTATGGATAGAGACTCTATTGGCTAGATTTACTAACCATAAATAGAAAACTATTGAATAGTACACTGAGTTTTAGGCTTCTGATAAGTCCTCTCTTCACAGGGTTTAAAAAAACCGCGTAATAGAGATTTCACCCTATACAATGATGATATGGTTGCCACTATAGTTTAAAAGCTATTAGTAAATGTTTGGCCGCACTAACAACAGTAAGATTGTGTTATTAGTAGACCATAAAGTAAGAGCTGAGCCCTTATTTTTGTTCAATAGAAATCAGTGAAAATACTTTCAGAATTCACTCTGCCGGTAATTTATACCCTATGCAGAGTTAGACATTTAAACAACCACTTTACTTAATTATGCCTGTTTCTAGCTATTTTAAGCCGCGCTAATCTCTAGCACTATGGCATTAAATACCGGCCAGTAACATTCACCCATTCTATAAATGTAGCGGTTAACCCTGCCAAGCAGTCGTTAAAATCAGCATTTGCTTGTTTTTCATTCATCTTTTAATACTAGTTTCTTTTGCCAAGCGCGCCATAGCGCTAGTACTCAGCATGCCATTTGAACGGCTCTATTGATGGCATACTGAATCTAACTTTTTGATCCTAAGCTGGCGCACTTCTGGCTATTATTGAGGGCATCACAACCGAGTTATTGCGGCCACGCTAGCGCCACAAATCTCAACAACGCTAACTTGCCTGAACAGTGCTTGGTTATTCATCGCCAAAACTCTAAGATGCCATAACTATAATTTAGATCGCTGTCGCGGAGACAACCATGATCCCAGAACCCGAAATCAAAAAACTCGTCGACAAGCTCGATACCGATCGCATCATTAAGTTTTTTCGCAAGAACGCCACCAATACGGTTTATTTTCATCATATGGGCGAAGATGGCGACAACGCGACCCAAATAGACATCGGCAATATTCAGGATCGAGAATTGCAAGTGCCTACTTTGGTTATGGAGGAGGACTCTTTTCTGCTGGTGCATAACAATCAGAAACTGTCGCAAACTCTGGCCAAGGATGACTTTCAAGTGGCCTCGATTGCCGTTAATAAATTACTCGATTTGGCACAAAGTTTAGCTGGAGTGAACGGTATAGCGGTGCAGTGCGATAGCTGTTACTTCACGGTCGATCTCGATGAGTTGCGAGAAGGATTGGTTTAACTTTCCCTTACTATGTAGCAAGCCATATAATCGCGCCTCTGCTTATTGAGTCTCGCCCATGGCCGCGCATAGATTTGAACTCGCTCTACTTCACCCCCGCTACTGGCTGACATGGCTGGGCATTGGTGTCTGGGCGCTACTGGTGCAATTGCCCTTTCCGCTGCTGGTACTAATGGGTACAGGGCTGGGCAAGCTGGTGTATCGCTTCAATCACAAACGCCGCAAAATTGCCGCACGCGATTTAGAGATATGCTACCCCGAGAAAACCATGCTCGAGCGGGAGCAAATCCTGAAAAAAAGCTTCGAGTCGATCGGCATAGCCGCTTTTGAGACAGCGATCGCTTGGTTTTGGCCTAGCTGGCGCCTGCGTCGACTTTATACTGTTGAAGGCCGAGAACATGTCGAGCGCGCCCACGCCGAAAATAATTCGGTACTCATGCTAGGCACACACCTCACCACGCTCGATATTGGCGGCGCCTTTATGGGCCTTGAATTTCGTATGGGTGGTATGTATCGCACCAACCGCAATGCCGCCTATGACTGGGTACAGCGCTGGGGCCGTCAGAGCTGTCGACCCGACGCCACTTTTATTTCCAGCGACAATGTTCGCGGCCTGATTAAACACCTGCGCCAAGGGGGCATCTTTTGGTATGCACCCGATCAAGATCATGGTGCTAAGGGCAGTGTCTTTGTGTCCTATTTTAACGTGCCGACCGCGATGATCACCGCCACGGCTACCTTTGCCCGTATGGGTAAGGCCGCTGTAGTACCGGTGTATCAACAGCGCCTGCCGGGCGCCAAGGGCTATAAATTAATTTATTTACCCGCACTGGAAAGCTTCCCCAGCGGCGATGATAACGCTGACGCTCAAGTCATCAGTGACTTTATCGAGCGCATAGTGCGCGAGCAACCAGAGCAATATCTGTGGATTCAGCGCCGCTTTAAAACCCGGCCCAAAGGTGTTGCTAGGCTCTATTAAGGCATTGACGCCTATTAATTGTTCAAAAAAAGATCTACCCAACACCGAAGCGTGACGTGCGTCACATTACTTTTCAGCATAAAGCGTAAGAATGACTATAAGCGCTTCCATAGAGATAGCGCCAAAAATAATAAAAATAAACAATGCACAGATACAGGTGATTTATGAGATTTTTACGCGCCAGCGCTCACACGCCCTTCCTGCCACCAAAACAGCAAGCGCTGATAGGCAGACACCCGAGCAGCATCAAAAACGCTACCCAGCTCGCAAAGGCTCCTAGCTTAATAAAAGAAAAACGACAAATCAGCTAAACATTGTCGCTGTAAATGCTGAGTCTATAATGCTTGCGACACCATGATTAAATAAAACCGAGTCACAGCCCTACCAGAGTTAATAGCCCGTCAATCCGCTATATCGGTTGGTGTTAATTTTAGCGAACGCAGCGACAATGCCAGCGCCACCAACCTGAGTATTGGCCACTCTTGCGTGCGTTGCGCCGCGTCTTCGGCTGTCTGATCAAATACACTAGCAAACTTAAGCTCCAGCTCACCAATATTTTAGGGGTGCCACGCTCGCTAAGATCCTTCCCCCAACTCGATTTAGCTCTAACCCCCTGCTTATGAGTGTGCCCACACCCACACAAGAGACCGTATTACCGATCATTATATAAGACGCCTTAATGCATCCCATTTGGATTTTCTGCTTATTTTTACTTGCTTACGCTATTGTTGTTAAATAGCGTAAGCAAGCTTATAAATGTTTATACCTGTACATCACTACTATTGAGAAAGGCCCACAGATGCTTCGAATCAGCGGTTTTGTTCCCTACCTTACTATCGTCTTTTTGAATGCTTTCATAGACTTGGGTCATAAAATCGTTATCCAAAACACCGTATTTAAGGTTTACGATGGCGAGACTCAGGTGGTGCTAACCGCCATCGTCAATGCACTTATCTTACTGCCCTTTATTTTGCTGTTTAGCCCGTCAGGGTTTCTGGCGGACAAATACCCTAAACACAGAGTAATGCAGGTGTCGGCACTGGCGGCGGTATTTATCACCTTGGGCATTACCGCCTGCTACTATGCCGGCTGGTTCTGGGCTGCCTTCGGACTCACGTTTGTACTGGCGATACAAAGCGCCTTTTACAGCCCCGCAAAATACGGTTACATCAAAGAACTGGTAGGTAACAAGAATATCGCTGCGGCCAACGGTGCCGTTCAGACCATCACTATTGGCGGCATTTTAATCGGCGCTTTTGTATTTTCGGCGCTGTTTGAGCACTTTTTGACCGGTGTTAAGATCGACTCCACCGCCACGGTGCTGCCGCCCATTGCCACTATTGGCTGGGTACTGGTAGCGCTGGCAATAGTAGAGTTTGTTATCAGCCTGCGCCTGCAGGCCAAAACCAAACCACAACAACAATTGCACTTTGCGCCGCAACAATATTTTAGCGGACACTATCTACGCCGTAACTTACAAGCCATTCGTGGCAACAGCACTGTGTGGCTGTCGATTATCGGTCTATCAACCTTTTGGGCAGTCTCACAGGTTGTTATGGCCACATTCCCCGCCTTTGCCAAAGAGCAATTGCAGGAAACCAACACGCTTATTATTCAAGGTATTTTAGCCTGCTCTGGCATTGGCATTATGCTCGGCGCCAGCATTGCCGGTCGCATCTCGCGCCGCCATATCGAAACCGGACTTATCCCACTAGGCGCCATTGGTATTGCCGGTGCACTGGCACTGCTGCCTAATTTGACCAGTAACTGGGGTATGGCGCTAAATTTTGTCGCCATAGGCCTGTTTGGCGGTCTGCTGATTATTCCGCTCAATGCACTCATTCAATACTCCGCCAACGAGCGCGAGCTGGGCACGGTGCTGGCGGGCAATAACTGGGTGCAGAACATTGTCATGTTGAGTTTTCTCGGCCTGACGGTGGCCGCTGCCGCGGCAGGGGTTAGCCCACAGTGGCTACTGGCGTCATTAACACTAGTGTCCCTGCTCGGCACGGGTTATGCAGTCTATAAACTGCCGCACTCACTGGCACGAATTCTGGTTACCATTTTGCTCAAGCGCCGCTATCGCATTGAGATACTCGGCTTCGATAAACTGCCATCATCGGGGCCGGTGCTATTACTCGGCAATCACATTAGCTGGATCGACTGGGCACTGGTGCAGATAGCCTGCCCGCGCCAAATTCATTTTGTCATGCAACGCCAAATCTACAATCGCTGGTATCTCAAACCCTTTATGAAACTGTTTGGCATTATTCCGATTGCATCCGGTGCCAGCCGCGGCTCACTTAAAGCCATTAATGAAATGCTGCTGCAAGGCGAAGTAGTGTGCCTGTTTCCAGAGGGTGCCATTAGTCGCAACGGTCACTTAGGCAAGTTTCTCGCCGGCTATGAGCGCACTATTGAAGGCGTGAACGGCGTGATCATACCCTTTTACCTCCGCGGCCTGTGGGGCAGCGCCTTTTCGCGCAGCAGTGAGAAGCTGCGCGAAATTCGCACAACGGGTTTAAAACGCGATTTGATCGTAGCCTTTGGTGATCCACTACCGCTGTCGACTAAAGCCGATACCTTAAAGCAAAAAGTGTTCGAGCTCTCCAGCAGCGCTTGGGATCAATACACTCAAGGCTTGGACGCCTTACCTACCGCCTGGATTAAAACCGCCAAACGCGAGAGCAGTAAAAACTTTGTCGCCGACAGCGAGGCCGAACCCATTAGCTATCGCCGCACTTTAGCCGCCACTCTGGCGTTTTCACAGGTCATCGGCAAACAAGCGCGCGAACAAAATATCGGTCTCATTCTGCCGGCATCCAGCGCTGCCCTGATCACCAATATGGCGGTGCTAATCAACGGAAAAACCTGCGTTAACCTCAACTACACCGCGGCTACCACGGCGGTTAAAGGCAGTATTGCGAGCGCTGAGTTGCGCAGCGTTTACACCGCTAGGCGCTTTGTTAAAAAGCTGCAGCAGCGCGGTATCGACATAGATGCCATGCTCGAAGGCCTGAACATTATTTATTTAGAGGATTTAAAAGCCGGCTTGCCAAAATGGCGCCTACTGCTGGCGCTAGCCTCCACCTACCTGCCCGCCAGTTTGATTGCTTTACTGTGGGTTAAAAGTCGCCAGCTCAACGACCCCGCCGCCATTCTTTTTTCCAGTGGCAGCGAGGGCACCCCCAAGGGCATAGTACTCAGCCACCGCAACATTCTTGGCAACAGCAAGCAGATCAGCGACGTACTCAATTTTCGTGAAGACGATGTGATTGTCGGCTGCCTACCGCCGTTCCACTCATTTGGTCTAACCGTCACTACCATGATGCCCATGATCGAAGGTCTACCCGTGGTCTGTCACCCAGACCCCACCGATGTGCTCAATGTTGCCAAGGCGATCTGTCGCCAGCGCGCCACTATTTTGCTTGGCACCGCCACTTTTTTACGCCTGTATGCTCGCAATAAGCGTATATCTTCGCTGATGCTTGAGTCTTTACGAGTGGTCATTGCCGGCGCTGAAAAACTGCCCGAATCGGTGCGATTGTCGTTTCAGGCCAAATTCAATATCAATATTCTTGAAGGTTACGGTGCCACCGAAACCACGCCGGTGGCCAGCTGCAACATTCCCGACCAGCTCGACAGCAACTACTGGCAGGTACAAAAAGGCAATGCTCCGGGCTCAGTCGGTATGCCGCTGCCTGGCAGCTCGGTGCGCATTGTCGATCCGGTAAGCTTACAGACCCTACCCACCGGTGAAGACGGGCTCATTATGATCGCCGGTACTCAGGTAATGTTGGGTTATTTAAACAACCCAGAAAAAACAGCCGATGTGATTGTCGAACTCGACGGCCAACGTTGGTATAAAAGCGGCGACAAAGGCCACGTAAGCGAGGACGGTTTCTTATTTATTGTCGACCGCTACTCGCGCTTTGCCAAAGTGGGCGGCGAGATGATTAGCCTCGGCGCAGTAGAACAAGTGGTAAAAAGTATTATCTGTGATGCCGACGGCAACGAGCCCTTCGACAGCGCCGCGGTCAATGTGCCGGACGAGAAAAAAGGCGAAAAGGTATTGCTGTTAGTCGCCGGCGACACCGAGTTTGCAACACACTTTGACGCCTCGGCTTTGCGCCAACAACTGATCGATGGCGGCATAAACAGCCTAATGCTGCCCGGGGCTATTTATTGCGTTGATGATATTCCAAAACTCGGCAGCGGCAAGGTGGACTTTAAAAGCCTAAGTAAAATAGCCCTAGAACTGATCGCAACCAATACTTAAAGATGGCAAAGCCGCGACCCGATTACAACGATCTGCGTTCCTAAGCCTACCCACGACAGTAGACGCGACCGCAGGCAAAATATTACTTTGCGAGCGTATGGAGCAGCAGATAATGACCAGTGCTAACATCATTATCTGCATTGCCCTCAACGTACTAAGCTATCCATTTTGGCAAAGGGCTAACCCAGTAAAAAGGCTAGCTAAGGTCGCTATAACGGTACAAATATTCATTGATACCGAAACTCACAGCTAAATTGCTTAAAACTATCGATTAGATTTAATTAATTAACTTTAACAAAAAGAATAAATTTATTAATCTATAGCTAACGAATCAGCAGTCACATAGGTAAAGCATCATGTTAAACGATCGACAAGGCCATAAAGTTCCTGACGTTATCTTTCATACCCGCAAAGACAACGATTGGCTGCCAGTCAGCAGTAGCGATTTATTTACCGGTAAGCGAGTGGTTGTATTCGCGTTGCCCGGTGCGTTTACGCCCACCTGTTCGTCTACTCATTTGCCGCGCTACAACGAACTCGCCGGCGTATTTAAAGACAACGGCATCGACGCGATCGTGTGCCTCAGTGTTAATGACGCCTTTGTTATGGAGTCTTGGGGCGCCGACCAAGACGCCGACCATTTAATGCTAATCCCAGACGGCAATGGCGAGTTTAGCCAAGGCATGGGCATGCTGGTGGACAAAAGTAATATTGGCTTTGGTCAGCGCTCGTGGCGCTACTCTATGCTGGTAAACGATGGCACCATCGAAAAAATGTTTATCGAACCAGAAAAGCCCGGCGACCCGTTTGAAGTCTCAGACGCCGACACTATGCTCAACTATATCAATCCAGAGGCGGTACAACCCGCCCGTGTCACGCTGTTCAGCAAAGTCGGCTGCCCCCACTGCCACCGCGCCAAAGACGCCCTAACAGCAAAAGGCATGGTGTTTGAGGAGATAGTTGTCGGCAATGGCGGTATCGGCTTCAGCAGCTTGGCGGCGGTTACCGGTGCCGGCACTACACCGCAAGTGTACATCGACGGCAAGCACATCGGCACGGCCGACGACTTAGAGGTATTTTTAGCACAAGCTTAATCCGCCCGATGAAGTTCATACATAGCGTATTTGGCGTCTTCGGACGCCACCGGCGTTAAATACACCAAAAACTTCATACGGCCGCCGAGCATGGTATTGCTACTGGGGTCGAACTTCGCCGTTAATTCAAAAAAACGCACATGCCCAGCCTGCAGCTTAAACTTGGCCTCTTTGTCGGCGAAGTCCCAGCCATGGCTGGCCTTACTGAAACCGGTGGCCGCTAATATATAGTCACCCGGCGGCACTTCGGCTACCAAGTAGCGATTATATTTTAGCGCGCCAAGCGGTTGTTCATTCAAAAATACAGCCGGCCAGCTGCGCGACTTAGCACGATAAGCTTGCTCGGTGCGATAAATGTAGACCAGCGCATTGTTTGGATTTTTAGGCTTGGCCACAGCAAAAGGCTCCTGCGCATACGCCGGACCTTTGGCGCTTTGGCAGCCGATTAATAGCGCCAGTAACAGCAGCGCACAGCAACCGATTAATGATTTAATCATAAACACTCTCTAACCATTTAGGCTTTAGGACCCGCCATTTTAATGGCGGCTGCCACTGAGAATTTGTCGATATTATCGACAAACAACTTGGCCAAAGACTTGGCTGCCACATCGTAGTCGTTAGTATCTGCCCAAGCATCACGCGGGTTTAACAAATCGCTATCAACGCCGGTTACACGCAACGGTATGTGCAAATTTAAAACGTCTAAGTGCCGCGTCTCAACATCGTCTAACTCACCACTTTGAATAGCACTAACAATAGCGCGTGTGACTGGAATAGCAAAACGTCGCCCCTTGCTCTGCCCGTCCTCAACCACGCCACTGCCTCCGGTCCAACCGGTATTGACTAAAAACACCTTAGAGCCAAAACTGTCGATGCGGCGCATTAATAAATCGGCATAAATGTGCGCTGGGCGCGGCATAAAAGGTGCGCCAAAACAGGCCGAAAAAACGGCACAAATAGTGTCGCTAACACGGCCGTCGGCGGCTAACTCGGTAGAGCCAATCTTGGCGGTGTAGCCCGATAAAAAATGATAAGCCGCAGCCTCTTTCGACAGTATCGACACCGGCGGCAACACACCGCTAACATCGCAGCTAAGAAAAATAACATGCTCGGCTTCGCCCGAAAAATTGGCCTCCACGCGCTCATCGATATGCTTAAGAGGATAAGAGCAGCGGCCATTTTCACTGTAAGTGGAATCCGTGTAATCGGCGCGGCGTGTATCACTGTCGACCATCACATTTTCCACGATGGCACCAAAACGAATGGCTTTCCAAATCAGTGGCTCATTGCGCGGTGATAAATCGATAGTTTTAGCGTAACAACCGCCTTCAAAATTAAACACACGATCGCGCGCCCAACCGTGTTCGTCGTCGCCAATTAAATAGCGTTTCGGGTCGGCCGACAAAGTCGTTTTGCCGGTACCCGACAAACCAAATAATAAACAGGTATCGCTGTTACCGTCTGCGTCGATACCCACATTAGCTGCGCAATGCATGGGCAGTACGTCGCGCTCGGGTAGCAAAAAATTCTGCACCGAGAACATCGCTTTTTTTAGTTCACCGGCGTATCTCATACCCGCAATCAATACTTTGCGCTGAGCAAAATTAATGATCACACAACCATCGGTGTTAGTGCCATCACGGCTGGGCTGGCACACAAAGTTAGCGGCATGCAATACACGCCAGCGGCGCTTATTTTTACAATTGTAGCTGTGGCTTGGATGAACAAACATATTGCGCGCAAACAAACTGTGCCAAGCGGTTTCAGTGGTCACAATCAGCGGTAAATAGTTATCGTCACAGGCGCCAATATGCAAATGAGAAATATAATTATCGGTCGCAGCAAGATGAATTATTACCCTGCCCCACAAGGCCTGAAAAGCGTCGGCCTCAAATGGCTGATTCACAGCGCCCCAGTCGATTAGCGTTTCACTGGAGGGCTCGCGCACTATATATCGGTCGCCGGGAGCGCGGCCGGTACGAGTCCCGGTAACGGTATAAATAGCACCGCTATCGGTCAGCGCCACCTCGCCGGCTTGCAGTGCCCGCTCAATCAATTCTGCCGCGGTTAAGTCTATGCAGTCGGCGCCCTCTGTCCGTGACATGGCTCTACCTCACAGTTAAACAGGTTTAATGCATATTTTTCTCAGGGAAAAGCTCGCCAACTTCTTTATCGGTAAAGTGATAGTGCTGATTACAGAACTGACAATCGATGTTAATAGTGCCAAGGTCTGCCAACATTAGCTGTACCTCCTTATGCCCTAGCGACACCAGTGCCTTGGCACTGCGATCAAACGAGCAGCTGCACTGAAATTTTATCGCTACCGGCTCAAACAGGCGCACTTCTTCTTCGTTAAATAGGCGATAGAGCAACTCGTCGTGAGGTAAATGCAACAGTTCATCCGTTTTAACGGTAGAAGCCAGTGCGGTTGTGGTCTCCCAGCAATTCTGGTTTTCTTCTGCGGTGCTGTTAAGCTGCTGCGGCAACGCCTGTAATAACAGTCCCGAGGCACGCCCTTGGGCGGCATCGGCAGCAAACCATAAACGGGTGGCGAGTTGCTCCGACTGCTTAAAATAATGTTCTAGGCATGCCGCCAAATTATCCGCGTCCAATGGCACTACACCTTGGTAGCGCTGGCCTTTATCGGGTTCAATAATAATAACCAGCATGCCCTTACCGATTAAATCGCTAATACCACTAGTGGCGAGTGAGTCCCAGTCAACGCCCTCGTCCGGACGCGCCACCGCGCGCAGCTCACGGTGATGGTTACACTCCGCTACGATCAGAGGCAGGGGACCATCACCTCGGGCCTGCAAAGTCAGGCGTCCATCAAACTTTAAAGTACTAGAGAGCAGACTAACCGCAGCCACAAATTCGCCCAGCAATTGCTGCACTACCGCTGGCAGTTCGTTGTTTTTTAATACTTCTGCGTAGCTGTCGCCGAGGGAGACGATCTCACCTCGAATATCGGTGTTCTCAAAAATAAAGCGCTGCATTTGATCAGTAGAGGACATGATTAACTCTAATAGTAGTGACTAGGCCGCTATTTTAACGAGTTAAAAGCACAGGAGCTACCGACGCGTAGCGGCACAACCTCGGCGCGCGAGTGAGCGCCGCTGCTTAAATTCTCGCTCAACCCGCTGCCGCTCGGTAATATAAACCGGCTTACCTTTAGCATCATATAGGCTCATTGGCCTCTGCAGCATAAATAATACGCGCTGTTCACGACTACAACTGCGCCGTGTCTGTGCCTTTAGTTGGCGCTGCTTATTTTCATGCCATTGCCGCTCTATCTCACCCATAGGCGCAAACAGCTTGGACAAGCCAGCACGCAGGCGATGACTGCTGTCGACATTAATGCGGCCAAGCGCAGTGCTAATGTTGCGCACCTCGGCAGAGGCTGGCTTGTAATCGGAGTAATGGTTTTGACCCTGAGCATCGCGCCATTGATACACCTCTGCCGTCGCCACAACAGGCCACAGCATAACCAGAGTAGCCGCTCTAACCACCGTTAATACAACCCACAATATTTTATTCACAGCAACACCAGTACTTAGTAAGCCCACACACCAACTGGGGTGCGGTTACTTGTAGGCTAGCTGCTACTTCTCAAGTTGCCTCGTATAGCATTAGATAGAGTTGGCATTAAAACGGTATTTTTATTCTTTCGGATCAAATAAACCTGGCGATGTGCTCGACGGAATACGATAAAGCTGCAATATATCGTCTTCACTTTGGCGAGCTTTAGCACTGTCGATGACCAAGCGATAGCCACTTTTGTCAGCAAAATCTACGTGTGTTCCTGTATCTGTATGCAACAGCTGAGTGAATTGCTGGAAATTTTGTATTTTTTTGCCGTTAAAACTGTCAATGATCCAGTTGCTCCAGTCGTGGTAACCCAAATTAACATCAGCCGCTAATACCTTCAGCGCCACCACCAGTTCCTGCTGTTCATCAGAACTCCACATATTGCGCGCATTAAGAAACTCTATGGGGGCTTTATTGCGCCAATCGCGCCCCCAACGCTTAATTAAATTCATATTTAACGGCACAAACACCACCCCGCCATAAATCAAATACTCGGGGCTTTCATCAAACGTCTGCGCTCGCACCAAATTAAAACTATGCTCACTGGCCGCCGCGGTAATATCTGTGACTATCTCGCGCCCTTGGCGAATAAAATGCACGCTTACTTTATCGCCAACATGATACTGATCAATGGCGTATTTAAAGTTAGTGCGTTGATGGCGGCGAAATTCTATCGAGCTGTCATCGGCAATATCGAAGCCATCAATACGGGTGATCACATCGCCCGGCTGTAATTCGCCCTCGGCGCTTGCCCCAGGAAAAACCTTAGCCACCAACACACCACTTTGCTGGTCGCTAATACCCAGCGAAGCCTTCATGGCTGGGCTCTCTAAATTTTGTGTGCGAAACCCAAGTTCTACAAAACCATTATGAACGCTGTCTTCGGCATCTTTTAACACATGCTTGATCACACTCGGCGGCACAAAGTAACCCAGATTTTCGGCTCGACCGCCGCTGTTTGCCTGCATAACCACACCGACAACTTTATTATTAACAATGACCGGGCCACCGCTATTACCGGGGTTAATAGCGGCATCAATTTGACCCGCCAGTAAATGCGTACCGGAATGAGCATAATACTGATGTTCAACCCGCGACATAATGCCCTGAGTAATCGACAAAGAATTACCGCCCATAGGGTAGCCATAAACCGAAACCTCTTGCAGAGGGTCGGGCAATTTGCCAATGGGTAACGACTTTAAGCCTTTAAAAAATTGCGCATCATCCACCACCAGTATCGCCAGGTCGGCGGCGTGGGAAACAAATTCTACTCGTGCCAAATATTTTTTGGGATCGTCGTGTTTTTGCGCCTGAATATAGCGCGCATCGGCTATTACATGGGCATTGGTCAGAATTCTATTGTTACCAATAACAGCACCAGAACCGCTAGATTGGCTAGCATTTAGCAGCCGCCAAGGGGTAAAAAAATCGGGTGCAGCCGAGGTGGTATGAATTTTAATAACGGCACTTTTTAAACGCTCCAGCGACCGATCGGCTAGGCTGTGTGCGCTAAATACAAGGCTCATCGCAGTGATGACAGCGAGAAATTTTTTCATTGCTGGAGCTTCCTAATCGTTGGGGGTTTCATTGTTAGCGCTATGGTCTGCACTGTTAACGCGGACAAACTCATGAATCTTTCGGCGCTGCTTTTTAGTCGGTCGGCGGTCGCGATTTAGCCCCTGGCCGGCCGCTTTTCGCTCGGCCGCAAAGGCTTCACGTTTGGCAATACTCGCGTCAGTTTCGGTGTAAAGTAATGCCGCTTCTGGGGCGCCGCGGCGCTGCTCAGACAAGTTAATCACGGCTACTGTTTTTTCATCAAAGCCCTGCCGAATGGTTAATTCCATGCCTATTAGTAATTCTTTACTGGGCTTCACCCGATGGCTATCGCAGTGGATCTTACCGCCTTCGATGGCTTGCTTGGCGAGGCTGCGGGTTTTAAAAAATCTTGCCGCCCAGAGCCACTTATCAATCCTCACTTTATCCAATTTATGCCCCTATGTTCATTTGAATAACGCATCTGCGGCGTCGTCTCCGTGCTAGATCAATAGGTATTAATATACCTTCCTTCGCTGCGCGCGGCGCCTCCTCGTATCTGCACCATTGATATTTCCCTCAAGGCGACCGTTAAATTATTCTTTTATTGGCAAGATTTCATCAAAGTGATGAATGGCAGGGTAACCTTCCACTGTTCGAGCCTTTTGGCTGTCGGGCTGGTGAATGGCGAGCACATGTTGAATACCGTAGTCGCGGGCGCTGTCGAGAATACGCAAGGTATCGTCAATAAACAGCGTGCGGGCGGGGTCAAACGTTTCTCGCTGCTGCAGTTGCCGCCAAAATTCTTGCTCTTCTTTGGGGGTTTTAAATTCGTGCGAAGAAATAACCACATCCAGCCAGTGGTCCAGCTGGGTTACCTGCAGCTTTAAATCTAAACTTTGCGGGTGGGCATTGGTAATGAGTACTACTCGTTTGCCCGCCGAGCGCAGTGCATTTAAAAACTCTTTGACATGGGGTCGCAGGGCAATTTTATGCATGATTTCTTCTTTTAACAGGCGAATATTTACATCCAATGCCTGCGACCAAAACTCCAAACAATACCACTGCAGCTTGCCCTCGTGCTGCTTAACCTGCAACTCTAACTTTGCCGCAGCCTCGGTGAGTTCTAAACCATGAATGTCGGCATAGCGCTGGGGCAAGTGGGTTTGCCAAAAGTAATTGTCGAAGTGTAAATCCAACAAAGTTCCGTCCATGTCCAGCAAAACAGTATCAATGTCTGACCATACAGGCAGAGCAGTAGTCTTTATCATTTCAGTTCATCCACAAAGTAGCCTCGATGCATATCCAGCAAAACAGTATCAATGTCTGACCATACAGGCAGAGCAGTAGTCTTTATCA
>CAJWZU010000006.1 GCA_913050115.1 uncultured Cellvibrionales bacterium
AACACCAGCATGCCACCAGCCTCAATACGCCCTCGACTGATGACATCTTCGGGGGGAAAATCGATTTGACCCGCTTCACTCATTACCGCCAGATAAGTCTCTGTCTGCACCGAGCGCAGAGGCCTGAGACCGAGACGGTCAAGTCGCGCACCAACTTTGACCCCATCAGAAAAAATCAGTGCAGCAGGGCCGTCGTTTTTTTCTTCGCAGAGACTAAAATACTCAAGCATAGCGCGCACATCGCCAGAGTAACTGTCATCGTTTTCCCAAGCTGGTGGCATCATTGCCAATATGGCTTCATCAATATCGAGCCGATCTTCGAGTACTCGACGCCCTAACGTTTGATCAAGACGTGCCGAATCCGACTGACCTGGTGGAAAAATTATCTTCTTATTATTTTGCCGAGCGATAGCGTCCTCACTCAAGCGATTTTTTTTATCGGTATTCAATTCACCATTGTGCGCCATGCGTCGAAAAGGCTGAGCAAACATCGGGTTAGGCGCGGTGTTAGTCGAGAAACGCGTGTGAAAAAATAACGTATGCACTTGATGTTCTGGGTGGCTCAGATCCTCAAAATAAGGCATCACCTCCCAAGAATTAAGACGACCTTTATAGACCTGAGTTCGACAACTCATCGACAGCGGATACAGCCCGCTCAAGCTTTCGCGGGTAAAAGCGGGAGCTTCGATATCCAACAGAGCTTCATCGATCTGATCGGCAAAAGCATCTACATCAACAGTGTCTTGTGGACAACCAAACACCACCTGATAAAGCGGCAGCTGAGCTTTTAGCGATGCAGCATTAACGGCGTCAGGATTAACAGGAATATTGCGCCAGAGCAGCACCGGCATAGAAAAATTAGCCAGTGTCGTGCGTATGAGCTGTTCAGCCTCTGCAAAACCAGCACTAGAAGTTGGCAAAAAAAAGTTACCCACTCCAAACTCGCCCAACTGCAGCGTATTATCACTGCATAAATGACGGAAAAAAGCCAACGATAGGTCTATATTTACGCCAGCACCATCGCCAATACCCTCGGCGCTCATGCCGCCACGGTGAGGAATTTTGCATAGGGCTTGATGTGATAGCTGCAGCAGCTCTTGAGTCTGCTCGCTGCGCTTGTTAGTTATAAACCCCACACCACAACTGGAGTGCTCGCGAGAGGCGTCATATAAAGTGCGTGTCATTCTAATGAACCTCGTCTTGCAATCGGCACAGGAAAAGGAAAAAGAAAAGCCGATATTCGGGGCCCTCAGTCAGCTGAGAGCCCGATTCCGCCGCAGCGGCCGAGAAGTCTAACCAAAGAAGATACAAATCACAACAATAATGATTCGCATTAATATCTATACAAAATGCATCAAGTAAGTCAGTTAGTCATTTTTGTACTGATAGAGTCGGTTAGCCCACTTACAGTAGTTTTACGCCCAGAAAACATGATTGGACCAACTAAACAAAAGCAATTAAGCTCTTTTTATTATTACATTGTATTTTTAGTCACGAGCATCGTAATAACTCTGTTCTGACAGCTCGTGATAATTTTTCGCGCCCTCGGCAAACTCACGATAATGTTGGTAGATGCGAGCAAAGCTTTCATCTTTCGCCGACATATCGGCATACATTTTATCGCTAGTCACTTTTAAGTAATCGATTACTGACTGCGGCAACCGCTCAACTTTCACGCCGTGCACCTCAACCAACTCCTGTAATGCAGAATTATTGCGAGCGGTGTACTCGTCAAGCATATCTTGGTTTACTGCCCGCGAGGCCATCTCGATTATCTGCTGTAAATCTTCAGGCAACGACTCATAAGCGGTTTTATTCACCATTAACTCGAGTGTCGGGCCGGGCTCATGCCAACCTGGGTAGTAGTAATGTTTAGCTATCTGTTGAAAACCAAACGCTAAGTCGTTGTAGGGACCAACCCATTCCACCGCGTCAATCACACCCGTCTGCAGAGATGTGTATAACTCACCGCCAGGAATATTCACTGCGGTGCCACCAGCGCGATTCCATACTTCACCGGCGAGGCCTGGAATACGCATTTTCAGACCTTTGATATCATCGACACTGTTAATTTCTTTGTTGAACCAGCCTGCCATCTGTACACCCGTATTTCCCGCTGGAAACGGTATTAAATCAAAAGGCTCATACAGTTTGCGCCACAATTCAAGACCACCACCGTAACGCAGCCAGCCATTCATTTCTTGTGCGTTCATACCGAAAGGGACCGAGGTAAAAAATGGCGAAGCCGGGATTTTGCCCTTCCAATAGTACGCCGCACTGTGACCCATTTCGGCAGCACCACTCGATACCGCATCAAATACACCCAATGCCGGTACCAACTGACCACCGCCATACACTTTTACCTGTAAACGGCCACCACTGGCTTCATTAACATATTTGGCGAAGTTCTCCGCGGCACTGCCTAGCCCTGGAAAGTTTTTCGGCCAAGTCGTGACCATGCGCCACTTATAAACTTTTTGTGGCTGCGCCGAGATTTCAGCTGTGGATAACTTAACGGATTTATCATCTGATTTTTCCACCACCAACAGTGCAAATAGCAGCACCACAAGGGCGACTAACCCAAGAATGATGGCGGGGGAGTAATTTAGTTTTTCTGTTTGTGCGTTCATTATTATTTTTCTTGTTTAATAAAAGAATTACGGGGAATCAAGAAGGAGTGATTTTTATTCGCTGGCAAGAAAAAACCGCGCGCAAAGGAGGAGTGTATATCGCCACGGATGGCGTGTATGCAGATTTTGCAGGAGCAAAAATCGCCACCTCAGGTCGCTCCTTTACATCCATGTAAGCGCGACATACCGTTCATCCTGAACATAAGCACGGATCTGACGCCGCCAGAGGACCAAAAGCGCCCTTCTAAATCGCGGTAAGCTTGGCGTATTGGACCACTAGCCACTTGGTTCCCGGCTCATCGAATTTAACCTGCACTCGTGCATTTGCTCCAGAACCTTCGAAATGCAAAATAGTACCCTCACCAAAGATCTTGTGTTGCACACGCTGACCCAAACTAAAACCGGTATCGTCACCCTGATCACTCATAGTGGCAATGCGCATTGGCCGCTTGCGATTAAAGCTAACTGGACGGCTAATTTCCGTTTTTAAACGCACCTCTTCAATGACTTTTTCAGGAATTTCTTTAACGAAACGAGATACCTGATTGAAAGTTTCAGTACCATAAAGACGCCGGCTCTCGGCATAAGTTATGTATAATTTTTGCATGGCGCGGGTTATACCGACATAAGCAAGGCGGCGCTCTTCCTCTAAACGGCCCGGCTCTTCCAGTGACATTTTATGTGGAAAAAGCCCTTCTTCAACGCCAGCTAAAAATACCAGTGGAAACTCCAAACCTTTAGCCGAGTGCAAGGTCATCATTTGCACCGCATCTTCAAATTCATCCGCCTGGGCATCGCCGGCATCTAATGCAGCGCTGTCGAGAAATTGCTGCAGTGGGGTTAAATCTTCCTCGCCCTCATCTTGGTCGCCGGCAACAAAGGCACCACACGCATTAATAAGCTCTTCTAAGTTTTCCGCGCGCGCCTGACCCTTCTCGCCCTTCTCGGATTTGTGAAATTCAAATAGGCCAGTCTTCTTCAGCATCTGGTCGGCAATAACTTCTAAGGTTTTGCCTTCAGTGCTAACTTGTAATTCGGTAACGGTTTGCATGAAAGCTAGCACGGCATTGCCAGCGCGAGCGGCGAACACTTTTTTATCAACCATCTTGGTCGAGGCCTGCCACATACTGCAGCCCTGCTCGCGAGCAAACAGTCGAATGTTATCCACAGTCTTACCACCAACACCGCGGGTAGGCGTATTGACTACTCGCTCAAAGGCAGCATCGTCTTCTGGATTAGCAATCAGGCGTAAATAAGCCAGGGCATTGCGAATCTCTAAGCGTTCGTAGAAACGCTGGCCACCATAGATTCGATAAGGCACAGCTTCACGCAATAACGCTTCCTCTAAAATGCGTGACTGAGCGTTAGATCGGTAAAGAATAGCGCAGGACTCTTTTTTGTTGCCCTTTCGACACCACTGTTCAATTTGCTCAACAATAAAGCGCGCTTCATCCTGTTCATTAAAGCCGGCATACAGCGACACTTTATCGCCAGTATCACCCTCGGTGAACAACGTTTTACCTAAGCGACCACTGTTGTTACTAATCACACCATTGGCGGCTTCAAGAATATTTTTGGTCGAGCGATAGTTTTGCTCTAACTTAACCGTCTCGGCCTTGACGAAGTCTTCGGTGAAACGCTGAATGTTCTCGATCTTGGCGCCACGCCAGCCATAAATAGACTGATCGTCGTCGCCCACGGCGGTCACACCACTATTGGCACCGAGTACCCGCAACCAAGCGTATTGAATGGTGTTGGTATCTTGGAACTCGTCCACCAAAATAAACGGGAAACGCTGCTGGTAATGTTTCAGCACATCAGGGTTATGCAACCACAGTTCGTGCGCACGCAAAAGTAGCTCGCCAAAATCGACCATACCTCCGCGCTGACAGGCTTCTTCATAAGTACGGTAAATATTCAGCATGGTCTGCTGATAGGGGTCCGCCGTCTCTTGAATGTGATCCGGGCGCAGACCCTCGTCTTTTTGCGCGTTAATAAACCACTGCGCCTGCTTCGGTGGCCAGCGGGTATCGTCTAGCTGCAACTGCGAGCAAACACGCTTGACCAGTCGCAACTGGTCATCGCTGTCGAGAATCTGAAAGTTCTGCGGCAGCTTAGCCTCACGCCAATGCTGCTTTAATAGACGATGAGCAGTACCATGAAATGTGCCTACCCAGAGGCCTCGAGGGTCCATACCCAGCACACTTTCAAGCCGAGCACGCATTTCCTTGGCGGCTTTATTGGTAAATGTTACCGCCAAAATAGAATAGGGCGATACCTGCTCAACCTGTATCAACCAAGCGATACGGTGTACCAGTACTCGAGTCTTGCCCGAGCCAGCACCGGCCAATATCAGCTGATTACCCGCTGGCGCTGATACGGCCAGACGCTGAGGTTCATTCAGACCGTCGATAAGGGTTGAAACATCCATGGGGAGACCTGCGGGCAATTAATGTAATTGACTGTATATTAACACAGCTTTAAATATATAAAAAAAGCCTGACCTAGATACAGCAGATCAGGATTTTGTGGTGGATAAGTTTCTGATCTTTAGTGCTTCTTTGAAGGTCTCACCCAGCCGTCAATATTGCGCTGCTTGGCCCTTGAAACAGCTAGCTGATTTTTACCAACACTGTTGGAAATAACTGAACCGGCACCAGTAGTGGAGCCATCGGCCAATGTCACTGGGGCAACCAGCGCTGTATTGGTACCAACAAAGACATTGTTGCCGATTTCTGTTTTAAACTTATTGGCACCGTCGTAATTACAAGTGATAACACCGGCACCTAGATTACAGCCGCTACCGACAACAGTGTCACCGACATAGGACAGATGATTGACCTTAGAATTAACACCGATTACTGCTTTTTTGGTTTCCACAAAGTTGCCGATCTTCACGCCTGATTGCAACTCAGTACCGGGGCGTAAACGAGCATATGGACCCACCTCACAATCATTAGCAACCGTCGCATCATCGATCATTGAGTTGGCTTTGATCACCGTATTATCACCGATCACAGCATTTTTAATGACGCAGTTAGGGCCAACTACAACACCATTACCCAGCTTTACTTCGCCTTCGAATACACAGTTCACATCGATATGAACGTCGCGACCTACTGCTATTGAGCCACGGCAGTCGAAACGCATGGGGTCCATCATGGTGACACCATTGACCATAAGGTCCTCAGCAATACTTTGCTGAAAATGGCGCTCTAACATAGCCTGCTGCATGCGATTGTTAACACCCAGCACTTCCATCTCGGATTCGGCTTTGGCGGTAGCAATAGCGATGCCTTTTTCATGGGCGATAGCAATCATATCCGTGAGATAATATTCACCCGATGAATTTTTATTGCTAATTAAGTGCAACCAAGCTTTTAGATGGGAGCCCTTAAACGCCATAACACCGGTGTTTATTTCGCAAATCTCGAGCTGCTCGCATGTAGCATCTTTATGCTCAACAATCGCAATAACTTCGCCGTTGTGATCACGCACAATACGACCGTAACCGGTGGCATTGTCAATATCTAGGGTCAATAAGCCCATAGAATTAGCACTGACTTGAGCGACTAGATCGGTCAGTGTTGATTGTTTAATGAGTGGTACATCGCCGCACAAAATAATCACAACAGCATCGTCACGCAATAAATGCTCAACCTGTTGTACTGCATGGCCGGTGCCTAACTGCTCGGTTTGCATGACAAATTTTACATCGCTGGCAGCCACTGTTTGCTCCACAAGTTCAGAGCCGTGACCGATCACCACGTTAAGATTGTCGGCACCCACTTTGCGAGCAGTATCCAGCACATGCGACAACATTGGCTTACCCGCAATGGTGTGCAAAACTTTGGGTTGATCAGACTTCATGCGCGTGCCTTTACCGGCCGCAAGAACAACGATATCGAGCATTTTTTAATCCTTTGAAAAAGCTAAACGGGAAGAGCGTATTTAAGCTCGCACTTCCCGTTTAGCTTCTAGTTATTATGAGTACCGCAGTACATCTTAACATTGCCACTAGCGCTGTCCTGACTCTCACAGCATAGGAGCCACATGGATTTGGAAAGTGCCGATGTTACACGGAGCAGTCATCGGCCAGTATATCCCGTAGATAAAAAAAGGGGCGGCATCTCTGCCACCCCTTTTTATTAGATAATCATTTCACTTTCGTAAAATTACTTACCTGTTCTTTTACGTATAGCTTGTAGCGTACGCAATTGCGCGGCAGCTTCTGCCAACTGAGTAGCTGCACTGGCGTAGTCGAATTCTGTCGACTGGTCCTGCATTCTCTTCTCAGCATCTTTCTTGGCATCAAGCGCTGCGGCTTCATCCATATCGTCGGCACGCAAGGCGGTATCAGCCAGTACAGTAACCGCGTACGGCTGCACTTCCAAAAATCCGCCCGAGACGTAGTAGACTTCTTCTTCGCC
Organism: uncultured Cellvibrionales bacterium; assembly: GCA_913050115.1. Classification (GTDB taxonomy): domain Bacteria; phylum Pseudomonadota; class Gammaproteobacteria; order Pseudomonadales; family Cellvibrionaceae; genus UBA1124. Next base: position 7,061 of record CAJWZU010000006.1, read on the forward strand.
ATTTTGCTTAATGACGCGAATTGGACCCGGCTGCAAACTAGTCAGCAGCGGTGCGTGGCCATAAGCCACACCTACATCACCTTCGGTACCGGCGGCAATAACCATTTCGACCAGGCCAGAGAAAATTTCTTTCTCTGCACTGACGATGTCACAGTGGACTGTCATAGCCATAATTGTTGCCTCTCATCTTTTGCCTATAGAGCAATGAGCATCGAGACCTGTATACAACAAAGTTATACACAGGTCAGCCGATTACATTTTCTTGGCTTTCTCGATGGCTTCGTCGATACCGCCAACCATGTAGAACGCCTGCTCTGGCATGTGATCGTAATCACCTGCAAGCAGCCCTGTGAAACCAGCAAGGGTATCTTTCAGGGATACGTACTTACCAGGAGATCCGGTAAATACTTCAGCTACATGGAAAGGCTGAGACAAGAAGCGCTCAATTTTACGCGCGCGAGTTACAGACTGCTTGTCTTCTTCAGACAGCTCGTCCATACCCAAGATGGCAATAATGTCTTTCAGCTCTTTGTAGCGCTGAAGAACAGTTTGCACACCACGGGCAATCGCGTAATGCTCTTCGCCAATGATCAATGGGTCCAACTGACGTGAGCTTGAATCCAGTGGATCGATCGCTGGGTAAATACCCTTAGCGGCGATGTCACGGCTCAATACTACGGTTGAATCCAAGTGAGCAAAGGTAGTCGCTGGAGCCGGGTCACTCAAGTCATCCGCTGGTACGTATACCGCTTGGATTGAAGTGATTGATCCAGACTTAGTAGAGGTAATGCGCTCTTGCAGAGCACCCATCTCTTCTGCCAACGTTGGCTGGTAACCTACCGCTGAAGGCATACGGCCCAACAGTGCAGATACTTCGGTTCCAGCTAAGGTGTAACGGTAAATGTTGTCAACAAACAACAATACGTCTTTACCTTCGTCACGGAATTTTTCAGCCATAGTGAGGCCAGTCAATGCTACGCGCAAACGGTTACCCGGTGGCTCGTTCATCTGACCGTAAACCATTGCTACTTTAGAGTCGGTAGGCGTCTCAACGTTTACAACGCCAGCTTCCTGCATCTCGTGGTAGAAATCGTTACCTTCACGAGTTCGCTCACCAACACCGGCAAATACTGACAGACCTGAGTGCTGCAGTGCGATGTTGTTGATAAGTTCCATCATGTTTACGGTTTTACCAACACCAGCACCACCGAACAAGCCAACCTTACCGCCTTTAGCGAAAGGACAAACCAAGTCGATAACTTTAATGCCTGTTTCTAGCAAATCGCTAGAGGCAGAAAGCTCGTCATAGGCTGGGGCTTTACGGTGAATAGGCATACGGGTCTTTTCACCGATTGCGCCACATTCGTCGATTGGGTTGCCGAGAACATCCATAATACGGCCCAACGTTTCGATACCAACAGGTACAGAAATTGGAGCATTGGAGTTAACAACTTCAAGTCCGCGGCTTACGCCCTCGGATGAACCCATGGCAATTGCACGCACTACACCGTCACCCAGCTGCTGCTGAACTTCGAGGGTAAGACCTTTACTGCTAACAGTTAGGGCGTCATAGACCTTTGGCACGGCATCGCGTGGAAATTCCACGTCGATCACGGCGCCAATAATTTGTACGATACGTCCGCTACTCATTTTCGGTTCCTCATTAAAACCAAAATTTAGTTCAAACACTCAACGTTAAATCTGTTCAAGCGTCAGCTCAGCTCTTCAATCGCTGTGTGTGCAGGCCTTATACGGCCGAGGCACCACTTACGATTTCAGACAATTCTTGGGTAATCGCAGCTTGTCTGGCTTTGTTATAAACCAGTTGCAAGTCGTCGATCATATCGCCGGCGTTGTCGGTGGCAGATTTCATTGCCAACATACGCGCCGCCTGCTCACAAGAACCATTTTCTACTACGGCTTGATAAACCTGTGACTCAATGTAACGAGTCAGCAAACCTTCAAGCAAATCGCGAGCTTCTGGTTCATAGAGATAATCCCAAGCGTGCTTGAGCTTCTCGTTGTCATCGGCCAGCAAAGGCAACAACTGATTTACGTGTGGGTTTTGCGTCATCGTGTTAACGAATTCATTGCCCACTAAGTAAATCTTGTCGATTTTGCCTTCTGCGTAAGCATCCAACATGACCTTTACGCTACCGATCAAATCGGCCACGCTCGGTGTTTCACCGAGGTCTCGTACAGAGGCAACTACATTGCCTCCATAGCTTTTGAAAAATGCTCCAGCTTTAGCTCCAATCAAGCACAGGTCAATTTCGACCTCTTGATCAGCCCATTCTTTCATGGACTTAATACCAGCCTTGAACAGGTTGGTGTTTAATCCACCACACAAACCGCGGTCGGTAGACACCAGAATATAACCCACGCGTTTTACTTCGCGCTCAAGCATAAAGATATGCTTGTACTCTGGTGCTGCGTTAGCAATATGTCCTACTACCGAGCGAATTCGCTTAGCGTAAGGCTTACCGAGCAGCATGCGTTCTTGTGCTTTACGCATTTTACTAGCAGCAACCATTTCCATGGCGCTGGTAATCTTCTGCGTACTTTTAATACTCGTAATTTGAGTACGAATTTCTTTTCCGCTTGCCATACCAGCCTCTAAACAGAATCGGTTGACTTTCAATCACAGAAGGAAGCAAGCTTCCTCCCAATTATTGCCCAAAGGCATTAATTGTTTGTGATTACCAAGTTTGCGTAGACTTGAACTTCTCAAGTGCCGCTTTAAATCCACTGGCGATTTCGTCGTTGTAATCACCGGATTCATTAACTTTCGCCATCAAATCAGCGTTTTCGCTGTTCATGTAAGAAAGCAGGGCAGATTCGAAGTCACCAATCTTGGCAAGTTCAACTTCGTTCAGATGACCTTCGTTAGCGGCATAAACTACGATAGCCAGCTCGGCAACACTCAGTGGAGAGTACTGCTTTTGCTTCATCAGTTCAGTTACGCGCGCACCTTGGTCAAGCTGTGCTTTAGTTGCTTCATCCAGGTCAGACGCAAACTGAGAGAAAGCTGCCAACTCACGGTACTGAGCAAGAGCGGTACGAATACCACCGGACAATTTCTTCACAACTTTAGTCTGGGCTGCACCACCAACACGAGATACCGAGATACCGGCGTTCATTGCAGGACGGATGCCGGCGTTGAACATGTCAGTCTCAAGGAAGATCTGACCATCGGTGATCGAGATCACGTTGGTTGGTACGAATGCAGAAACATCACCGTCTTGAGTTTCAATGATAGGCAGAGCGGTTAAAGAACCGGTTTTGCCTTTCACTTCACCGTTGGTGAACTTCTCAACGTAAGCTACGTTTACACGAGAAGCGCGTTCCAATAGACGAGAGTGCAAATAGAAAACGTCACCTGGGTAGGCTTCACGGCCCGGTGGACGACGCAACAGCAATGAAATTTGACGATAGGCCCACGCCTGCTTAGTCAAATCATCAAAGATGATCAGTGCGTCTTCACCGCGATCGCGGTAGTACTCACCCATAGTGGTACCGGCAAACGGTGCCAAAAACTGCATTGCTGCAGGATCAGACGCGGTAGCGGCAACAATAATAGTGTGGTCCATAGCGCCGTGCTCTTCTAACTTGCGCACAACGGCGGCAATAGAAGAAGCTTTTTGGCCAATCGCAACATAGACGCATTTAACGCCTGTGCCTTTCTGGTTGATAATTGCATCAACGGCGATTGCGGTTTTACCCGTCTGGCGGTCACCAATGATCAGCTCGCGCTGACCACGGCCAACAGGAACCATAGTATCGATAGCTTTCAGGCCAAGCTGAACTGGCTGATCAACACTTTGACGCTCAATTACGCCCGGTGCTACTTTTTCGATAGCGTCGGTAAGTTTGGCGCCAACAGGGCCTTTACCGTCGATTGGAAGACCTAGTGCATCGACAACGCGACCTTGCAGTTCCGGACCTACCGGTACTTCAAGAATACGGCCAGTACACTTACAGGTTTGCCCTTCGGCAATACCCTGATAATCACCCAAGACTACTGCACCAACAGAGTCTTGCTCCAGGTTCAGTGCCATACCGTAAACACCACCGGTAAACTCGATCATTTCACCGTACATAGCGTCGGCTAGACCGTGGATACGGATAATACCGTCGGTTACAGAAACAACAGTACCTTCGTTCTGTGCTTCTGTAGCAACGTCGAAGTTATCGATGCGCTGCTTGATAATGTCGCTAATTTCAGCGGGATTCAATTGCTGCATGCTAGTTTCCTCAATATCCTATTACTTCAATGAGCTCAGGATTAGGAGTTCATGGCTTCGGCGAGCTTGGCCAAATGGCCTTTCACGGAACCGTCGATTACTGTGTCACCGGCGCGAATCACTACGCCACCGATCAGGCTTTTATCTACAATACCTGTCACATTTACTTCGCGGTCCAGCTTTACACTCAATGCTTTCGCCAACTGTTCTTGTACTGAGGTGGAGAGTTCAAATGCACTTTGTAACTCAACATCAACAGATTTTTCTTTTTGAGCCTTGAAAGCTTCAAACAACTGCGAAATAGACGGCAGAAGTTCGAAACGCTTATTTTCAGCCAATATCTTAATAAAATTGCCGGCTTGCTCGTTCAGCGTATCACCACAGATTTCAATAAAGGCTGCGCCTTTTTGTTCTGTAGTCAGCGTTGGTGAGCCCAACAATTTATTAATACCAGCGCTGCTAGAAACAGCTCCAGCCTGCGCCAACATTTCAGACCATAGGTCTAAAGTATTTGCGCTATTGGCAAAATCAAAAGCGGCTTTCGCGTAAGGACGGGCTAAGGTCGTTAGTTCAGCCATCGTAACCTCCGCTTATAGCTCAGCAGCGAGTTTACTAACCAACTCACTGTTGGCACTTTCATCGATTGACGCGCCGAGAATTTTCTCAGCACCAGCTAATGCCAAAGCAGAAACTTTGCCACGCAATTCTTCTTTCGCGCGGTTTGATTCCATTTCGATTTCAGCTTGGGCCGCAGTCAGAAGACGATCGCCTTCGTCGCGGGCCTTATCTTTGGCTTCGTCAACAATTTGTGCCGAACGCTTATTGGCAGCATCAACGATAGCAGCGGCGCTAGCCTTTGCTTCGCGAAGTTGCTCGCCGGCCTTATGCTTAGCCAGCTCGAGATCTTTGTCGGCGCGATCAGCGGCTTCAAGACCATCGGCTATTTTCTTCTCACGCTCTTCCATTACGGAAATCAGAGCAGGCCATACAAACTTCGTACAGAACCAGATAAATAGTGTGAACGAGATCATTTGACCGATGAGAGTCAGGTTGATATTCATATCAACACCCCTTGCTTAAGTTAAAGTTTAGCTAAAAGCGAAGAGTATTAATTAAACCAAGCTTGGAGCAACAACGAATATCAGGTACATGCCAATACCAACACCAATCATTGGAACAGCATCCAAAAGGCCGGCCATCAAGAACATCTTGCCCTGTAGTGCTGGACCTTGCTCTGGCTGACGAGCAGAACCTTCAAGCAACTTACCGCCCAAAGTACCAAAACCAATTGCAGTACCCAGTGCGCCCAAACCGATCAACAGTGCAGCCGCTACGTAAACTAGACCAAGTGCTTCCATTTTATCTCTCCAGAGAGTTTTTTAAGTTAAAAGTTTAAAGTTAAGTTTTCTATTACTTCGTTTACTTCGAAATCGTTATTTTGCGTCAGCTAGGCTGACGCAACTGAACGCTCCCTTAGTGTTCCTCATCTACATCGTGTGCCATGGCCATATAAACCGTGGTCAACACCATGAAAACAAATGCTTGCAAGGTAATTACTAGGATGTGGAAGATTGCCCAGCCTAGGTGCAGGAATACGCCCGCTGTGCCCAAAACTAAACCAGAACCCAACATCACACCAAACAAGATAAAGATCATTTCACCGGCGTAAAGGTTGCCGAACAAACGCAAGCCCAGTGAAATAGGCTTAGAAATCAAGGCAACCACTTCAAGAATCAAGTTAACCCAAACCAAGATGGTAAAGTCGATATACCACTTACCCGAGTGAAAAGGATGCATGGTCAATTCTTTGATGAAACCGATTAGCCCTTTCTGCTGAATGCTGAAGAAAATCATAAAGGCAAATACGGTGAACGCCATGCCCAGAGTGATATTCACATCGGTTGTTGGAACCACCTTAAAGAACAAGTGCTCGTTGCCAGAGATTTTCTGCGCGGCCATTGGCAGCCAATCTACAGGCACCAAATCCATCAGGTTCATCATGAAAACCCAGCAGAAAATGGTTAGGCCCATAGGTGCAATCATGCGGTTCTTATGATGAAAAATGTCTTTAACAACGCCATCGATAAAACTTACCAGCAGCTCAACAAAGCTTTGAATACCACTTGGAACGCCGGCAGTAGCATTTTTAGCTACACGATAAAACAAAAATGAGAAGATCAAACCTAGGCCAATCGACCACCCAAGAGAATCTAGGTGAACAGCCCAAAAGCCCATATCTGCGGCTTCTGCAGATGAATGAGCCAGTGTCCATGTATCTTCAGCTAAAACACTTACAGTACCGTCAGCATTGTGACGTTCATACCCTGCCGGCAATTCGCCGTAGGCCATGTTCTGCAAGTGGTGCTGGATATATCCAGTTGAATCGCCTGCCATAATTGATCTCTACTAAGTTTTTAGGTTTTTAAGGTTTAAACTTTTTATTCGCCCGCCTTTGCGATTTATCCTCAGGCCAACGTCTGTATATTCTTATCTACGACTTTTTCTTTTGCGGCCGCAACACTCTAGGTGTTGCCCAAAATTGTACTAGCAGCATGACAGCATAGGACACAAATACCATACCGCCATATTCAGCCTGTAACTGCTTGCCGAAAACACTAAATAGCACGGCAAAACCGACCAAAGTCATTACATATTTTCCCACTTCACCGCGATAAAACGACTGCACAATTAAGTAACTTGCACGGGCGCCACGATAGCGAAAGGCCAGCAGAGAAAAATAGGCACTGGGGATTATTTGAATCAACCCACCTGCCAGAGCTGCCAATGCCAGGCGCCCATCAAATAAACTCAACCCCAGTCCCAGCGCCAGTAAGAGCGACAACTGCCAGAGCGTTATTTGATAAACCGGGGGTCTTTTGATTCTAACCACTGTGCCAACTCCCGAATCCAAGCAACCGAACTACGTATCCGTATTGGACACGCAAAAAGGCGACAGCATTATAGGGGTTTAAAGAGGAGGGTTCAATTGCAAAAAACGCCCTCAAGGGGCGTTTTTATCGGGCGATAATCATTTTGATCAAGCTTTGTAGTTCAGGTGGGCCAGAATACCGTCGAGTTCATCGAGAGAGTTGTACTTAAACGTCAGCTTGCCTTTGCCCTTGGCGCCATGTTGTAGCTGCACTGGAACACCGACCTTGTCAGCTAGACCGTCTTCCAATTTTTTAATATCGGGGCTAATTTTAGTTTCGGCTTCAGGGCGGGTTAGCTGTTGCTGTAATCGGCGCACCAGTGCCTCTGTTTGACGTACAGACAAACCTTTGGAAACCACTTGGCGGGCAACATTGCGCTGTTCTGGGCTATCTAGGGTCAACATGCAGCGAGCATGGCCCATCTCCAGATCACCGTGTTCGAGTAGTTTTTTTACTTCCTCTTCAAGTGACATCAGGCGCAATAAGTTTGTCACGGTAGTCCGCGACTTACCCACGGCCTGTGCTACCTCGGCATGGGTTAAGTCAAACTCATCCTGCAGGCGTTTAAGCGCGGCAGCTTCTTCGATAGGGTTGAGGTCTTCACGCTGAATATTCTCAATCAGCGCCATAGCAATGGCGGCTTCGTCAGATACATCTCGGATCATCGCCGGAATTTTATCCAGACCCGCCAACTGAGTGGCTCGCCAGCGACGCTCACCAGCGATAATCTCATAGCGTTGTTCAGCGTTAGCGGTATCGCTAATGGGGCGAACGACTATTGGCTGCATGACACCTTGAGCCTTAATTGACTCAGCCAGCTCTTCCAGTGCTTCAGGGTGCATGTCGCGGCGCGGCTGATACTTGCCGCGCTGCATAAACTCGACCGGCAATTCGGCTAGTTTGCCGTCCAGTGCCTTTCCGGTGGTTTCCGATGACGCTTTACCAATAGCAACGCCACCATCAATGAGTGCGCCTAACCCCTTACCCAAGCCGCCTTTGCGTTTTAACGCCATGTCCTTTCAAACCTTATTTTTGTTCGCGAAACACCTAAAACGATGCCCTAAAATTAACTTGCAGCTTTCAACTCTGCTTTTTGATCAGCTTCGTTGCGGCGGATAAATTCTCCCGCCAACGCCAAATAGGCCAATGCACCTTTGGATTGCTTGTCATAGGCCAGAGCGGGCAGACCATAACTCGGCGCTTCGGCCAAGCGTATATTGCGAGGAATACAGGTGCGGTAAACTCGATCACCAAAATGTTCGGTCAGCTGCTCTGATACATCTTTGGTCAAACTGCTGCGCGGATCGTACATAGTGCGCAAAATACCTTCGATCTTTAGGCTAGGATTAAGCACTGCACGCACCTGCTCGATAGTACCGATCAGGGCCGACAATCCTTCCAGCGCATAGTACTCGCACTGCATAGGCACAATTACCCCATCGCAGGCGGTTAAACCGTTTAACGTCAGCATGTTTAGCGAAGGCGGGCAATCGATCAGTATGTAGTCGAATTGCGGCTCGAGTATTTTCAGTGCTTTGTCGAGTCGATATTCTTTGTGCTCAAGATTCAACATTTCAACTTCAGCGGCGGTCAAGTCACCATTCGATGGCAGCACCTGATACTGACCAGACTCAGACAGAACCATGCACTCGGCGGGCTTAGCGCGCCCGGTGAGTAGATCGTAAACTGACAACTCTAGCTCATTTTTATCGATACCACTCCCCATTGTGGCGTTGCCTTGTGGGTCGAGATCCACCAACAGCACGCGTTTTTTAGTCGCGACCAAAGATGCAGCCAAATTAACGCAGGAAGTGGTCTTACCGACACCACCCTTTTGATTGGCTATCGCGTATATTTTACTCAAAATAAGCCTCTCTCGATTTAAGCGTTAGTCGGTTCAAGCAGCAGTAAATGCCTTTCGCCATCGCAATTGGGCACCAGTAAGCGATGCGAGGATGCGACAGTATAGTTTTTTTCCACCGCTGCCAACTCATCCAGAGGATAGACCCCCTTCATGGCCCAAAAGTATCTATCTGGCTTTAACAAGTGAGCACAGCCATCGGTCATGTCTTTGAGGCTGGCAAAAGCGCGACTGATCACTCCGTCGAATAACTCACTAGGCTGGAATTTTTCGACACGATTATGCTCAATGGTCACATTTTTTAACTTCAATGAAGTTTTTACCTGAAACAAAAAGCGCGTTTTCTTGCCGTTTGAATCCAGCAGAGTGAAAGACTTTTCAGGAAAAAATATTGCCAATGGAATTCCCGGCAGACCACCACCGGTGCCAACATCGATAAAGCGTTCGGCATTGGTGGTAGCAAAGTATTGTTCGACATGGGTCATTACCGCCAGTGAATCGAGCAGATGACGCGATACCATCTCGCTAATTTCGCGCACCGCTGACAAATTGTAAGCGCGGTTCCATTTGTCGAATAGTTCAATGTAATCGAGCAGCTGCGATAACTTTTCTGCGCTCACGTCCAATTTTAATTGGCTAGCGCCTTTTTTCAGTTGACGCTGTAAGTCTTGTCGAGAGGCCATTACGACGACTCCTGAGCTTTTTGATTAAAACCATCCTGTTGGGACTTGCGCAACAGGCCACGTTTTTTCAAATACACCATCAACAGCGAAACGGCTGCAGGGGTCACGCCAGGAATGCGCGAGGCCCGCGCCAACGTTTGTGGTTTGGCCTCAGATAATTTTTGCTTAAGCTCGTTGGAAAGTCCCTCAACCGATAGGTAATCAAATTCTGACGGTATGGCGGTGTTCTCGTGCGCGCGCAAACGATCGATATCTTCCTGCTGACGAGCGATATAGCCCGAATACTTGGCATCGATCTGCACTTGCTCCGCAACTCGCTCGGCAACAGGACCTGTTTCGGGCTCACCTTTGAGCGCGCCTAAATCGGCATACTCTAATTCAGGTCGTTTGAGCAGATCATACAGGGAAGCTTCACGACTGAGCGGTGATTTTAATTTATCTTGCAGCTGGTCGGCTTCAGCTGACTTAGCCTGAATCCAAGTTTCTTTCAGGCGCTGATTTTCCAGCGTTATTGCCTCCCGTTTTTCACAAAAAGCAGACCAGCGCGTATCGTTAACCAAACCCAATTCACGGCCTTTTTCGGTCAGGCGCAAATCTGCATTGTCTTCCCGCAGTAGCAAGCGATATTCGGCGCGACTGGTAAACATGCGATACGGCTCGCGCGTACCCATGGTGATCAAATCGTCGACAAGTACACCGATGTAAGCCTCGTCGCGACGGGGGCACCAACCCTCTTTGCCCTGAGCGCTAAGTGCGGCATTCGCTCCCGCCAGTAAACCCTGCGCACCGGCTTCTTCGTAGCCGGTGGTGCCGTTAATTTGGCCAGCAAAGAACAAGCCGTTAATGGCTTTTGTTTCTAAGTTGTATTTTAAATCCTGCGGATTGAAAAAATCATATTCGATAGCGTAGCCAGGCCGAGTGATGTGGGCGTTTTCAAACCCCTTCATTGAGCGCACCAAGTTAATCTGCACATCAAACGGTAGGCTGGTGGAAATACCATTGGGATAGAGTTCGTTTGTGGTCAAACCCTCCGGCTCGACAAATACCTGGTGCGAGTCTTTATCGGCAAAACGGTGGATCTTGTCTTCGATCGATGGGCAGTATCGCGGCCCCACACCCTCGATAACACCGGTGTACATCGGAGATCGGTCTAGACCGGCGCGAATAATATCGTGGGTTTTCAGGTTGGTGTGAGTAATCCAGCAGCATACTTGGCGCGGCTGCTGTTCGCGCGACCCCATATAACTCATGATTGGCTGGTGTTTATCACCCCACTGTTCCTGTAGACCGTCTAAATCAACCGAGCGCGCATCAATACGCGGCGGGGTACCTGTTTTCAGACGCTCTACGCGTAAGTTCATCTCACGAAGACGCTGTGCTAAGCCTATGGAGGCTGGATCACCTGCGCGCCCGCCAGTGTAGTTCTGTAAACCAATATGAATTTGACCGGCGAGAAAGGTACCTACGGTCAATACGACCGAATTCGCCGTAAACTTAAGGCCCATCTGGGTAGTCACACCTTTGACTTGATCGCCCTCGATGATCAAGTCGTCTACTGACTGTTGAAATATTTGTAGGTTTTCCTGATTTTCCAATATTTCGCGTATCGCCGCTTTGTACAGGGCTCTGTCTGCTTGGGCGCGAGTTGCACGCACGGCAGGGCCTTTGCGGGCATTTAAGGTGCGAAATTGAATACCACTGCTGTCGGTAGCCAATGCCATCGCGCCACCTAAGGCGTCGATTTCTTTAACCAGATGGCTTTTACCGATCCCGCCAATTGCAGGATTACACGACATCTGCCCGAGCGTATCGACATTATGAGTAACCAAAAGGGTACTGCAACCCATGCGGGCTGCAGCTAAGCAAGCCTCGGTGCCGGCGTGTCCGCCGCCAATCACAATTACATCGTAGTGATGTTCCATCGATAGATCTCGTTGGGTGTTGTTAAAAGTACTTCTGCAGCGGTTTAAACAGTGCTGTCGATACAGGTGCAAATCAAGAGGGCGCGCATTATATGTTCTTGCAGCCCATTGTACAAAACCTGTTCGTTTTTTAAGCAAGTTTTTTTCACTGAAAAATTAACTTTTACACATCAAATCTAATAAATAAGTATTTATATTACTTATATATATATATATGTTTTTTATAGATGTAGTAATAAATAGGGGCCTTAAAATCTGTGCATAAACAAATATTTAACATACAAAACAATAACTTATAGCAAGTGTAAGCAGGCAAATAAACGCTTAGAAAGCTGCTCATTAGGTGGTAGTTAGCTGAGGATTAAAATGTGAATAACTTTCCCATATCGATGAAAGCATGGTTATTCACAATTAACTCCTCAGTATTTATAGAGCTTATTCAACTAGTTATTCACAGTGAAAATTCAAGCTCAGCTGATCGTTTGTTTTTCATACAGAATATTGCAGAAAATCAATAGGTTAGGGGATAAACCTGTGAATGAATGTGGATAACCTCTGCAACGGTTGTTTACAAAACATTTTATTCATAAATAGCGGGTATAAAAAAGCCCTCACCAACAAAAGTCGATGAGGGCTTTTTATTATTATTTAATTACTTACCGATACAAAAACTAGAGAAAATACGACCCAATAGTTCATCTGGAGTAAATTCACCGGTGATTTCAGAGAGTGTATTTTGAGTTTGACGCAAATCTTCGGCTAACAGTTCGCCTGCGGCTGCAGACTCTAATTGCGCTTGCCCGGCATCCAGTAAATCGCTGGCGCGTTGCAGTGCATCCAGGTGGCGTCTGCGGGCCGTAAATTGGCCTTCCCCTGCATCGCTAAAGCCCATAACCTGTTTCAAGTGTTGCTTTAAATCATCAAGGCCTGCGCCATCACTGGCACTAATACCAATACAGAGTGGGTCGGTATTTTCTATGCCTGCCTTCTCACCAGTTAAATCGACCTTATTGCGGATGAGTGTGACCTTGTTGCTGTCGGGTAGGTTGTCTATAAAGGTGGGCCAAATGTCATGCACATCGCGTGTGCTTGTTGTCGTTGCATCGACTAACAATAGTATACGATCGGCCTCGGCTATTTCATTAAGGGCTCGCTCAATGCCTATTTTCTCGACTTGATCGGGATTATCTCTAAGCCCTGCTGTATCGATAATATGCAGGGGCATACCGTCGATGTGAATGTGCTCGCGCAAGACATCTCGAGTAGTGCCCTCGATGTCGGTGACGATGGCACTGTCGCGCCCGACAAGAGCGTTCAATAGGCTCGATTTACCCGCATTGGGGCGGCCAGCGATAACGACCTTCATGCCGTCGCGCATGAGTAGCCCCTGCCTTGCCTCTGCAAATACAGCCGCCAACTTGGTGATGATGTTATTGAGGTCAGCGCTTACTTTGCCATCACCGAGAAAATCGATTTCTTCTTCGGGAAAGTCTATGGCGGCCTCAACATAGATACGCAGGTGGATTAGTGCTTCAACTAAATCACCAATACGCTCAGAGAAGACTCCCTGTAATGAATTGAGCGCGTTGCGAGCCGCCTGCTCTGAGCTGGCATCAATCAGGTCGGCAATAGCTTCAGCCTGGGTTAGGTCGAGTTTGTCGTTCATAAAGGCGCGCTCGGAGAACTCGCCTGGTCGCGCCATACGCACGCCTTTATTGGTAATTTCACGCATCAGCATATCGAGAATAACAGGCCCGCCATGGCCCTGAAACTCGACTACATCTTCGCCGGTAAATGAGTGAGGGTTCGGAAAGAAGAGTGCTATACCTTCGTCTATCACCTTATTTTTGCTGTCGAGGTTTTGTGAGGAATAGAAGGGCCCGTAGTGGGCGTAGCGAGGTTTTAGCTCTCGTTGGCATAGAGCTTGGCCAATGGCGTAGGCTTTAGGGCCTGAGACTCGAACAATTCCTACACCACCGCGACCGCTGGGTGTGGCAATGGCGGCAATGGTGTCGTTGTTAGTCAGCACGGTCATAGCGTTTTCCGTTAGTCATATTTGTAGTGTTCATAATACCAAGCAGCTCAATGGCGTTCATGCTTTGTCTGTATACAGTATGTCTGTATACATAAAAAAAGGGGACCGCGCTAAAGCGCGGTCCCCTTTCGGAGGCTTAAACAGACAGCGTTAGACGCTTGGAAGCTTGTCTTGTTTGTCTTTACCTGCATTTTCAATGTTTCTGGTGATGACATACTGCTGGCAAATCGACAGGGTGTTATTTGTCACCCAATACAGAACCAGACCCGCCGGGAACCACATAAACAAGAACGTAAACGCAACAGGCATAATCTGCATTATTTTCGCTTGGGTAGGGTCTGGAGGCGTGGGGTTCAGCTTCATCTGAATGAACATGGTTAAACCCATCAGTAGTGGCAGAATGAAGTAGGGGTCTTTTACTGAAAGATCGCCTAACCATAGGAACGAGGTGTGGCGTAATTCAACCGATTCCATTAACACCCAATAGAGAGCGAGGAATACCGGCATTTGAACTAAGACAGGCAAACAGCCGCCCATCGGATTGACCTTCTCCTTTTTATACAGCTTCATCATTTCTTGCGACATGCGCGAGCGATCACTGCCGTACAATTCTTTCATGCGAACCATCTGTGGCTGAATTTTGCGCATGTTTGCCATGGAACGGTAGCTGGTGGCTGACAATTTATAGAATACTGCTTTAACCGCCATGGTCAGAAAAATAATAGACAGGCCCCAGTTGCCGACAAAATCATAAATAAAGTAAAGAAAGTGTGACAGTGGCTTGGCTATCCACCATAAAAAGCTGTAATCAACTGTGAGATCTAAATAAGGCGCGATTTCTTCAAGTCGATAGACATCTTTAGGGCCTGCGTAGAAACTGGCACCGATGATACCCTGCTCACCGCTATTTATTGTTAGGCGTGGTGTAGTGAATCCAAAGCTGTAGAGATCGTTTGTTTTAAATTTCTGCAGAGTAAAGCGATTCTCTTGTCCTTGATCGGGAACCCAAGCACTAATGAAATAGTGCTGCACCATGGCGACCCAGCCGCCATTGACGGTTTCTTTAAATTTTTGCTCTTCTATGTCGTCAAAGTTGAATTTTTTGTAGTTTTCTTCTTTTGTGGTTAACGCTGCCCCCAAGAATGGCTGCATACCTATGCCTGCATCGGTAGCTGGAGCATGAGTATCGCGCAGAATCTGAGCGTACATATTACCTTTCCAGGTATCGTTACTTTGATTGTTGAGTCGATACTGCAGGTCAATAAGGTAGTCGCCGCGCTTAAATGTGAACACTTTTTCAATAGCGACATCACCTTGTTGGGTGCTGAGTATTACTTCCAATGTATCTTCGCCATCGAGCATGCGATATTCAGTGTTGCTGCTGGTGAATACTGGGCGCTGACCAGGCTTGTCGGTACCATTAACACCAATCAGACCGCTCTGAGCAATGTAAGTGGTATTTTCGGTACGGTTAAGCAATACGAATGGCTGGTCTGGTGTATCGATTTTTGCAAAATGACGCGGCAACGCCACCTTAATAATATCGCCACCTTGTCTGTCGATTAGTACATCCAAGCTGTCAGTGACTATATGAATCATTTGTTGCTGTGGTGCAATAGCTGCGCTGACCAAGGACTCTTCATCGGGACTTTGCGGAATCATATCGCCGTCGGCGAAAGCTTCAGGTGCTGATGCTTGAATGGCACTAACGGTGGTAGAGGTGTTGGTTACAGACACTGTCGTAGTATCAATAGCGACTTGTTTCTGATCTCTAAAGTCGCTATAGCGCAACAACAGCATAAAGGCTACAGCGGCCATACCGGCAAAGAGTAAGTATTTCTGCCAATCTAAGTTCGATTTAATCATGGGTAGGCTTCGTTAATAGTGAATCGGTTGAGGTTTTGAGCGGTGGAACATTATCTATTCCGCCCTCGAGCCAGCTTGTTTGTCATTTTATAAGGCGGCGCAACATTAAATAACCCCCTTTTTCATTCTGCGATGTCTATTAATGTTCTAATTTAGTCATGGGAATATTTTGTTACCAGTGAAGCAGACGAAGTTCTAAACGGCAGAACATTATCTATTCCGCTCTCGTGCCAGCTTCTGCGTCATTTTATAAGGCGGCGCAAGATTTAATAACCCCTTTTTTATTCTGCCACGACTATTAATGTTCTAATTTAGTCATGGGAATGTTTTGTTGCTAGTGAAGCAGACGAGGTTTTAAGTGGCGGGACATTATCGATTCCGCCTTCGTGCCAAGGTTGGCATTTTATAAGGCGGCGCAACATTAAATAACCCCCTTTAATAGAACCATGTTCTTTTATTGCCTGTTCGGCATAACTTGAGCATGTTGGGTAGAAGCGGCATTGATTACCTACCCATGGACTAAGTAGGTAGCGATAGCTGTGGATGATTTTAATGAGCAACCACTTCATATCAGGATTCTGGTGTTATTTGTGCTTTTCGAGCTTTTTTAAGTACGCGCTGCCATTGTTGTTGTAGCTGTTTAGTAAAATCGGCATTATCCATTTCGCCCAAACCACGGCGGGTTAAAAACACCGCATCCACGGCAATATCATCGGCGGTCAGTTGACGAAAACATTCACGCACCAATCGTTTAACACGATTGCGGTCGACAGCGAGTTTGATATTTTTCTTGGCTATGACTAATCCCAGACGAGAAGTGTCTGTATTGCTCGGGCGAGCGAGGATCAGGAAATATTTGTGCGAAGCACGAAAGGGGGCATTATCAAAAACAGGTTGAAAGTCGCTGGAATTAAGCAGACGACGCGATCTAGTAAACGCGTATTTACTCACTCCAGCAGCCTTTCAGGTAGGTATAAAGAGCGCTAATTATGCAGCTAACTCTTTACGACCTTTGGCACGGCGACGAGCAAGAACGGCACGACCGCTCTTAGTAGCCATACGAGAGCGAAAACCGTGAGTGCGCTTGCGTTTAAGTACGCTAGGCTGAAATGTTCTTTTCATGACTCTACCTAAATATTCAGTGTTGTTTGCCACGGCTGAAATAGACGCAGCGGTATAAAGACGGCGGATTTTAAAGAAGCAAGCCCGATGACGCAAGGCTTTGTGTTAAATAATGGGTGTTTTTCGCACAATTAATGCTTGATATAACTTACACTCAGCTTTCCAACAAGTTCTTAACAGGTTTATACACATGCGCTGTTTTGTATAGTCTTTGGTTGCCCCTGTTATTTGTAGTCTTATTTGAGCGTTTCACAGAAATTATCCAATGGTATATCTTGGGTAAAAGTTGTGGATAACTTTGCTGCCGAAAGGTAAACTTCTCCTCCTTCCACGGTGCTTTATACTCACTTTTTACTGAGCTTACCTGTTTCGCGAATTATACGCTGACGCAGGGCCGTGACGATCAAATTATTTAGATGTATAAATGGGAGTTTGGGGTTGCCGCAAGCTATTTGGGAACAATGTGTATCCAGTCTGCAGGGTGAGTTGTCTGCGCAGCAGTTTAATACGTGGATTCGCCCGCTGCAGATCGACAGCAGCTTTGACAGCGGTACCAGTAATGGCGAGCTTAGCCATATACGTCTTTTAGCCCCTAACCGTTTTGTGCTCGACTGGGTGTCCAATAAGTTTTTGGCGCGCATTCATGAGTTGGTTAGTCAAAACGCCAACGGCCGTTTTATTGAGGTATCGTTGGTCACGGCAAATCGTGATAATTCTCGCTTTACGCGTCGTGAGCCATCGCAGGCTCCTGAGCCTATCACCAGTAGTCCGTTTGGCCAGGTGCCTCAACAATCTGTGCAGCCATCGACTATTATTCAGCCGTACTCTGCGAATCATACTTCAGTATCTAAGCCAACTTTTACATCGGCACCAGTGCAGGCTGGGGCTGGTTTGTTCTCGGAACCACCGCGCGAAGCGCCGGCCATTATAAGCCCCTCTAAGAGTCGCAGCGTCGACGTTGAAGGTGGTCTTAAGCACCGTAGCTACCTAAATGAGAGCTTTACCTTTAAAAGTTTTGTCGAGGGTAAGTCGAATCAATTGGGCTTAGCGGCGGCTCGTCAAGTTGCAGAAAATCCTGGTGGCGCCTACAACCCTCTGTTTATTTACGGTGGTGTGGGTTTGGGTAAAACCCATTTGATGCACGCTGTGGGCAATGCTTTGCTGGAGAATAACCCCAATGCTAAGTTGGTTTACCTTCACTCTGAACGCTTTGTTGCCGACATGGTTAAAGCCCTACAACTTAATGCTATCAATGACTTTAAACGCTACTACCGCTCGGTGGATGCACTTTTAATTGATGACATTCAATTTTTTGCCGGTAAAGAGCGCTCGCAGGAAGAGTTTTTCCATACTTTCAACGCTCTACTTGAGGGTGGCCAGCAGATTATCCTCACTTGTGATCGTTACCCGAAAGAACTAAATGGTTTGGAAGAGCGTCTTAAGAGTCGTTTTGGTTGGGGTTTGACGGTCGCTGTGGAGCCGCCAGAGCTTGAAACTCGTGTCGCTATATTGATGACCAAGGCCGAGCAGGCAGGTATGGATTTGCCCAACGATGCTGCCTTCTTTATTGCTCAACGTATTCGCTCTAATGTTCGCGAACTCGAAGGAGCCTTAAAGAGAGTGGTAGCGAATGCTCACTTCACAGGTCGAGCTATCGACGTAGAGTTGGTTCGTGAGTCGCTAAAAGATTTGCTGGCACTGCAAGATAAGCAGGTGGGTATCGACAATATTCAGCGGGTAGTGGCTGAGTACTATAAAATTAAAATTAGTGATCTACTGTCCAAGCGCCGCTCGCGTTCAGTAGCTCGCCCACGCCAGATGGCGATGTCGCTGGCCAAAGAGCTCACCAATCACAGTCTGCCTGAGATAGGTGACGCATTTGGTGGCCGCGACCACACTACTGTGTTGCACGCTTGTCGTAAAATCAAAGAATTAAAAGAAGAAGATGTAGATATTCGTGAAGATTATAAAAATCTTCTGCGTTCATTAACGACCTAATATTAATAACCTGTTAAAATTTAATGTTATATAAAATAATAACCTCTTATATAAATACGGACACTTAAGAAGAGACTTGCAATGAAATTCACTGTATCTCGGGAAGCCCTGTTAAAGCCGCTACAACTAGTAGCGGGTGTTGTTGAGCGCCGTCAAACTCTGCCGGTATTGTCAAACGTGCTGGTGGTATTAGATGGCCTTCAACTCTCTTTAACTGGCACAGACCTGGAGGTCGAAATTGTTGGCCGCGTAACTTTAGAGCAGGCGGGCGAATCTGGCGAGATAACCGTTCCGGCGCGCAAGCTAGTCGATATTTGTCGATCGCTACCTGATGGCGCTATTATTGATTTTATCGAAGATAATCAGCGTATTATTGTTAAGAGTGGTCGCAGCCGCTTCACTTTATCGACTCTACCAGCGACTGATTTTCCTAATGTTGAAGATGGTCGCTCGGATTTACAATTTAGCTGCGCACAGAAAGAAATTAAGCGCTTGATTGATAGGACTGCATTCGCCATGGCGCAGCAAGATGTGCGCTATTATCTTAATGGTATGTTGTGGGAAGTGACTAACGAGCAGTTGCGCGTGGTTTCTACTGATGGTCATCGTCTGGCTATGTGCACTCGTCAGATCGATGTACAGTGTGCAGAGAAGGTACAGGCAATTTTGCCCCGCAAAGGCGTGATTGAGTTGGCTCGTTTACTCGATAATCCTGATGCCCCTGTAGATATCAAACTCGGCAGTAATCATATTCGTTGTTCTACCGAGACATTTACCTTTACGTCTAAGCTAGTTGACGGCAAATTTCCTGATTACGATCGTGTTCTGCCGCGTGGTGGCGATAAGTTGGTGTATGGTTCACGTACTGATCTTAAGCAGGCTTTTAGTCGCACGGCTATTTTGTCGAATGAAAAATATCGTGGCGTACGTTTAATTTTGGCCGATGGTGTTATGACGATCGTTGCCAATAATCCTGAGCAAGAAGAAGCTGAAGAGCAGGTTACAGTAGACTATGCCGGTGAAAGCATTGAAGTTGGCTTTAATGTTAGTTACTTACAAGATGTCTGTACCGTACTCGATAGTGACAATATTAAATTTACTTTGGCTGATGCCAGTAGTAGTGCCTTGGTTGAAGAACCAGATGGCGGTGATTCAGTTTATGTTGTCATGCCGATGCGTCTTTAAGTTTCATTTTTACAGGTGATTATCAACGGGGGACACCAACAAGTGTTCCCCGTTTTTGTTTCAGTATTCAGCGTCCCCCTTTAATATGACCATCTCCCATCTATCTATTACTCAATTGCGCAATATTGTATCGGCCGAGCTGTCGCCATCCTCGGGTGTTAACCTTATTTACGGCGCTAATGGCAGTGGTAAAACTAGTACATTAGAAGCGCTTAGCGTGCTCGGTATGGGACGGTCCTTTCGTAGCCATAAATATAAAACTCTTATTAATAATGACCATGATTCGCTGACGGTTTTTGCGCGCCTCCAGCATGCTGGTGGTGCTGTCGTTCCTATAGGGGTAAGTCGTCACCGGGGTGGTGATTCAACTTTTCGTGTTGCAGGTGACAATGTTCATTCAGCTGCGGCATTGGCTGCCCATTTACCTATACAAGTCATCAATTCCCACACTTACGAATTGTTAGAAGGTTCACCAAAATCGCGTAGACAATTTATAGATTGGTTAGTGTTTCACGTGGAACCTCAGTTTTATCCATTGTGGAAGGCCGCGCAGCGTTGTCTAAAACACCGCAATAGTCTGCTTCGGCGTGATAGAATAGACCGTTTAGAGGTTACCCCTTGGGATGTAGAGCTTTGTTCTCTAACTGAGGCGATAGAGGGTTACAGGCAGCAGACACTGGACTTGTTTCAAACTGAATTCAAGCAATTGGTGTCCGAGTTTGTTGCTGTTGATGGCTTAACTTTAGGTTATCAACGTGGTTGGGATGCCGATCAAGACTATGCCCAGCATTTACAGCAGAGTTTTGAGCGCGATTGTCAGAGTGGCTATACCCGCGCTGGTGTTCATAGGGCTGATATAAGAATAAAAGTAGGTCGCCAGTTAGCGGTTGATATTCTCTCGCGAGGCCAGCAAAAGCTTTTGGTTTGTGCAATGAAGATTGCTCAGGGCTTGGTTTTTTATCGCCAAACAGGGCGCCGTTGTATATATTTGGTCGACGATTTACCCGCTGAGCTAGACCCTCAGTACCGCCAATTACTGGCGCACTGGCTGCACAAAATTGGTAGCCAGGTGTTTGTAACCGGTGTCGAAAAAGAGACTTTACTGTCCAGTTGGCAGAAGATTACCGATGTGGATAAACGAGTGTTTCACGTGGAACACGGCACGGTTACACAAATAGACGTGTAACTGCAGTAAATAGATATGTTGATGGAGTTAGACAATGTCAGAAGAGATTAATTACGACTCGTCCAGTATTAAAGTACTGAAAGGTTTGGATGCGGTTCGTAAACGTCCCGGCATGTATATTGGCGATACCGATGATGGTAGCGGCTTGCACCATATGGTTTTTGAAATCGTCGATAACTCCATCGATGAAGCACTGGCGGGCCACTGTTCTGAAATTAAAGTGGTTATCCATCATGACGAGACCGTCACTGTTACCGATAACGGCCGGGGTATCCCCACCGAGATGCACGATGAAGGTGTTTCAGCGGCTGAAGTGATTATGACCGTGCTGCATGCCGGTGGTAAGTTCGATGACAACACCTATAAAGTATCCGGCGGCCTACACGGTGTAGGTGTTTCGGTGGTAAACGCTCTATCTCAGGAATTGACTCTTACCATCCGTCGCGGTGGTAAGGTGCATGAGCAAGTATATAAGCATGGCAACCCACAGGGTCCGCTATCGGTTGTTGGCGATACTGATATAACCGGTACCGAAGTTCACTTCAATCCATCGCCAGAAACGTTCACTAATATTAAATTTCATTTTGACCAGTTAGCCAAGCGCCTGCGCGAATTGTCTTTCTTGAACTCTGGTGTGCGTATTGCGTTGAAGGATGAGCGCTCGGGCAAAGAAGATGTCTTCGAGTATGAAGGCGGTCTTAAAGCTTTCGTAGAGTTCGTTAACGTCAATAAAACGCCTATCGTTAAGGTAATGCACTTCACAGAGGCGCGTGAAGACGGAATCACTGTTGAAGTGGCCATGCAGTGGAACGATAGTTTTCAAGAGAATATCTACTGCTATACCAATAACATTCCTCAGCGCGATGGTGGCACCCATATGGCTGGTTTCCGCTCGGCGCTAACTCGCGGGCTCAACAGCTATATCGAGCGTGAAGGCCTGGGTAAAACCGCTAAAGTCAGCACCACCGGTGATGACGCTAGAGAAGGCCTAACCGCTATTATTTCGGTTAAAGTTCCCGACCCTAAGTTCTCTTCGCAAACCAAGGACAAGCTAGTCTCGTCTGAAGTAAAGACCGCGGTAGAGCAAGAAATGGGTAAGTGCTTAAACGACTACCTGCTAGAAAATCCTGGCGAAGCAAAAGCCGTTGTTATCAAGATGATCGATGCCGCTCGTGCCCGTGATGCTGCCCGTAAAGCTCGCGACATGACTCGCCGTAAAGGTGCACTCGATATCGCGGGTTTGCCGGGTAAACTGGCCGACTGTCAGGAAAAAGATCCGGCGTTGTCCGAAGTCTACCTAGTGGAGGGTGACTCTGCTGGCGGATCTGCAAAGCAGGGCCGTTCGCGCAAGACTCAGGCTATTTTGCCTTTGAAGGGTAAAATTCTTAACGTTGAAAAAGCGCGTTTCGATAAAATGCTGTCCAGTGCAGAAGTCGGTACCTTGATTAAGGCGTTGGGTTGCGGTATCGGAAAGGACGAATTTGACGTCGAAAAGCTGCGTTACCACAGCATTATTATCATGACCGATGCCGATGTTGATGGCTCCCACATTCGTACGCTGTTATTGACATTCTTTTTCCGTCAGATGCCCGAGCTGATTGAACGTGGTCACCTATTAATTGCACAGCCTCCGCTGTACAAAATTAGCAAAGGCAAGCAGGAGCAGTATCTGAAGGATGATGATGCTCTGAACGCCTACTTGACACATGCCGCGCTGGACAAAGGCAGTCTCCATGTTAATGAAGAGGCGCCGGGTGTAGGCGGTGCACCGCTGGCAGAGCTAGTGACTGAGTATCGCGCAGTGATGGCCACTGTTAAGCGTCTGTCGCGCTTGTATCCAGCTGAAGTGCTAGAGCAGATGATCTATACCGATTCGATCAGCAAAGAGCAGCTGAGTCATGAAAATGAGATGAAAGTATGGGCCGATAAGCTGCTCGCCAGCATGAATGTCGGCAATACCACTGGCAGTCATCGCTATAAAATCAATGTGCATGAAGACACAGAGCATGGCTTATTTTTGCCGACAGTGACCATTACAGCGCACGGTGTACCGACCGACTATAAAATTAACCATGAGTTCTTCTTGTCGGGCGAATATGGATCTATTGTTAAGCTCGGTGAACATCTTAACGGCTTGATCGAAGAAGGCGCCTACGCTCAACGTGGCGAGCGCCGCAAAGAGATCAACACCTTTGCCGAGGGTTTGGACTGGTTGATGGCTGAATCGCGTCGCGGTCACAGCATTCAGCGCTACAAAGGGCTGGGCGAGATGAACCCGGAGCAGTTGTGGGAAACCACCATGGATCCAGAGGCCCGACGTATGCTGCGCGTGACAATCGAAGATGCTATTGCGGCGGATCAGATTTTCACTTGCTTGATGGGCGATCACGTAGAACCGCGCCGAGAATTTATCGAGACCAATGCCTTAGCGGTGGAAAACTTAGACGTCTAAGGGTGCGAGCATCAATAGACTAGAGGCAAAACCCGCTGCACTATAGCAGCGGGTTTTTTTTACTGTAATTAATAGTAAGTGTTAACTTACCTTTTGGGTCAATGATGGAAGGGGGTAACCATTTCAAATGCTAACTAAGTATCTACTCAGAACTTTACTCCGGGGTTCAAAAATCAAAGCACTAGAAAAGTAATGACTATAACGCTGCAATAATATTGCAGCGTTTCAATAGTGACTCGGCAACAACAGGCACGTTTACTAAAAGCAAAATTCAGCTGAATTTTTCGCTAAAAGTTATGCAGGTTATGTAAATTAATAGCAGTAAGTAGTGAACGGTTACTAGCGCACGAAGTGCGTTACAGGCATCGCTAGCAACGGTAACAGGAGGCGGTAATCAAAGGCAGTTTCTTGGCATCCATGCCAATAGTAAAGATGTTCTGCTAAAAACAGAGCTAGAGGATTAGATGCCTCGACAACTAACCACCTGTCAGTTCATCTCAGCAATCGTCCCTTCAATCCAGGCTTCTACATCGGCCATGATTTCTTTGCTCTTACGGCCGTCGGTAGACATAGGCGAGCCGATGGTTACTGTAATAGTACCGGGCTGCTTAATAAATTTACCTTTAGGCCAATGCCTGCCGGCATCGTGGGCGATTGGGATAATCTTAACACCGGCGGCCTTGGCGATATCGGCGCCTGAGCGTGCGTAGGTGCCCTTATCGCCAAAAGGTATACGAGTGCCCTCGGGATAGATTAAAACGTTGGTACCGTCCGCTAAGCGTTGCTTACCTTCTCTCTTAATTTGCTTCAGTGCTTGTATGGGGCTGCCGCGATCAATAGCGATCGGGCGCAGGGTAGCCAGGCCCCAGCCAAAGAACGGAATTCGCAGTAATTCGCGCTTAAGAATGGTGCTGATGGGCTGAAAGTAGTACTGCAGAAACATCGTCTCCCAAGTACTCGAGTGCTTGGATATAACTACGTAAGGGCCTTCACTGGCATCATAATGGCCTTTAATTTGAAATCGTATACCGCAGCAGACACTAACCCAAACCATCACAAAGCGGTTTAACAGTGTGACAATTTGAAAGCGAAATTTAAACGGCAGCGGCCAAGCCAGAACACCTAAAATAGAGATGACAATTACGGCGACAAAATAGCCGAGAGAAAACAGCAGCGAGCGCATAAATAACAGCATAAGCAGAGATTCTCTTAGCTATAAGTCTTGATGATGTGGGGGACGGCCGCAGCAAGATTGTCGAAACAGGTCACTTTAATACCGTCAAAGTCACTGCAGTTACTTATCTCGCCTAGGGTTTTTTCACCATTACCGGTTTTTACCAGAATGGGGTCACAGCCTTTCAATAGGCCCGCCTGTAAATCGCGCAGGCTGTCGCCAACAAAGGGCATGCCCTCGGCAGAGGCATTAAACTCAGCCTCAATGGCTTCTATTAAGCCGGCTTTAGGTTTACGGCAGTAGCAGTTGTCCTGGGCTTTATGGGGGCAGTAAAAGATGGCGCCAATTTCACCATTGGCATCCAATACCAAGTTAGTAAATTTGGCATGCATGGCCTCTAAATCATCCAAGTCAAACTTATCCCGAGCCAGCCCTGATTGATTAGTCGCGATCACCACGGTGAAACCGGCGCTGTGCAAGCGTGCGATCGCGTCGATACTGCCCTCAATTGGCACCCATTCGTCAGCAGATTTTACAAAATCCGAGCGCTCTACGTTAATCACTCCGTCTCTATCGAGAATGACTAATTTAGTTATACCGGCTTCGAGAATGTTGTCGCTCATGATTACTTCTTCTTTTCAGGAACCAAAAGTGAGATATCAGCAGCTTCCAAGAACAGGCCGCGCAGCTGAGCCAACAGTGCCAGACGGTTGTTGCGCAGAGCCAAGTCATCGCACATAACCATCACATCGTCGAAAAAAGTGTCGATGGTACTTTGCAGACTAGCAAGTGCGGCCAGGGCTTCTGCATATCTGCGCTCGGCAAATAGTGGCGCTACTTCAAGTGATTTGCTGGCAACCTGTTCAGCGAGGGCTTTCTCAGCGCTCTCCTCCAATAATCCACTGTCTAGGGTACTCGGCGCTTCGCCCTCAAGCTTGCCAAGTATATTGGACACGCGCTTGTTGGCGGCAGCTAAGGCTTGGGCTTCTGGCAGTTGAGTAAAGGCGTTAACGGCATGTACACGCTTATTAATATCCAGTGGTGTAGTGAGCTGCTTGGCACTTACGGCCTGATAGACCTCGGCGGCGATATTCTCATCTAAATACCAAGCGCGGAAACGCTCGAGCATATAGGCCAGAGACTCACTGGCAGCTGTGTCAGCTGTTTCAATATTGTCACCGTGACCTTTGGCGGCTAGCAGCAATAAATCGCTCAGGTCTAAGTCGAGCTCTTTCTCGACCAGCAGGCGCAGGGCACCCAAGCTGGCGCGGCGCAGAGCAAAAGGATCTTTAGAGCCGGTAGGCTTTTGACCGATGCCGAAAATACCGACAATAGTGTCGAGGCGATCGGACAGTGCCACCAGTGTTCCCGTTAGCGTCTCTGGGAGCTTGTCGCCGGAAAATTTAGGCAGGTACTGTTCAGCCAAAGCTTCAGCAACTTCGGCTGGCTCACCGTCGTTGAGCGCGTAATAGCGCCCAGCGATACCCTGCATCTTGTCGAACTCGCAGACCATCTCGCTGACAAGGTCTGATTTACACAGCAGGCCTGCGCGTGCAGCGTAGTCGGCATTGCCACCGATTAGCCCAGCAATGTTGGCCGCAAGCTTCGATACTCGCTCGGTTTTGTCATAAATTGTGCCCAGCTTAGCTTGGAAAACGATCTTCTGCAGGCGCTCGCGCATGGCGCTGAGGTTGGACTTTTTATCAGTCTCAAAGAAGAATGCGGCATCGGCTAAGCGCGGGCGAATAACACGCTCGTTACCGTCGATTACCTGTGCTGGGTCTGTAGAGATGATATTGGCAACAGTAATAAAGTTAGGCTTCAAATTACCACTGGCATCCACCACATGAAAATATTTCTGATGCTCAGCCATAGAAGAAATCAGTGCTTCGGCTGGTACATCTAAAAAACGCTGCTCAAATTTACCAGTTAAAGCAACAGGGTATTCCACAAGAGCCGTTACTTCATCGAGCAGATCTTGTGATATTACGGCTATACCACCGACATTGTTGGCCTCAGCTATAACCTGCTCTTTAACCATTGCTTGGCGCTCAGCGTAGTCGGCAATAATGTGGCCAGGTGCGCGCAATTGCTCAGCATAGCTGGCGGGCGAGTCGATGATTAAATTTTGGTTGTAGTGAAAGCGATGGCCGCGAGTGACGCGATTAGCCTTAATACCCAGCACGTCGGCGTCGACGACTTCATTGCCAAGTAACATAATTAACCAGTGTGCCGGGCGTACAAATTCAGTGCGGCTAGCACCCCAGCGCATACGTTTGGCAATGGGCAGCGCTTTAACCGAGGCATTAACAATAGCACCGAGTAATTCTGCAGTATTGACGCCGCCAGCGCTGGCGCGGTGGCAAAGTTTGTCGATCTTGCCGTCACTCTCGGTTTGCAGATCGCTAACGTCTAAGCTGTTTTTTCGAGCAAAGGCTTCGGCCGCTTTGGACGGATTACCCTCGGCATCGAAGGCAATTTTTGCCGGAGGTCCCCAGGCTATAACTTCTTTAACCGGAGTCTGCTCGGCAAGTTGCTCCACCACTAGTGCTAAACGACGCGGTGTAGCGTAGCTTTTAACGGCGCCAAATTCTAATTCCTGCTCTTTTAAGCCTTTGATAATGCCCGCGCTAAACGCGGCGCTAAGTTTCTTTAGCGCTTTCGGCGGTAGCTCTTCAGTGCCCAGTTCTACCAGAAAATCTGTGCTCATCTTATTATTCCTTAGACCGCTCGTGCGCGCGTCTCTTTGTCAGCCCGCTCGCGGCGTGCCTGATTAATTCGTTATTTGGCGTTGGCTTGTTTGGCGTCATTAGCTGCGGCGATGAGTTCATCGGCCAGAGCTTTATCGGCCAGCGGGAAGCCTAGCGCCAGACGCTTGTCGTAATAAGCCTGAGCCACGGCGCGAGCCAGAGTGCGCACTCGTAAAATATAGCGCTGACGCTCAGTCACCGAGATAGCATGGCGGGCGTCGAGCAGGTTAAAGGCATGAGAGGCTTTCATCACCATTTCGTAGGCGGGCAGCGGCAGGCCTTTTTCGACCAAGCGAGCCGACTCGCGTTCACAGACATCAAAAGTCTGGAACAAAAAGTCGACATCAGCCTCTTCAAAGTTGTAAGTACTCATTTCCACTTCATTCTGGTGGAAAACATCGCCATAAGTGATTTTTTTGCCGTCGGCATTTACGGTCCAAACCAAATCGTAAATTGAATCGACACCCTGCAGGTACATAGCAATGCGTTCCAAACCGTAGGTTATTTCGCCGGTGACAGGGAAACACTCAAGGCCGCCGACCTGTTGGAAGTAGGTGAACTGAGTTACCTCCATACCATTTAACCAAATTTCCCAGCCTAAGCCCCAGGCACCCAGCGTCGGTGATTCCCAGTTGTCTTCAACAAAGCGAATATCGTGCACGTTAGTGTCTATGCCCAGTTCGCGCAGTGACTCCAAATACAGATCCTGAATATTGTCAGGGTTTGGCTTAAGCACTACCTGAAATTGATAGTAGTGTTGCAGGCGGTTGGGGTTCTCGCCATAGCGACCATCAGTGGGGCGGCGGCAGGGCTGTACGTAGGCAGCGCTCCATGTTTCGGGGCCGATGGCGCGCAGGAAGGTGGCGGGGTGAAAGGTGCCGGCGCCCACTTCCATATCCAGTGGCTGCAAAATCACACAGCCCTGACGAGCCCAGTATTGTTGCAAGGCTAAAATAAGACCCTGAAAAGTGGAAACATCGGGTTTTTGTTGTTCTGCTGGAGTATCTGACACGTTTTTGTCCCGCTTATGGTTCGCATGCGCCCAGTTCGACAAACAAGAAAGGGGCTTGTGGCGCTAAAAAACCGCTGATTATAGCGAGATGCAAGCCAGGCTGCACCTTATCGTCGTCGAGAATCTGGGCTATGCTGCGTTCTTTTGAATAATGCGAATAAAACAGCGAAACATTACCGTGCAAAAACTCGTACCATTATTGATAACAGCGATTGGTCACCTGCCTCTATCTTGGGGGCGAAATTTGGGGGCTTTAAGCGGCAAGATCCTGTGGTTGCTACAGCGCCGCGCAGCAACAGTAACTCAGACCAACTTGCAGTTGTGCCTGCCTGCGCAGGAAGATGCGGAGCGTAAGGTACTGGCCAGAGCAAGCTTAATAGAGACAGGTAAAACGCTGTTTGAAGCCGCACAAGTGTGGATTAAACCACACGCATGGCTCGAGACTAAAGTGCTGACAGTAGTCAACGAAGCAATAGTTATCGAGGCTATTAGCACCGGTAAGGGCGTTATGTTCCTGTGCCCCCATTTAGGCAACTGGGAAGTTACTGGCCCCTATATTTGTCAGCGTTGGGGACTCACAACCATGTATGCGCCGAGTAAAAATGCTGCCTTGGATAGACTGGTTTTAGAGTCGCGAGAAAAGGCTGGTTCAACGCTGGTACCAGCAGATTTAAAAGGCGTTATAGCTTTGATTAAAACGCTTAAACAGGGCGCTTGTGTGGGAATGCTACCAGATCAGGTGCCAGACAACAGGGGCGGTATCTACGCCCCCTTTTATGGGCAGAAGGCGCTTACTATGACGCTGGTTCACAAGCTTATTGATCGCACCGACTGCACCGCCGTCATGGTGCAGGCTAAGCGAGTGAAAGGCGGGTTTGAAATGATGTTCGCCAAGCCCGATGCGGATATTTACTCAGCTGATTTATTGCAATCAGCAACAGCACTGAATAGATCAATCGAAGACAGTGTCAGTAATTGTGTCGAGCAGTATCAATGGGAATATAAGCGCTTTCGTAAGCAGCCAGAAGGAGCAGATAAAGTGTATTAGCGCTTAAGCAGGGCAGGTTTTACTTGATGACAAGCTATCTTCTCTGGTTTTCTTGCTCCTGCATAATCATTGTTACTGCCCTGTAACAACTTCTGTAGTCTATCCAGGTCTTATGCGCTCTACTTTCTACGTTGGCGATATGAGCAGGCACTGGAAAATTTGAGATACGTTACCTGCTAAGGCTTTATGGCAAAGCCCACCAGATTAAAAGTAATCCCGCCGATAAGCCAAGAATGAACAGCCCCCATAGAGTTCCAATATTAGTCTCATCGCCAAATTGGTCTGAAACTTTAAGCGCACGAGTAAAAAGTGCATAACCCGATAACCCACCAAGTAACAATAGGCCGCTGCCAACCACTAATACTACGATTTCGAACGAAGACATGCCGGCCACCTATTCGAAATCTACTTCACGAACGCCCTTCTTCAACCGACACGCTTCAACCTGTGTACGCAGTTTCTCGCGTAACTCTTCACCATTAGGGATAGCCCTGAGAACTACCTGTGGATCAGATTTATCGGAAGTTTGCAGAACAATGTTGCCCAAAGAGAATAATCTGAGGAAAAAAGGCTGTTCATATTTGTAGTCACGAACACGATAAAGTTCTAACTCGTCAGTTTTTTTATTGAGGACTCCATGGCGTGTTGTAAGGCGCTCTGTAGTCAGTTCATATTTAGTGTTTTTTATGACCAGCCACTTCCAAAGAATAATGAGCAGCGGGATTACCAGCCAAAAAAGTAGCCCCAACAGTATGAATGTACCAAGATTTACCACTTGGGATGGGTTTCCAAACCAGACTTCTTTTTCTTCTGACATAACTATCTCCTTTTGAGAGTGAAATTCATTACTCAATGATCCGTTATCACTGACAGTTCAATGCTTAAAGTTGGTACATTAAACACGGCTATCTTTTAATCGGGTGACAGCCCTCTGTGGTGTGCTAGCCGTTTGCGCATATTAGACGGTAACCACTAGCGAATGGCAAGGGCATAGCCGCCAGGATTTGCTCGGCTAAAGTTGCTCGAACACTACAATTCGGCGAACTGAAATTACCTAAAGTCGATGTGATGTGTAGTGTTACAGGCTCGACAACTGTAAATCTAACAGGAGTAGCGTGCAGATTGCTGATACACCAACCCCACAGCCAAGACCTAAGGTCATGGCCTGTGTTTGCCAGCGAGTAAAAATTTTGGATTTAAGTATCACTGGTGCTAATGATGCAGAGCTTGCAGCAATTCCCGCGATAAATAGGACTATAGCTGCTTGAAAACTTGTGCCGTCGCCTTTTAGCTGAACACAAATAACAAGAGCGATGGCTGACATTGAAATAATAGCCATCTCGATGAAATGATATATACGCTTCCAGAGCCTTTGCTCTTTTTGACAGTACCACTGTATTTTTTCAGATAATGACTTCAAAGACCTCACCGACTGTTGGTTTAATGAATGTAAATAACGCTTTATTAAGCAGCGCGTAACAGCTTGCTAAAATGGCAAGGAACCAACGCTAATAAATAGCTAGCATTTGCTTAAATAACTTTCTTAAGCAATAGATATACCACATAAAATAATCAGTAGAATATTAGCGATTAGTGAAATTAAATAAAAATAACTTCTTGGGCTAGGATTTTTTTCTGTCGATATTGAATAATATAAAACCATATGAATTATTCTTGATACTGCCATGATCCAGATTATTAAGCCTGTCCAAAATGCATCCACCCCAACAAAGATTGCTAAAAAAGAAGCCCCAAGCATTACGGCAATATTCTCTAATGAATTAGCAAAGGTTCTATTGGCGCGAAAAACAAATGATGAATGAGTTAAAGATATATCAATTTTACCCGGTATAGCGCCTGGTTCAGCAGCCTTAGATATAGCGGCTATTAGACTTTGAATTACAACCGTTAATATGATTATCAATATACCTAATAAAGCGACTGTCTGTGTGTCAAACATAAAAAATATACTCCAATAAATTTTGCATGGGTGTTAATTGCAGACATAAATCATCAATAATAGACTTAATTATTAGTAGGTAGTTATACGATACCCTGACAATTAATGCGCTAAAATAATTGTAACAGTAGTCATAATTTTTGAAGTATTAAAAAATCGAGAAAAATAATGAGTGTTTTGCGAGGGTGCTCCTTATTTTTTATTCTCATTACTACGGTCTTATTTTATTGTAGTTACTAATATTATTTAGTTTAAAAAATTAACTGTGTTTGCATTGGCCCCTGAATTAACTTTTTTACCGAATTTGTTACAAAGGTTTCTAACACCTTTACTATTAGAGCTGCCATGGAAGATTTTTTAAGTACCTTGATTAGCTTTTATAAAATTTGGAGTTAGCGATCAATAAGCGAATATTATCTTTGCAGACTGAGGCAGTTGAGCGCACCCGTCGGGACGACTACTGGGACGTAAGAGGTAGAGCAAGATAAAGGCAGTGGCCGAGCATACAAGTAAATGTGTTAACTCACGGCTGAAGATCATAATTGTCATCAGCACACACTCTTCATTTTTAATATAACTACTTATCTTTTGACAGCGTACGGAAAAACCCGCTTACCTCAATCATCTGCCAGCTTGCACTTATAAACGGCGATTGCTTTATATGTGCCT
This sequence comes from uncultured Cellvibrionales bacterium, assembly GCA_913050115.1. Taxonomy (GTDB): domain Bacteria; phylum Pseudomonadota; class Gammaproteobacteria; order Pseudomonadales; family Cellvibrionaceae; genus UBA1124. Next base: position 39,158 of record CAJWZU010000006.1, read on the forward strand.
TATTTGCGCCAAAACATCGGCGTAAACAGCACCAGTAAGGTAAACACTTCTAAGCGCCCCAACAACATGGCAAAACACAACACCCATTTAGCAAAGTCATTGATATTGCCATAGTGAGCGGCAACCTGGCCCATACCAGGGCCTAGGTTATTAATACAGGCACCGACCGCTGAATAGGCGGTGATGAAATCGAGACCCGAGGCTAGCAATAACATAAACATGGCCACAAAAGCCAAAAGGTAAACTGAGAAAAATCCCCACACTGATTCCAGTACTCGATCGGACACTGTGGTGCTGCCGATCTTTATCGGAAAGACGGCGTTGGGGTGAATGAGGCGATATATCTCGCGCATGCCCTGCTTGTAAATGAGCAGCACGCGAATGACTTTCATGCCGCCAGCCGTCGAGCCAGCACAGCCCCCCATAAAAGCAAACAGGAATAGCATAAAGGGTAAAAATGTCGGCCAAAGACTAAAGTCTGCGGTGCCAAAGCCGGTGGTGGTCAGAATGGAAACCAGCTCAAAGCTACCATGCAGTAGGCTGTCACTTAAGTTGTAGGTATTGCTCCAGTAAAGATAGCTCACAGTAATCACTATCCCTACGGCGATCCAGCCGAGATAAAAACGGCATTCGGGGTCTCGTAAATAATTACGCAAGCTTTTGTCGTTCCAGCCTAAAAAATGTAGGGCAAAATTGATACCCGCCACTATCATAAAAAAAGTACAAATGATCGAAATGGTGGGGCTGTCGAAATAGCCAATGCTGGCATCGTGAGTGGAAAAACCGCCAATGGCGACGGTGGAAAAAGCATGACCGACGGCGTCAAAGGTAGACATACCGGCTAGCCAATAGGCGAATCCGCAGATGACGGTGAGGGCCAAATACATCAAGAACAGCGCTTTGGCGGTCTCGGTGATGCGTGGTGTTAACTTCGAATCTTTAACGGGCCCAGGAGTCTCCGCACGATATAACTGCATGCCACCGATACCGAGCATCGGCAGTATCGCCACGGCGATAACAATAATACCGATACCGCCCAGCCATTGTAGTTGTTGGCGATAGTAGAGAATGGATTTGGGCAGTATATCCAACCCTGTGATCACTGTGGCCCCAGTAGTGGTGAGGCCAGATAGCGATTCAAACAGGGCATCGGTGAACGATAAACTGAGGCTGTTGGACAATAGAAAAGGAAGAGATCCGAACAGGCCTAGTACTGTCCAGAAAAGTGCAGTCACCAAAAACCCGTCGCGAGTACGCAGATCACCGCGGTGGTTATGGACTGGAAACCATGATGCTAAACCGGTACTAAAGGTAATGGCAAAAGCCAGTAAAAAGGCGAGATGATTAGCGTCTGCGTACCAAATAGACACTAAAATTGGTGGAAATAGGGTCAGGCTGAACAGCATTAAGAGTATGCCGAGAACCTTGGCGATAATAGCAAAGTGCATTAGCGATTAATTTCCATGATTGGGTTATTTAAAAAAAGCTAAAGCCAACTTGGAATAGCTTCTCGATATCCCGGGTATGACGCTTGTCGACTAGAAATACAATCACATGGTCGCCGGTCTCAATGACGGTATTGTCATGAGCGATAATGACGCTACTGTGACCGTCGTATTCGCGCACTATAGCGCCGATATTAGCGCCCTGTGGCAGGTCGATATCTTCCACGGCTTTGCCGACGACTTTTGAGGTGCGCGAATCGCCGTGGGCAATCACTTCAATAGCTTCTGCGGCTCCGCGGCGAAGTGAGTGCACATTAACCATATCGCCGCGGCGCACATGAGTGAGCATCGAGCCGATGGTGGTGCTCTGTGGAGAGATGGCGATATCAATCTCGCCGCCTTGCACCAAGTCGACATAGGCGGGGTTATTAATGAGAGCCATCACCTTTCGAGCCCCTAGGCGCTTGGCTAGCATAGACGACATAATATTGGCTTCGTCGTCATTGGTTAGGGCTAAAAAAACATCGGTGTCCTCGATGTTTTCTTCCAGCAATAAGTCTTGGTCTGAAGCGCTGCCCTTAATTACCAGTGTGTGCTCGAGGATATTACCTAAGTGCTCGGCGCGCTGGTCATTAAACTCTATCAGGCGCACTGAATAACGTTGTTCCAGTCGGCGCGCTAAACGCAGGCCGATATTGCCACCGCCGGCAATCGTGATGCGTTTATAGGGGCTTTCTAGGCGGCGCAGCTCACTCATTACCGCGCGGATATCACTTTTGGCGGCAATAAAGAAAACTTCGTCTTCGGCTTCGATTACCGTTGAGCCTTCAGGTGTGATCGGCCGATCGCGGCGGAAAATGGCCGCTACCCGTGTGTCTACACCGGGCATATGCTTGCGTAAAAAACGCAGTTCCTGACCGATTAGAGGGCCACCATAGTAGGCCTTCATGGCTACGAGTTGTACTAAGCCATCGGCAAAATCGAGTACTTGCAGTGCGCCTGGGTGTTCGATTAGGCGGAAGATGTAGTCGCACACCAGTTGTTCGGGACTGATCAAAACATCAATGGGGATGGCGTCGTTTTGAAACAATTTGTCTTTATTGTCGAGGTAGGAGCTGGAGCGCACTCGGGCAATTTTGGTGGGAGTGTTAAACAGGGTGTGGGCCACCTGACAGGCGACCATATTAATCTCATCGTTACTGGTCACGGCAATCAGTAGGTCAGCATCTTCGATACCCGCTTGCAGCAGGGCGCCGGGATGAGAGGCTGGCCCGTTGACCACACTGATATCGATGCGGTCACGCAGTTCGCGCAAGCGAGCATCTGAGGTGTCTACCACCGTGATATCGTTGGCCTCGTTAGCGAGGTTTTCAGCCAGTGTACCGCCAACTTGGCCGGCGCCGAGAATGATAATTTTCATTTTTTTACCGTTTCCCGTCAGGCATCAAGTTTAGTTAAAACGGCATAATAAAAGCCGTCGTTACCACCGTGTTGTGGCAGCAATTGGCGGCCACAAGTCTGCTCTAAACCCCATGTTACGTCTAGGCGGAACTCATTGCAGTCAGCTTGTGTAGTGATAAATTGTTCAATAACCCGCGTATTCTCTAGCGGTATCACCGAGCAGGTGGCATACACCAAGCGGCCGCCAGGCTTAAGCAATGGCCACAACGCCTGCAGAATTTGTAACTGCAACCGCGCCAGCTTATCAATATCGGCGGGTTTGCGCAGTAGCTTGATATCGGGATGGCGGCGAATAACACCTGTGGCGGAACAGGGGGCGTCGAGTAGAATGCGGTCGAAGCTGACGCCGTCCCACCACTTTGAGGGTTCGGCGGCATCGCCACAAATCACTTCTACTCGATCTGTTTGACCGAGCCGCGTTAAGTTTTCAAAGACACGGGTGAGGCGCTTTTGCTCTAGATCAAGCGCCACTATGGGCCCTAACTGAGGTTGGGTTTCGAGCAGGTGGCCGGTCTTGCCACCGGGAGCGCAGCAGGCATCTAGCACTCGTTGACCGGGCTGTAAGTCGAGCAGCGAAGCGGCTAGCTGTGCGGCTTCATCTTGCACACTGACGCTTCCTTCGCTAAAGCCTGGCAAGGTGAAAACATCGCAAGCTTGCGCTAAAGTAACGCCCACATCACTAAATGGCGTTACTTTAGCGTCTTTGTTGACTGTCTGCAGTTTTAACAAATAGTCGGTGGGGCTGCAGTAGGCTGGATTAATACGCAGGCTAAAAGGGGGTTGCTGATTGTTGGCATCAAACACACTGCTCGCTTCGTTAAGCCAAGACTCGGTAATACTGTTTACTAACCACTTAGGATGAGCGCTAATAAAGCTGGGGTTGCTTTTCTGTTCGCTAAATAGCTGTTCGCGCTGGCGCTGAAAATTTCGCAACACCCCATTCACCAGCTTGCTGGCCCAAGGTTTTTTTAGACGTTTGGTGATCTCGACGGTAGCGGCAATAGCCGCGTGGTCGGGTACGCGGCTGTGCAATAATTGATACAGACCTATTAGCAGTACCGCTTGAATGTCACTGTCTTTACTCTTCAACGGTTTAGGTACCAGGCTGCTGAGCAGTGGGTTGAGCTGGTAAAACCAACGCAAACTGCCATAGCAGAGCTGTTGGTAAAAACTCCGCTCGCTTTCTGCCACGCTGGGCAGCGTAGCCGGCAGCAAGCTGGCCAAGGATTCGTTGTGAGCAAACACGCGTGCCAATGTTTTTGCGGCGGCGGTGCGAGCGTCTTGGGGCGCTTTAGTGCTGGGCGCTGGTGTCATACTTTAAACCTCGGCGCCAAGCACACTGTTAAGGGGAAATTTGTCACTGCTACCGCGCAAAATATCGGCAACCGGCATGGCTTTTTTACCCGGTAATTGCAGTATTGTAAGTGCTAACTGACCTGTGCCGCAGTTAACAGTAATGCCTGTGCTATTAATGACGCTAATAGAGCCTGGCTTGCCATTGCTTTTTTGCGAAGTCATATCGGCGGCCCAAACTTTTAAGCGCTGACCACCAAGGGTGCTGTAGCACACAGGAAAAGGGTTAAAAGCGCGAATAGAGCGATGTAAATCGGTGGCCGCTTGCGACCAGTCGATCAATGCTTCGTGTTTACTTATTTTAGCGGCATAGTTCGACAGGGTGTCATCCTGTTGTTCGGGTTTAAGAGTACCCGTCGCAACCTGTGCCAGTGTTCGCAGCAGGGCCGGTGTGCCGATTTCAATTAATTCATCGTGCAGGCTGGCGGTAGTGGTGGACTCGGTGATATCACATTCGGTTTTCAACAGCATGGCGCCGGTATCTAAGCCGATGTCCATCTGCATAATTGTGACGCCGGTTTTGTTGTCGCCCGCTGCAATGGCTCGCTGAATCGGTGCAGCACCGCGCCAGCGCGGTAATAAAGAGCCGTGCACATTGATACAGCCGTGCTTTGGCGTCGCTAAAATAACTTTCGGTAGCAGTAAGCCGTAGGCAACCACCACCATGAGGTCGGCATTGAGCTCTGCCAGCTGTTGCTGATCGGGCTCAAGTTTAAAGTTAAGCGGCTGATAAATCGGAATATCGTGTGTAAGCGCTAGCTCTTTTACCGGGCTGGCCTTGAGCTTTTTGCCGCGTCCAGCCGGTCGGTCGGGCTGCGAATAAACTGCAATTACTTGATGGGTGCTGTCGAGCAGTGCCTGCAGGTGGGCGGCGGCAAAATCGGGTGTGCCGGCAAAAATAATTCGCAGGCTATCGGGCGCTTGAGTCATAAGTATTCGCTATTAGGTGTTTATCGCAGGGCGTTAAGCGTTGTGCTTATGGGCTTTTTCCAACTTTTTCTTAATACGATTGCGCTTCAGAGGGGACACATAGTCGACAAACAGCTTGCCGTTAAGATGGTCTATCTCGTGTTGAATACACACAGCCAATAAACCGTCGGGTTCAAGGGTAAAGCGGTCGCCATTGCGATCCAGTGCGGTAACGCGAATGTGTTCGGGGCGAGAGACCGGCTCGTAAAAGCCAGGCACAGACAAACAACCCTCTTCGTATTCATGCAGAACCTCATCCAGCGCTGCAACCGTAGGGTTGATGAATACCAGTGGTTGATCTTGCTCTTCGGAGGTGTCGATTACCATTAAACGCTGGTGCACGTTAATTTGTGTGGCGGCTAAACCCACACCCGGTGCGGCGTACATGGTTTCAAACATGTCGTCGATTAAGGTGCGTATTGCGTCATTAACGCTGGCAACATCTTTGGCAACAGTGCGCAAACGCGGGTCGGGAAACTCTAAAATATCAAGAATAGGCATAATTGCTGTGACAAACTTCTAGTAAAAGAATAAATTGCACTGCATACATTATGAATCTGTTGGACTTCTATCTAAACTGAAGTACCTTCATTATGCTCAGTTTTGGTGTATAAAGAGCATATGACAGAAAATGCGCAGAGGTTTAAGCTATTATAACGTCTATAACTAGCCATCTCCCAGTGCCGAATGCAATAGGACCTGTTTCCATGATAAAGAAGACACTACTCGGCTTGGCGGCCGCTACTTTACTTAGTATGCCCACTTGGGCAGAAGAAGTAATGCTGAAATCAAATCATCCCGATAGCCACACTGTGGTTAAGGGCGACACGCTGTGGGATATCTCCGATACTTTTTTGCAGAACCCATGGATGTGGCCAGAGATTTGGCAGGTTAACCCGCAGATTGATAACCCACACCTCATCTATCCTGGTGACGTGGTGCGTTTAATCTATCTCGATGGCAAAGCGCGCCTGACGGTCGATCGTGGTAATGGCAGTCGCACATATAAATTGCTGCCCTCCGATGGCATCACCAAATTGTCGCCGCAAGAGCGCGTGGTTCCCTCTGCTGCTGCGATTCCTGCTATTCCGTTAGATGCGATAGATAACTTCTTGTCGAAGGGGCGTATTGTTACATCGGCCGAGCTCGATGACGCCGCTTATGTGGTACAGGGCAGTGATGGCCGTTTGATTGTGGGTGCAGGTGACGAGCTATACGTTCGCGGTACTCTAGACGAGGACACCCCGGTATTTGGCGTTTATCGTCGCGGTAAAGTTTATAAAGACCCGGTAACCAATGAAATTTTGGGTTTAGAGGCGCTCGACATCGGCACTGTAAAGTTGCGCGATCGCCATAACGACATCAGTACCATGGAGGTGACCCGCACCACCGAAGAAATTCGTATCGCTGACCGCCTGTTACCCTTTGAGGAGCGCGCTGTTGAATCGACCTTTTATCCTTCTCCACCAGAGGAGTTTGTAGAAGGTGTGATTATGGACGTTGAGGGTGGGGTTTCTCAGGTCGGTAAGCTTAACGTGGTAATGATTAATCGCGGCGACCGCGAGGGTTTGGAAGAGGGCAATGTACTGGCTATCTACAAGCGAGGCGAGACTATTCAGGATCGTGTTCGCAATGAAACCATTACCCTGCCGGACGAGCGCGCCGGATTGCTGATGATTTTCCGCACCTTCGAGAAAATGAGCTACGGTTTGGTATTAGAGGCTAGTAAGCCTTTAACCGTGAACGACAAGGTTAAGAAGCCTTAAATGGCTTAACTTATTCGTTACCAACCCCTAATGGACTAGGGGTTGGCTCTATTTGCACAGGGATGCTGCATGTCTAGAATCGCTTCTGACTTCTGTTCTAAACTCCCCGATTCCACACTTGTCACCTTGGCATTATTGCAACTTCAAGGTGTGGGTTGTGCTAAATATTGGCAGCTAATGCAGCGCTTTGGTTCTGCCATGGCACTATTGCATCTCGATGAATATCAACGGGCACAAGTCTTTAACGGCGACGTTAAAAACCTATGGGCAAGTTTCTGTAGCAATCCTTTGAGTTCAAAATTAGGTGAAAAGCTGCAGCGCATACTGTCGGACCTTATCGATTTAAATATAGAACTACTAGCCTATGATGATATCAATTATCCAGAGTTGCTAAAGCAAATCAGTCGCCCGCCAGCACTGTTATATTTGCGTGGCAACAGCTCCTGTTTAGAGTTACCGCAAATTGCTATGGTTGGCAGTCGTCGGCCGACGCCAGTCGGTCTTAACAATGCCAATAACTTTGCACAGGAGCTGGTACAGCAGGGTTTTGCTATAACCAGTGGCTTGGCATTGGGAATCGATGCAGCAGCTCATGCCGGTGCTCTGCGGGGCGATGGAAAAACACTGGCGGTACTGGGAACCGGGCTTGACTGTGTTTATCCACGCCAAAATCAACAGCTGGCTGAAAAGATCTTAGCTGAGGAGGGTCTGTTGGTGTCGGAGTTCTCGCTGGGCTGCGGAGCTCGACCAGGTAATTTTCCCCAGCGAAATCGTATTATCAGCGGCTTGAGTGTAGGTGTCTTAGTGGTGGAAGCGGCGGCTAAAAGCGGATCGCTGATTACTGCGCGTTTGGCTGCCGAGCAGGGCCGCGAGGTGTTTGCGTTGCCTGGTTCAATTCATTGTCCGGTTAGCCACGGTTGCAATGGTTTGATTCGCCAAGGCGCGACACTGGTTGAGTCGACCGAGCAAATAATAGATGAAATACACGGGCTGCTGGCGTTTAAATCAGAACAGCTATCGCTACTGCCGAGTTCTACCTCGGAATTAGTGCCTGAGAAGGGTATCAGCACAGAGCAGCAGCAATTACTGCATTATATGGGGTATGACGTCGCCTCATTGGATACTCTTGCCGAGCGCAGCGCTATGGATACAGGGGTTTTGCTGGCAGAGCTAATGGCTCTGGAGTTAACCGGGGTTATCTCACAGGTGGCAGGCGGCTATTTGCGTGTAAAATAGGCCCACGTTAATTCTGGCCTACATAATGATTTTTAACTGCACGCGTTATTTTCGAGACCATCGCCCTGCCGACACGCTTAGCGACAGGTCAGCGGTGGTTGTTTGTGTGAAAATAGAGCTCCTCAACAACTGGCTCTGTACACCATGAATTATTGGACGCGTAATTTTCGGTTGCACTGCGCGGCGGATACTATTAGCAGCGGCGGTGTTATTGCCTACCCTACCGAGGCAGTGTGGGGGCTGGGCTGTCATCCCGATAATAAGATCGGTGTTGAACGTATACTCAAACTCAAAGGGCGTTCGGTTGATAAAGGGCTTATTTTGGTTGCGGCCAATATTGAGCAGCTCCAACCCTATTTGCATGGGCTAGATCAATCTCAGCTCGATAGAATGCAACAAACTTGGCCCGGACCGACAACGTGGCTGGTGCCCAACAATGGCGTTGCCGCTGACTGGATTACCGGTCGCCATAATAGCTTGGCGCTGCGAGTCAGTAACCACCCGCTAGTGGCTGCTTTATGTCAGCGTGTTGGCGGCGCTATTGTGTCTACTTCTGCCAACCCGCAGGGTAAAATTTCAGCGCGCAACCGTTTTGAAGTGCGACGTTTTTTTGCCAAAGGTCTCGACTACTATGCCCCCGGCGAAGTACTCGGGCATAGCAATCCTAGTCAAATCCGCGATTTAATCAGCGATAAAATTATTCGTTAGAGATCTTTTATGACCGATATTCAGTCACATTTAAGCGTCGATAAAAACGCCGTCAAAGCATTCTTACTGCAATTACAAGATTCTATTTGTGCCGAGTTAGCAGCGGTCGATGGTGGCAAGAGTTTTGCGCAAGACAGTTGGACGCGTGAAGAGGGTGGCGGTGGTCGCTCGCGAGTGCTGGTCGACGGCACGATTATAGAAAAAGGCGGGGTTAATTTTTCCCATGTTAGTGGTGCTTCTATGCCCGCCTCGGCAACGGCAAACCGTCCTGAATTAGCCGGTAGGTCTTTTGAAGCCATGGGCGTGTCTTTAGTTATTCATCCCAAAAATCCGCACATACCCACGAGCCATGCCAATGTGCGATTTTTTATTGCTGAAAAAGACGGTGAAGACCCAGTGTGGTGGTTTGGCGGTGGTTATGACTTAACGCCCTTTTACCCTGTAAAAGAAGACTGTTTGCACTGGCATAGCATCGCCCGTGATGCCTGTGTAAAGTTTGGCGAAGACCTCTACCCCAAGTATAAAAAATGGTGTGACGAATATTTTTATTTAAAGCATCGCGATGAAACTCGCGGTGTTGGCGGATTATTCTTTGATGATTTAAACAGTTTTGATGGCGTTAAAGATTTCAAAAAAAGTTTCGCATTTATGCGCTCGGTAGCGGAGAGTTTTACTCAGGCCTATTGTCCGATTGTCGAGAAAAGAAAAAATACTCAATACTCTGAGCGAGAGCGCGATTTTCAACTATACCGTCGCGGTCGCTATGTTGAGTTCAATCTAGTTTTCGATCGCGGCACATTATTTGGCCTGCAATCGGGTGGTCGCACTGAATCAATCCTGATGTCATTGCCCCCATTAGTTCGCTGGGTATACGACTGGAATCCAGAACCAGGCAGTGCCGAAGCTAATTTGTATGATAACTATTTAAAGCCGAGAGAGTGGCTGTAACGTGGGTTTTATAAAAGATGAATAAAAAAATTGATCACTACGCCGTATTTGGTAACCCAATAGAACATTCAAAATCGCCAGAAATTCACCGCAATTTTGCAGAGTTAACAGGCGAGGCAGTGGTCTATGAAAAGCAATTGGTCGATGTAGATAGTTTTGAAAGCGCCGCCACAGATTTTTTTAAGACAGGTAAAGGTCTGAATATCACAGTGCCATTTAAACTAGAAGCCTACAGTTTTGCCGCCCGTTTAACCGAGCGTGCTCGCCGTGCCGGTGCAGTAAATACCCTAGCGATGCAGGCTGATGGCACTATATTGGGCGACAACACCGACGGCATCGGCATGGTCAGTGATATTGTCGATCACTTAGGCTGGATCATTGATAATAAAAAAGTATTAATACTCGGTGCTGGTGGCGCCGTGCGTGGAATATTACAGCCGTTGCTTGCGCAGAACCCCAAAGCACTAGTAATAGCCAATCGCACTGTTGAAAAAGCAAAGCAATTAGCTAAAGGTTTTGGTGAGCTGGGTTCAGTTGAAGGTTGTGGTTTTGAGCACCTGAGTGATTTTAAGTTTGATATCGTTATCAATGGCACATCTGCCAGTTTAGCGGGTGACCTACCACCATTGCCTGACACGCTGCTAGCAAAAGGCGCTTGCTGCTACGACATGATGTATGGTGCCGAGCCCACGGTATTTATGCACTGGGCCAAAGAGCATGGCGCAACCGCTGTTGCCGATGGTTTGGGAATGCTAGTGGGCCAAGCCGCCGAATCGTTTAAATTATGGCGTGGCGTAAAACCGGAAGTACAGTCGGTTATCGAAAAACAGCGCGCGAAACTGTAGTTTTTAGTCTCTGAAAAACAACCATAATGATGGATATAATCAACATTATGGTTGTTTTTTGTTTTTTGATGTATATATTCATCATTAATGAGTGATTGTCTGTCTGTAGGTGGGTTTAATGAATAACGACAGTTTTTCGGAACTTGGCCAGCAGTTGCGGCGGCTGCGCAAACAAAAGAGCTGGAGTCAGCAGCAGCTGGCCGATTTTTCGGGTTTAGATAGAACCACTATAGGCGCGCTGGAGCGCAGCGATTACTCGGACATAGGTATTCGAAAAATTCAGCGAGTGTTAGATTTATTCGGTAAACGCTTAATTCTGGCTGACGCTGGCTTGCCGATGTTGGAGCAATTACAAGCGACAGCAAAGCAACAGGGCTCTGATTAATGGCCACTGTCGATGTCTATCTAGAAGCGTGTAAGGTTGGTCACCTCGAAAAAGCTGATTTCAAGCATGTCTTTGGCTATGACAGCCATGCCGCTGAAGCCTTGTCTTTGAGTATGCCGCTGCGTACCGAAAGCTATAGCTCGCAGGCGCTGCACCCGCTTTTTCAGATGAACTTGCCAGAGGGCTTTTTGCGCCAAGCGATCGAGCGGATGACGTTGAAGCAGTATGGCAGTGATGACCTGGCTATGTTGGCGCTGCTCGGGCCCAATCAAATTGGCCGTACAGGTTATGCCTTGAGTGGTCAGCCACCTTTAGATCCCAGTGCTGATTGCCCTGAGTTATCGGACCTACTGGGCAGTGATGACAGCCTGTTGTTTGAGCAATTATTTCAGCAGTACTCGATCCGCTCAGGCGTAGCTGGTGTGCAGCCAAAAGTGCTTATGGATTTGTCGGATGATGCCTCGACGGATTTGGGTTCGCGGGCCACCCTGACGTTACAGCCCTTCATTGTAAAAAGTTGGGGCAGCGATTATCCGCAGTTGGCCTGTAATGAATTTATCGGTTTAAGTTTGGCGCGCTATGCGGGCCTAGATGTAGCGAATTTTTATCTCAGTGATAATGGCAAACTACTGGTGAGCCAGCGTTTTGATGTGGCTGTTGGCGGCGAACCTCTGGGTTTTGAAGACTTTTGTGTTTTACAGGGCAAGGGTACTCGCGAAAAATACGATGCTAGTCTCGAATCTTGTACGCACACTATTCGAAATTTTGTGTCGGCTGAGTTATTACGGCCTGCACTATATGACTTTTTTAAATTAACCTTGGTTAATACTCTGTTGCAAAACGGCGATGCCCATTTAAAAAATAGCGGGATCATTTACTCCGATTTAAAAGACTACCGGTTGGGCATGCAACCACGGTGCGATCGAAAACTGGCGCCTATTTTTGACATCGTTAATACCACCGCCTATTTAGCCCAAGACACTATGGCATTAACTCTGGCAGGCAGTAAACGCTGGCCCAAGTGGAAGGCGCTAAATAAATTTGCCCGCCAGCACTGTGGATTAAACGGCAAAGATATCAACAGAGCGCTATCTGAGGTGGCGGCAGCGAGCGTTTTAGTGCAGCCACTATTACAACAACTGTCCTGTCAGCATGAAGAGTTTTCGGCTATTGCCGAACATATCAGTGAATTAATTAAACAACCGTTTTGATCTATCTATCCTTATTTTTCACCGCGTTTATTGCTGCCACGCTACTGCCTGCATTTTCGGAAGTGGCACTGGCGGCAAGTTTATCCACAAACGCCAGTATCTTTTTATTGTGGTTGTCTGCAACTGCCGGTAATACTTTGGGCTCTTGCGTCAATTGGTATCTAGGCCGAGAGATTTTGCGCTTTAAGCCGAAGTTGGTAGATAGCCGCTGGTTTCCTGTGACTGAATTACAGTTAGAACGGGCCCAAAATCGATTTAGTCGCTTTGGCGTTTGGTCGTTGCTGCTGGCGTGGTTGCCCATCATCGGCGATCCATTGACGTTTGTGGCGGGCGTTATGCGGGTTAGGTTTTTATGGTTCTTGCTTTTGGTGACGTTTGGTAAGGGCTTACGCTACGCAGTGGTTGTTTTTTTGATTGTTTGAAATTATGTGCTTTCAGTATTTTTTACATCGCTATAAGTCAGGTAGGCGTTAGATTTTCTATCGCACCGGTAGCGATTGCATGGTTACAATGTAGCCGCAGTTATCGAGGAGCAAACAACGAACTTAGGGCAGAATAAGCCTCTCGTTTTAGTCTATCTCCTCTTAACCATTAGCCCTCAGCCAAATACTCATCCTTCAACTTCACATAATTGCCCGCCGAGTACTTAAAGAACGTCTTCTCGGATTCCTTTAGCGCTCTTGCTTTTTTGCAAGGCGCACCGACGTAGAGAAACCCGCTTTCGAGCACTTTACCTGGAGGCACTAAGGTACCGGCACCGATTACTACATCATCTTCAACGACGGCACCGTCTAAAATGGTGGAGCCAATACCAACCAAAATTCGATCCCCCAAAGTGCAGCCATGCAGATTGACCGAGTGGCCAATGGTGACATCGCTACCGATGGTCAGAGGGTAGCCATTTTTATTAAAGGGGCCGGCATGGGTAATGTGCAGGATCGAACCGTCTTGTACGCTGGTGCGTGCCCCTATTCGGATCTGATGCATGTCGCCGCGGATAACGGCGTAGGGCCATACCGAGGTATCTTCACCCAGCTCAACATCACCGATGATGATTGCGGTCGGGTCGACAAAGGTTTTGCTACCAAAAGTGGGTTTTAGGCCTTTATGAGGCCGGATATTACTGTCATTCATGGTTAATTCTGCCGTGGTATGGTTATTATAGGCAGATTGTCGCAGGAGAAGTATAAATGACCAACCCTTTGCTCGTATCTCACCGTATTCCCCCCTTTAAAACCATTCAGGCTGAACATGTTGTGCCAGCCATTACATCGCTGATAGATAGCTGTCGGCAGGGCATGAACACCACTTTAGAGAACTTAACGACACCGACCTGGGCATCACTGGTGCAAGTCTTAGAGCAGCAGGGCGATAAACTGGAGCAGGCTTGGTCGCCAGTTAGTCATATTAATGCGGTGCTTAACAGCGACGCCATCCGTCAGGCCTATACCGAAAGTGTTAAGGCGTTGACCGCATATGGCACCGAGGTTGGGCAAAACGGCGCGCTCTATCAGGCATATCAGCAGCTGGCCGACAGCGATGAATACGCGCAGCTCAATACGGCTCAGCAAAAAACTATCGACAATGCCCTGCGCGATTTTCGCCTTGCAGGCGTGGCGCTGGGCGATGACAAAAAACAGCGCTATGGTCAGATTAAGTCACGATTGTCGGAGTTGTCGACGCAGTTTTCTAACAATGTGTTGGATGCTACCCAGAGCTGGCACAAGCATATTGTCGATATTAAAGACTTGGCGGGTTTGCCCGAGTCGGCACTGGCCCAAGCCGAACAAACGGCTAAACAAAAAGATTTAAAAGGGTACGTCATCACCCTCGACTTCCCTTCCTATATTGCCGTGATGATGCATGCCGATAATAGCGAGTTGCGGCGCGAGGTTTATACGGCCTTTGCCACGCGTGCCTCCAGCGAAGGTAAAAAATCTGACGATAGCTCAGCCGCCGAGTGGGATAATAGTGAATTGATCAATGAGACATTGTCACTGCGCCATGAACTGGCGCAGTTGCTTGGTTTTGACAATTATGCCGAGCGTTCGCTTGCCACTAAGATGGCGGAAGATTGCGATCAGGTGATCGGATTTTTATCGGACTTAGCCGAACAATCGCTGCCGATAGCTAAGAGGGATTATGCCGAGTTAGAGGCCTTTGCGGAAAAAGAGTACAACGTAAAGGCATTAAATGCCTGGGATCTCACCTATTACTCTGAAAAGTTACGCCAGGCGGTTTACGCCATTTCTCAGGAAGAGTTACGGCCTTACTTCCCCGCTGAAACAGTAACCGCGGGTATGTTTGCGGTGGTAAAGCGTTTATACAATATTGATGTGATAGAAGAGCAGGGTGTCGATATTTGGCAGGCTGATGTGCGCTATTTTCGTATTGAGAAAAACGGCCAAGAGATAGCCAGTTTCTACTTAGATATTTTTGCCCGTGAAAATAAACGCGGCGGTGCTTGGATGGCCGATTGTCGAGTGCGCCGTCAAACACCTGCTGGCCTGCAAAAACCGGTGGCTTTTCTTACCTGCAACTTCACTCCCCCAGTTGGCGATGTGCCATCGCTGTTAACCCACAACGAAGTCACGACTTTGTTTCATGAGTTTGGTCATGGCCTTCACCATATGCTGACTCAAGTTGATGTCGCTGCTGTCAGTGGTATTAATGGTGTGCCTTGGGATGCCGTTGAGCTGCCGAGTCAATTTTTAGAAAACTGGTGCTGGGAGCCTGAAGTTATTCCAATGATTTCCAGCCACTATGAATCAGGTGAGGCGTTGCCAAAAGAGTTGTTGGATAAAATGCTGGCGGCGAAAAACTTTCAGTCTGGAATGCAGATGGTGCGCCAGTTGGAATTCTCTTTATTCGATTTCCGCCTGCACCGCGAATATAGTTCAGATAAACCGACCGATGTGCAGTCTTTATTGAATGATATTCGTCAACAGGTAGCGGTAGTAGCCCCACCGGCATTTAATAAATTTCAAAACGGTTTTAGTCATATTTTTGCCGGTGGCTATGCAGCTGGTTATTACAGTTACAAATGGGCCGAAGTACTATCGGCTGATGCCTATTCACGTTTCGAGGAAGAGGGCATTTTTAATGTTGACACGGGTCGCAGTTTTTTAGAGGAGATTTTGGAAATGGGCGGCTCGCAAGAGCCTATGGCGCTATTTGTAAAATTTCGTGGTCGTGAGCCTAATGTTGATGCACTGCTGCGCCATTGTGGTATTACTTAACTTAGCGAGATAATTAGATCAACAAACAAGAGATAAGAATATGGCTTATTCTAAAACTCGTCGTTTTGTCGCGGGTGCCGCCTGTCCAAAATGTTCTTCCATGGACAAAATCGTAGTTTACGCCGAGGACGGAAAAGATTATCGCGAGTGCGTGGCCTGCGACTATAAAGATGAGATGCGTTTCGAGCAGCACCCGCGCGCACTGGAAACACGGGTTAATACAACAGAAGATCAGATAGCGGCAGAAACACAAGTGATTCAGTTCCCCCCACCGGATGACGAGTAATCAATACACAGTAAAATCCTCCTCTTTTGGGGGGGGAGCTATGCAGTTGCCGCCAATATTTAATTCTACCTCTAAGTCTTGAGTTAAACAGGGCCAGCGTTTTAGCTCTTCAGACCAGCCGCGATTGCTGTGATCGCGAGCAAATTTTTGAAAGCCTGAAGTTTTGAAAATCTGCTCACTTTTTACCAAACTATCTGCTGCATAGTGCACTATGTTATCGAGATCGTTGGCAAAGCGCTCACCGATTAGGTGGTGAACAATCACATTGGCACGGGTCATATCGAGTGGCACAAGCGGGATACCGCAGTGCTGAATAAAACGGTCGTTGAGCTCCTCCATTAAGCGATGGGCTAAATAGGCTGCTTCCATTAACGCAGCTAAACCCCGGTGATGGTCGACGATATCAGGTGGTTTCAGAAAGAACTCTTCGGCAATTTTCAGGAAGGGCTCAATATCGCGATCAATGCAGGCCTGTCCTGTTATTTGATAGATCGCCTCTAAAAATGCAGGTACATTTTCAACGTAGCGAACCACCAGTTGCTCTAGCGCTTTTTTGGCCGCCTTAGTGTCGCCGGCAGAACCCAGATCAATGGCGTTGGGTAGCTGTGCGATGTGCTCTAATACGCCTCGATTGAAATCACCTGACTCGGCTTCATACTCGAGCGCCAGGGCAATTGCCTGGCGAATACCTTTAATATTTTCAATACTCATTAGATCCATACCAACCCAGCGAGAGGTAACAAAAGAATACAATTTACTTACTCAAAAGTAGTCGATTGGGTCAGATTTTGTAATAACAAATTCTTATAAGTAAATTTATTCGGGGTTGATTCGCTCGCAGCGATTGTCGAACCAGCACTTGGTATGCTGAAAATATAGAAATACAGCGCCTAATAATAACCCACGGCTTAGCATGAAGGCGCAGAAGGCAAGCCATAATCCAAGGTTGTTATAATCACCTAAAATCCACCAAATCGGTATAAAAACGGCGAACACCGAAAATAGCATGGTATTTTGCATCGCCTTGGTCTTACCGGCACCAATGAATATGCCATCCAATTGATATCCCCAAACGCTCACTATGGGGAGTGCAATTATGAAGACGTAATAGCCTTGAGCGATGTCTATGATGGCTTGTATGCTGGTAAAAAATGCTAATAAGTAAGTTTCAAAAAGAGCAAAGGCGGTACTAAATAATAGCGCTGTTAAGAGCGCCCAGAAACTGGTGCTTTTACACGCGGCGATAAAATCAGTGTGGCTTTTGGCGCCAACTGCTTTGCCAATCATGGCTTCAGCGGCGTGAGCGAAGCCGTCTAGACCATATGATATTAGCAACAGTAATTGAAACAGCAGGGCATTGGCTGCGAGAGTTTCATCCCCTTGTCTGGCGCCTTGAGCGGTAAAAAATGCGAAAGTGAATAGTAAGCTGGCCGTGCGCACAAATAAGTGGCGATTAACTTGTAGGAGTTCAGCGTACTGATGGTATCGACCGAGAGCACGGTAGAGTCTTTTGCGTTCTTGTCCTGCTAATTGAGGACGTATAGTTTTCCATGTCAGGCCCAAGCCCAGTAGTAAACCGCCATATTCGGCTATCACTGTGGCCAGTGCAGCGCCATCGCTGTTCATCTTTAGACCTATAATAAAAACAAAGTCGAGAATAATGTTTAGCGCATTTAAGCTGACTATAATCAGCAGCGGCGCGCGAGTATTTTGTTGACCAATAAACCAGCCCACTAAGGCAAATGTCATCAATGTGGCAGGTGCGCTGTAGATGCGTATTTGGCAATAGGACTCAGCCAGTGCTGCCACGGCAGGCGATGCCCCAATAAGGTCTAATGCAAGCGGTATAAACGAACCTTGCAAGGTGAACAGTAATGTGGCCAAAATAAACGCTAACAATAAACTTTGCAGCAGTAGAAGCGTGCTGGCATCCATGTCTGCACGGCCTATAGCGCGCGCCACTAAACTGGTAGTTCCCATACGCAGAAAACCAAAGGCCCAGAATATAAACGTCAATATACTGGAACCGATCGCTACCGCGCCCAAGTAAATGGCGCTGTCGAGGTGACCGAGAATAGCCGTGTCGACTGCACCCATTAAGGGCACGCTGATATTAGTGAGAATCATCGGCCATGCAAGGCGCCAAGTTTCTTGGTGGCTATTATTCATTTTTATCATTTTTTGACAGCAGTTGGAAAGAATAAAAGTGCGCAGTCTAGTCGAAAAATATCAGCATAATCAATTGCTTATTCCTTGTGCTTAGACAACTGTTGTCGTGGCGTTGAATATATTCCTTAATATCATTTAGTTTTTACAGATTGACCTTTTAATTCCGTAATTGCTTGCTAAGCTTAAGTAAATGGGGATTTTACGCTGAGTTAAGATTACGTCGGCCCAATATAGCAACTTTTTCTTTGCCATAATCGACAGATTAAAAGTAGTAGATAAAAACGATAATAGGCTGCTATTAAGGCTCAGTTATTAAGAGCTGAAAAAAGTGTCCACTACAAGGAGGCAATGCTAGATGCAATTTTGCATGCTTTTGAACCGCGTATCTGGTTTTTTTCAACGGATAAAAAAACCTACGACCTGGAGCTTAGCCCTACTGTTCACTTTACTCAGTCAGCAGAGCTTCTCAGTTGATGTAGATCGCTGGCAGTATAATATGACTGAGGGTGTGACCCCAGTTAGCCGCGATGTTTATGGTTTGCACATGGATATTTTCTGGTGGTGCGTGGCCATTGCTGTGGTTGTTTTTGGTGTTATGTTCTACACCATGATCGTACATCGAAAGGCAAATGGCGCTAAAGCTTCAAACTTTCATGAAAGTACTCTGCTAGAAATTATTTGGACAGTAGTGCCATTCGTTATATTGATCATAATGGCGGTACCTGCCACCAAAAGTCTGATAAATATTTATGATCACAAAGAAGGTGACATGGATATTTTAATCACCGGATATCAGTGGAAGTGGAAATACGATTACATCGGTAGTGACGTCAGTTATTTTAGTAGCCTCAGTACACCGCAAAATCAAATTAGAAATATGAGTACCAAGGGTGTTAACTATCTTTTAGAAGTTGATGAACCATTGGTCATTCCGATTAAAAAGAAAATACGCTTTTTGATTACCGCTAACGATGTCATTCATAGTTGGTGGGTTCCAGATTTTGCCGTAAAGCGCGATGCAATTCCCGGTTATATTAATGAAACTTGGGCATTTGTTGATGAACCCGGTACTTATCGAGGTCAGTGTGCTGAGTTATGCGGGAAAAATCATGGTTTTATGCCGATTGTGGTTGAGGCCTTACCGCAGGCTGAGTACGACACATGGTTGGCCGCTAAGCAAGCCGAGACACTTAAGCTACAAGAACTGACTAATCAAACGTTTACCTTTGATGAGTTATATACGCAGGGAGAAACGGTATACAACAATGTTTGCGCGGCTTGTCATCAGGTTAATGGTGAGGGTATACCGCCGATGTTCCCATCCATAGCCGGCAGCAAGATAGCAACAGGCGCTATAAATGGCCATCTCGATATAATCGTCAATGGATCAAAAAATAATCCAGCCATGCGCTCTTTTTCCGGTGAATTGTCAGAAGTGGATATTGCCGCCGTAATTACTTACCAGCGTAATAGTTGGGGTAATAATATGGGCGACTCTGTTCAGCCAATAGATATCTTGCGATTTAAAGAGTCTGGAGGAGAGTAATATGCAGAATATTATATGGACTAATCCCACATTCATTACCTCATCTATTGATAAATATTTTAGTTATTCAATACAGGCCAGAATAGATATTTTAAAACTCAAGGAGGGTAAATAATATGTCCGCACACCATGGGCCTGCTAAAGGCATTACCCGCTGGCTCTACACCACCAACCACAAAGATATAGGTACATTATATCTATGGTTTAGTTTTGCCATGTTTTTACTTGGCGGTGCATTCGCATTAGTCATTCGCGCGGAACTTTTTGAGCCGGGTTTACAAATAATCGAACCAGAGTTTTTTAACCAAATGACCACCATGCATGGCTTAATCATGGTGTTTGGTGCGGTAATGCCCGCTTTTGTCGGCTTAGCCAATTGGATGATTCCGTTAATGATTGGTGCGCCGGATATGGCGTTGCCACGTATGAATAACTGGAGCTTCTGGATCCTGCCCTTTGCATTTACCATGCTCACATCTACGTTATTTATGGACGGTGGTGCCCCCAACTTTGGTTGGACATTCTATGCACCGCTATCTACTACCTATGCACCACCCAGTGTGACCTTCTTTATTTTTGCTGTACACATTATGGGAGCCAGCTCGATTATGGGTTCCATTAACATCATAGCCACTATATTAAACCTCCGAGCACCGGGCATGACCTTGATGAAAATGCCGCTGTTTGTCTGGACCTGGTTAATTACCGCCTATTTATTGATTGCCGTAATGCCGGTGTTAGCCGGTGTAGTGACTATGATGCTAATGGACATTCATTTTTCCACCAGCTTCTTTGATGCTGCCGGTGGTGGTGACCCAGTATTATTTCAGCATGTATTTTGGTTCTTCGGTCATCCCGAGGTTTATATTATGATTTTGCCCGCTTTTGGTGTGATAAGTGCAATTATTCCAACCTTTGCGCGCAAGCCACTATTTGGCTATGCCTCTATGGTGTACGCCACTTCATCTATTGCCTTCTTAAGCTTTATTGTCTGGGCGCATCATATGTTTACCGTCGGCATGCCGGTAGCGGGTGAGTTGTTTTTTATGTATGCCACTATGCTTATCGCTGTACCCACCGGTGTAAAGGTCTTTAATTGGGTCACAACTATGTTCCGAGGTTCAATAACCTTTGAGACACCAATGCTGTTCTCGGTAGCCTTTGTCATTTTATTTACTATTGGTGGATTTTCCGGATTGATGCTGGCTATTGCACCGGCAGATTTCCAGTATCACGATACCTATTTTGTCGTGGCACACTTTCATTATGTATTGGTACCGGGTGCAATTTTCTCCATTATTGCTGCTGTTTATTATTGGCTGCCAAAGTGGTGCGGTAATATGTATAACGAAACTATGGGTAAGGCACATTTTTGGACGGCTTTCGTCGGCTTGAATTTGACCTTTTTCCCTATGCATTTCTCTGGTCTTGCCGGTATGCCACGCCGAATTCCTGATTACAATATGATGTTTGCCGATTGGAATATGTTGTCATCAATAGGCGCTTTCTTTTTTGGTGCCTCGCAGCTGTTATTCTTATTTAACGTAATAGCCACTATTCGCAATGGTCGTAAAGCTAGCGATCAGGTCTGGGAAAATCCAGAAGGTTTAGAGTGGACATTGCCGTCCCCTGCGCCTTATCACACCTTTACGGCGCCACCTAAAATTGGCTAGTGCTGAGCAAGAAAGATCGACCGCAAAAATCGCACTAACGTTATGCATTGGTGCGGTGGCAATGTTTGTATTTGCTATTTTTATTATGCCGCCAATGTACGACTTATTTTGCGACATTACAGGTCTAAACGGTAAAACCTCTGGACGTTATCAAACAATAAGCGCAGAGATAGATACTAGTCGTGAGATTAACGTGCAGTTTTTGGCGACTAATAATGCCAGTATGCCTTGGGAGTTTGGCCCAACAATGCAATCAATTAAGGTACATCCCGGAGCGGAAACGCTGGTAAATTATCAGGCCAAAAATACCACCAGTTATGACATGGTGGCACAGGCAGTACCGAGTCTAGTACCCTTTAAGGCGGCCGAATATTTTCATAAGACTGAATGTTTTTGTTTTAACCGTCAGCCATTAGCCGCCGGAAAATCAGCCAAATTACCACTAAGCTTTATTGTTGATATTGGTATACCTAAACAGATACACACCATCACTTTATCCTATACGCTTTTTGATATAACTGAACGCGCAACGGATTTAGCAAAAAATTAAGGGAGCTGTTATGTCAGCAGAAGACACCTACTATGTACCCGACCAGAGCAAGTTACCAATATTTGCCAGTATAGGTTTGTTTTTAACGGTCTTTGGCGCGGCTAATTGGCTTAATGGTAATGATTCTGGCCCAACACTTTTATATTGCGGCGGTTTGCTATTTGCCTTTGTACTTTGGACTTGGTTTGCCACAGTTATAAAGGAAAATAACGCAGGCATGAATAACGCTCAACTTAAACGGTCTTATGTTTGGGCAATGGGTTGGTTTATTTTTAGCGAATTTATGTTTTTTGCCGCTTTTTTTGGCGCGCTATTTTATATTAGAAACTTTGCTATGCCATGGCTGTCTGGTACCGGTGATAGGGCAATTGAAACAGGGACAATACTCTGGCCAGGTTTTGAAAATGTATGGCCGGTAATGACTACTCCAGATATGGCCGCTAATGGTGCATCAGCAACAACCACTGGGCCTGATCTGAATATGAGTTTTGCTGAGGCAGAATCTATTTGGAATTGGTTGCCATTTTGGAATACTGCTGTGCTGTTGACCTCAAGTATTACTGTCCATTTTGCCCATACAGCAATTAAAAATAATCAGCGTAAACCATTTAACATTTGGCTGGGCATTACAGTCGCTTTAGGTTTTATTTTCTTAGTTTTACAAGTTGAAGAATATATAGAAGCCTATCAGCATATGGGCTTAACACTAGAATCTGGTATATACGGTTCTACCTTTTTCATGCTGACTGGTTTTCATGGGGCTCATGTAACTTTGGGTACACTGATGCTATTAGTGATGTGGCTGCGTTCAATACTGAAGGGCCATTTCAAACCTGATGATCAATTTGGCTTTGAAGCCGCTAGCTGGTATTGGCACTTTGTTGATGTCGTTTGGTTGGGTTTATTTATATTTGTGTATATCTTAGGGTAGAGTGAAATATAAATTTACCGCTATAAATACAGTTTAAGGTTGTTGTGATATGAGTATTACGAGTTGGGACATTATATTTCTATAGAGGGTTTTTTATACTCGAGTATCCCACGGTGCAGTACTGTGTAGTACACCCGTTTGAATGTAATAAAAAATTGTTGCCATTAGCAATGTTGCTAAAGTAATACGAATACCTAATGCATAAAGAGTGCGCTTAGATTGGCCTGCATCAATATCTTTTAATAAAAAGGTTAGACCGCTAGTTAATGATATAAGTACTAAGATAAAAAGTATTAAAATAATAATTTTAGGCCACATTAAATTATCTCTATAAATTAGGGTCAGATGTGAACGAAGTCTCCGCAAACAACCCCATCAGTTTAACACTGACACCCAATTATAAAACACTGTTATTGGCCATACCGCTAATGCCTCTACTTATTTGGTTAGGATTTTGGCAACTAGACAGAGCGGAGCAAAAACAACAATTATTACAAAGTTATCAACAGCGTTTGGCTGAGTCCTCAATCCGGCTCCATGGTGATGAGATACTTCCAAATTACAGTCAAGTAGAAGTAGTAGGACAGTTTGATAATCGCTATCAATGGCTATTGGACAACAGAGTGTTAAAAGGTCGCGTCGGTTATGAGGTCATTAGTCCTTTTCGCTTGGATAACGGGGCTATTGTATTGATTAACCGAGGTTGGGTTCAGGCGCCGCGTTTGCGCAGTGATCTGCCAGTAATTACCAAGATCCAGGGTCGAGTGACATTGTTAGCCAGCGTATATCGGCCTAGTGTTAACCCTTTAGTAAACCAAAGCTCTAATCAAATACAGTGGCCGCACATAATTAATACAGTGTCATTTGATGAGATGGCATTACAGTCAAGTTTAACGCTAGCAGCAACTTATTTGCGTATAGATGAACTCAGCTCAGCCGCCCTCACTACCGATTGGCGTGTTATCAACACCCAGCCAGAAAAACATACAGCGTATGCCGTACAGTGGTTTGCCATGGCGTTGGCATTGTGTGTTTTAACACTCATCAGTAATAGCAATGTATCTGTATATATGAAGGCAAGAAGTGATCAATAAAAGGAAATTGCTGTGAATATTAAAAATGCTAATGTTAAAGATACGATTATGCCGATCTCGGACCCAGTTCCTGTTAGTGCACTGCGCAGTCGTATCATGGGCATGCTTGTTCTCGCCATCATATTAGGCCCTATGATAGCGGCTTATATCATTTATAAATCGGGGGTTGGCATCCCTATCGGCACGATTAATAAAGGAGACTTACTGCCTCAAGCTCAATCAATTGCAGGGTTGTCAGTAGCAACACTTGCAGGCGAACCGCTAGATTTAATTAGCGCTAAAAAGCAATGGCGTCTGCTTATCCCTGTGCCAATAAACTGCACAAAAACCTGCCTAAAAAATCTTTATACCACTCGACAAATGCATATACGCTTAGGTGAAAAAGCGCGTCGAGTCGAGCGTATTTTACTGTTACAGAATGCTCAGCAAATAAAGCCCATGCAGAAATTGTTAGGGCAAGATCACCCACGCTTAAAATGGGCTCTAGTCAATAAAGATGAACTGAAATATTTATTGCAATCCGAGGCTGAATTGAACAGAGATATTTTCCAGCGCTATTACCTAATGGATCAGCAAGGCTTCATTATGATGAGTTATAGCGACGTTCACACCGGTAACCAGCTGTTAAAAGATATAAAGCGTATGCTTAAATATTCCTACGAGGAGCGATGATGCAGATCTTTGTAGGTTCGATGAAAACAATAGCCAGCACATGTTTTTTAGTAGCGATAATGGTGATATTACTAGGCGCCTTTACCCGTTTAGCAGACGCAGGTCTTGGTTGCCCTGATTGGCCTACCTGTTATGGTCATTTATGGGTGCCTTCGAGCATCGCTGATATAGAACAAGCTAATCAAAAATTTTCTGATACTCCAGTAGAGACCGACAAAACATGGCCTGAGCAGATGCATCGTATTTTCGCCAGTGTGCTAGGTTTATTTATCATCGCTTTGGTCGTAGTGTGTTATAAAAATTCTCTACTCACTAAGCAACCATTAAAGTTATCGATATTGTTACTTGGGCTGGTTATTGTTCAGGGATTATTTGGTATGTGGACGGTGACCCTTAAACTATGGCCACAAGTGGTAACAGCGCATTTGCTGGGAGGTTTTTGTACTCTTTCATTATTGTGGCTATTACTGCAAAGGCTCGGTGGCTATCACTGGCAGTTGCCAGACATTAGCCCAACTTTTCTATATCAGGTACGGCGTCTAGCAGTGATTACTTTAATCGTTATCGTCGTGCAAATAGCATTGGGGGGGTGGACCAGTTCTAATTATGCCGCTTTGGCCTGCCCTGATTTACCCACTTGTCAGAATCAATGGCTTCCGCAGGCAGACTTCTCTCAGGGTTTTGACTTTTTTCAAACCATAGGGCCTAACTATTTAGGGGGGCTGTTAGAAAGTGAGGCCAGAATTGCCATTCATTTTAGTCATCGTGTCGGTGCGTTAGTCGTGTCGATATTAGTGCTAACTTTGGCGCTCATGTTATGGCGCTTAGGACTAACTACATCTAAGCGATGGAGCATCTTGCTGTTAATAGTGTTGGCGCTGCAGGTTGGCTTGGGTATGAGTAATATTTTTTGGCAGCTGCCAATTACTATAGCTGTCGCACACAATGCTGTGGGAGCGTTGCTGCTATTGTTGCTGGTGACGATTAATCATCGTTTGTATGGTTTGCAGTTACTTAACAAAAAATTACAGTTCGATTTGGTTAAAGGAGTACAGGTATGAGCAGAGCTTTAGACGACCAGGCACTAATAAAAATAGTGCCAGAAAATATGTCTAGTGTGTGGCGTGATTATTACCAGTTGTGCAAGCCCAACGTGGTTTTGCTGATGCTGCTGACGTCAGTAATTGGTATGTTACTGGCTTCCCCAGAAATGGTTTCGCTGCAGGTGTTAATTGTCGGTAATCTGGGTATTGGTCTTTGCGCTGGATCAGCCGCTGCCGTCAATCATTTAGTCGACCGGCATATCGATTTAAAAATGGCACGAACTTACAATCGTCCCGTTGCTAAAGGTCGGGTAGAGCCGATCAATGCCGCCATTTTTGCTTTGCTACTAGGCCTAGCTGGTATGTGGTTGTTAATAGGCTATATTAACGCTCTAACGGCCTGGCTTACCTTAGCCTCACTGCTGGGTTATGCCGTGGTCTATACCTTATATTTAAAGCGAGCTAGCCCGCAGAACATTGTTATTGGGGGTATTGCTGGCGCCGCGCCGCCTCTGCTAGGTTGGACCGCAGTCACTAATAATGTCGATCCCCACGCTTTGCTGTTAGTGCTGATTATTTTTGCATGGACACCGCCGCATTTTTGGGCGCTAGCGGTACATCGTAAAGACGACTATGCCAAAGCTGAAATCCCAATGTTGCCGGTTACTCATGGAGTGCATTACACAAAAATTCATATACTGCTGTACAGCTTTATGTTGTTAGCAGTAACGATGCTGCCATTCGCTACGGGCATGTTTAACTGGTTATATCTTTTAGGCGCTGTGGTTTTGGGCGCTGGTTTTATTTATTGGGCCTTGGTGATGTTACTAACCGATAGGCCAACAGCGGCTATGGACACTTTTAAGTATTCTATTGTTTATTTAATGGCATTATTTATTATTATGCTGCTCGATCACTATCTGCTTCCAGTGACTAATTTTTAACAACAATTAAGGCTAGATTATGGCATTAGTCATCGATGAAGTGTCTCATGATGAAAAATTAAAACAGCGCAAGCGAGGCATAAAACTAACTGTTGTGGTGTTATTGAGTTTTATTACCTTAATAATGTTCGGCTTTATTAATAAAATAACCTCGCCACGAATATTGAAGCCGATCGAGTTACAGATTAATGGTGCCCGAGTATTTGAACGTCCAAGAGAACTTAGCGCGTTTAATTTAGCCGTTCATGGTGGCCAGAAATTTACCTTGCAGTCATTACAAGGCCAATGGTCATTACTGTTCTTTGGTTTCAGTCAGTGTCCAGATGTTTGTCCTACTACTTTGGCAATGCTTAACCAGTGGTTTCAAACCTTGGACAGAGATGTTCAAATGTCAACTCAGGTAGCGATGGTCAGTGTAGATCCTGCCCGTGACAGCCAAGAATTGTTGGCACAATATGTGCCTTATTTTAATCCAAATTTCATTGGTGTTCGTGGCGATTTTTTAGCGACCAAGCGATTCGCCAATCAGCTTAATGTAGCTTTTAACAAAGTTGTTCAAGGTGATGATTACACTATCGACCACTCAGCGCATATCGCTCTGATTGATCCTCAGGGCAACTACTATGGATACTTTAAACCGCCATTTGACCCAGCACGTTTAAAATTAACTTATTTATCGATTCGAGCAACGTATTAACTTTATGAAAATTGGTATAAGCGCTTGTCTGTTGGGCCAACAAGTTCGTTATGACGGTACTGGTAAGTGTGAGTCATCGATTATTTCTGCTTTAAAACACAACGCTGAGTTAATACCCTTTTGTCCCGAGGTTGAAGCCGGTTTGGGCATACCTCGCGAACCGATTCAATTGCAACAACTTGGGTCTGAAATTAGGGTATTACAGGTAAGTGATACGAGCATAGATCTGACCGAGGCATTGCGTAATTGTGCCGCAGGTCAGGGTTGGTTGGCAGGCATAGATGGCTATATTTTTAAGGCGCGCTCACCCAGTTGTGGTGTTGGCACTGCGCCGCTGTGGAATCAAAAAGACGAACACATAGCGACCATCGATGGCGAGTTTGTACGCAATATTAAGGCGCGTTATGTCGATTTACCGATGATTGACGAAGAACAGTGGCGGCAAGTTAAGCTCCAGCAGAAGTTTTTATTGGCCGTACAGATCTATAATGCGAGAAAGTTAATAGTTAGATAGTGGTATGATCATTTTTCTCTAACCACTCCAGCACAGAGTAGCGGCTTTCTAACATGGCTTTATAGGTTTTTATAATTTTGTCGTTGGGATTGCGCTGACTTTCCACATAAATAATTTTTGTGTTGATAAATTCAATATCCTTGCGAACTTTATCAACTATCACATTCGCGTGCATATTGTTGTTACCAATGATAAGGCTTTGTTCGGCCATCTCAATCATCCCTGGAATAAGCGTCGACTTTTCAATCATAAAAAATTGGAAAAGTATTCAAACTATATTCAGTCTGGGTCTAAATCTCATTTAGCGCCAGTGGAAAAAGGCCGAGAAGTTTGTGCGAGATAGCCTACAAGTTGTAATCAGGCTACATGTACTGGAATAAATGCGATATTTATTATGAGTTGGGCTGCTTTTTAAGCAATGTTGCGACAAATAAAGCACTGGCACTAAGTACCACTGAGGGCCCAGCTGGAGTGTCCCAATAAAATGACGCGGCCAGGCCAATACATACTGATAAGCAGCCGAGCAGGCTAGCGATCATAGCCATCTGTTCGGGTGTATTGCTGAGGCGCCGACTGGCAGCGGCGGGAATGATTAGCAAAGCCGTTATTAAGAGCACCCCAACGACTTTCATCGCGATCGCGATTACCAGTGCCATTAACAGCATTAAGCCCGTCCGTACGGCTGTGACTGGGACACCTTCTACTCTCGCTAAATCCTCATGTACGGTTATAGCGAGTAGCGGCTTCCACAGCCAAATGAGGCTGAATATAACTACGGCAGCCACAACATAAATTGTAATTACATCACTGCCATTTGCTGAGAGTAGGTCACCAAATAGGTAGGCCATTAAGTCTATGCGCGCATCGCTAATTAAGCTCACAGTGACTAAACCGAGCGCCAGAGTAGAGTGGGATAAAATACCCAGCAGTGTGTCAGTCGCAATAAATCGATTCTGCTGCAGCAGCACTAAGATCAACGCCAAAAGCAGGCAGCCGAGAGTCACAGCCAAGCTAATGTTAATCTGCAGCAATAAGCCAAAGGCAATTCCGAGCAATGCAGAGTGTGCGAGCGTATCTCCAAAGTAAGCCATTCTGCGCCAAACAGCGAACGAGCCCAAAGGCCCCGCAACTAGAGCGACACCTAGCCCAGCAAGCAGGGCGTAAAGTAAAAAGTCAGGCATGTTCAGTTATCTCTGTTGCATTATTCAATGTATCTCTCCTTTCAAGCTACAGCCATTCTGCGCCAAACAGCGAACGAGCCCAAAGGCCCCGCAACTAGAGCGACACCTAGCCCAGCAAGCAGGGCGTAAAGTAAAAAGTCAGGCATGGTTCTGAGGCTATAAGCTGTGGTTGCAGTTAGAGTGGTCCGAGTTAGAGTCCGATGCCACGACATTGCCATGCATGTCGTGGCTGTGATCATGATTGTGAGTATAAACAGCAATATCAGTCTGAGCAGCAGCGCCGAATAATTCTAAATAGGCGGGGTGGCTGCTGACTTTTTCAGGGTGTCCATGACAGCAGACATGCTTATTCAGACACACCACTGTGTCGGTGTTAGCCATTACTAAATGCAGATCGTGCGAAACCATTAATACGCCGCAATTGAGCTGGTCGCGCAATTGGTTAATGAGGCGGTAGAGCTCAGCTTGGCCAGCGATATCGACGCCCTGTACCGGTTCATCTAACACCAGTAATTCCGGTTTGCGTAAAATTGCCCGGGCCAGCAATACCCTCTGCGTTTCACCGCCAGAAAGTTGCTGTATGGGGTTGTGTAGTAATCGCTCGATACCTACCCGCGCCAATGCATCGAGCAATTCTGGCTCGCGCACAGAGGCCGCCAACGATAAAAAACGTTTCACTGTCAGCGGCAAGCTCGGCTCTATGTGCAGTTTTTGCGGCATATAACCGATACGCAGTTTTTTTCGACGGGCCAGTTCGCCACTAGTCGGCTTGAGTAACCCCAACACCACTTTTACCAGCGACGTTTTACCGGCGCCGTTGGGGCCTATTAAGGTGACAATCTCGCCTTGATCAATCACCAAGTCGACACCCTTGAGGATATCGCGCTCGCCAAATGAGAGTTGTATACCACGGGCATCGATTAGCCGATTGGGAGCAAGTTGGGTCATTGCGGAACCTTATCTAAGGCTTGACAAGCTGGACATAGGCCGACGATTTCAACCGACTGAGATTCACAGCTAAACCCAGCAGCATCAGCAGCACGAGCTATGCTCACCGCAATCTCATCGGCCACACTTTCAATCGCAATGCCACAGGCTCGGCATATAAAGAAATGGCTGGGGTGGGTGGTACCAGGGCTTGGGCAGCCTAAATAAGCATTGAGTGAATTAATGCGATGGATCAGATGTTGCTCCAACAGAAAATCGAGGGCTCGATAAACAGTGGGTGGTGCCACTCGTTTAGCAGCAGCCTCGGCCAGCATGTCCATTAATGTATAAGCGCCTAAAGGTTTGTGGCTTTGCCAAATAAGCTCAAGCACTTTTTCTCGCTGGCTGGTCAGGCGCACACCATTCTTTTTGCATAGCTCACGTGCGGCGACAAGAGCCTCTTCAATACAATGATTGTGATCGTGTTGTTGGCAAGCCAAAGGCTGGCTGGATTCCGATTGGGTGCGCATATTGGCCTTCAAAGCTGGTTTCAAAAGTGCTGGGCACACTAGTAGGTATGTTATTGTATAACTTCAGCGAAAGAATACCGAAGTTATTAAGGGTTATCTCAATGTTTGTTAAATTAATGTCACTGCTACTGTTGTGCTTGCATTTTTCTCAGGTCCAAGCAGTTCAGATCGAGGCTAGCATAAAGCCTTTAGCTCAGCTTATTGAGCCTCTTTTAATTGCCGGGGATAGTGTGGGGATTTTAGTGCGTTCGGGGGCGTCGCCGCACGATTACGCATTGAAGGTTTCCGACCGTCAGCGCCTTGAAAGCGCAGATTTGGTAGTGTGGGGTGGGCCGTTATTAGAGCGTTTTTTGGTTAAATCTTTACTCGATAAGAAAAACACTCAGGTGTTGGAATTGGCACAACTGAGTCGCTTGCAGTGGCCAAGTGTCGACAGTGATGAAGGTGATACAGGCTTAAGTGCTCATCATCATGATGATCATGAGCATGGCGATAGAGACCCACACTTTTGGTTAAACCCAGTTAATGCGAAGGTGGTAGCCGAGATAGTAAGTGAGCGCTTAGTAACGCTTAACCCTACAAAAAAGCAACAATATAAGCAGCGCCTGAATGAATTTGTTGAGCAACTAGACCGCTTAGACAAGGTGTTATTACAACAGTTACAGCCGGTCAGTGCAGTCGGTTTCGCGGTTTATCATCGCGGTTACGATCACTTTGTCAGTCGTTATCAGCTCAATCAGTTGGCTTACATCACTCTGTCGCCAGAGCAAAAGCCAGGTGCTCGGCATCTGTATCAGTTGCGAGAAAAGTTAGCGGGGCGTGCCGAATGTGTGTTTGTTGAGCGCGGGCAGCAATCAGGAGCAGCCCGCGCATTGGCTGCAGATTTAGGTTTGCGTACCGCCAGTGTCGATCCTCTGGGGGTCGACACTGGAAGTTATATCGAATTGCTCAGCACCATGGGAGATGCTTTTGCAGGGTGTTTAAGACAACCCTAAATATCCAGCCGATTAGCCACAAGTAGGTTTTATCGGGTTCTTTCTGCGGCGTGTATGCATAAAGCGAGTCGTCATAGCATGCGACTTGTTCGAGCAATGCCGGAGCTATTGCCGAGGTACCATTATCTACACAGTAATCGATAGGCTTTTTACAGGCCCCTTATAGGTTCTGGTTAGTAGTTACTGCGGGGGTAAATTGTTCGTTAAACCGCAAGGTATAACTGAGTTTGCCGCGGTCGAAAGACAAGCTTGCCCCCACAGTTGGGCGGCTGTGGTGTATCCTTGCCGCCAGAGTGTTACCTCACGCTATTTGTTTATCTCGGAAAATCTTATGTCTAGCACTGCGCCTCTCGTCCTTGTTGACGGCTCCTCTTATTTGTACCGCGCCTTTCACGCCATGTATCAGGCCGATTTACGCACCTCTTTAGGCGAGCCAGTCGGCGCAATACGTGGGGTCAGCAGTATGATGCGGCGTCTGGTTAAGGATTATCCCAAGAGTCATATCGCGGTTATTTTTGATGCCAAGGGCAAGACATTTCGCGACGAAATCTATTCTGAATACAAAGCTCAGCGCCCGCCCATGCCCGATGATCTGCGCCCGCAGGTAGAGCCGATACACAATATTATTCGCGCTATGGGAATGCCGCTGTTGGTGATCGACGGTGTCGAGGCCGATGACGTTATAGGTACGCTGGCGGCACAGGCGACAGAGATTGGTATGGATGTTGTTGTGTCCACCGGCGATAAAGATATGGCGCAGCTGGTTAATAAGCACGTCACACTAGTGAACACCATGACCGAGACGGTGATGGATATTCCCGGTGTGGTGGAAAAATTTGGTGTTGGCCCCGAGCTCATTATCGATTTTCTCGCACTGATGGGCGACAAGGTCGACAACATTCCCGGTGTTCCCGGTGTCGGCGAAAAAACAGCGCTGGCGCTGTTGCAGGGTTTGGGTAGCATTGATGCTATTTACGACGATTTAGAAGCCGTGCGCAGCCTCACCTTTCGCGGCGCCAAAAAGATGCCCGAGAAACTGGCAGATAACCGCGAGATGGCATTTCTGTCCTATGAACTCGCTACTATTAAGCTGGATGTCGAGCTGGAGCAGGGTCCGCAAGAGCTGCTGATGACCGAGCCCGATAACGCCGCTTTGCTGGCGCTCTACACCGAGATGGAATTTAAGGGTTGGGTGGCTGAGCTTAGTCGTGGCAAAGGCGAGCCTACCGCCGAGATTGAAGAAGTTACTGCGGTTGCCGAGGACACAGACTACCAACTTATTTTAACCGAAGCCGATTTACAGCCGTGGCTTAAACGCTTGCAGCAGGCCGAGCTTTTTGCCTTCGACACTGAAACCACTAGCCTCGATTATATGCAGGCGCAATTGGTCGGTGTGTCTTTTGCTATTTCACCAGGTGAGGCCGCCTACGTGCCCTGTGGTCATGATTATATGGGCGCGCCAGAGCAGATCGAACGCGCGCGTTTAATCGAATTACTCAAGCCGCTGTTAGAAGATGAACAGTGCAAAAAAGTCGGTCAAAATCTCAAATATGATAAAAATGTCCTCGCTAATTACGATGTCGACCTGCGCGGTATTGCCTTCGACACTATGCTCGAGTCCTATACCCTCGATTCCATCGCTACGCGCCACGATATGGACAGCCTGGCGAACAAGTACCTAGGTTTAAAAACCACTAAGTTCGAGGATATTGCCGGTAAGGGCGTTAAACAGCTGAAGTTTAACCAGATCAAAATGGAAGACGCTGCGCCTTATGCGGCTGAAGATGCCGACATTACCTTGCGCCTGCATCAAGCATTGTGGACCAAACTGCAGTTATTGGACGGGCCAGTGCGAGTTTTCAATGAATTAGAGCTGCCGTTAGTGTCGGTGCTGTCGCGCATCGAGCGTAACGGTGCGCTGGTAGATGCTAAAGTGCTGGGTCTGCAAAGTGTCGAACTGGGCGAGCGCTTAATCGCGCTAGAAAAACAGGCGTTTGATTTGGCCGGTGAAGAGTTCAATCTGTCATCACCCAAGCAGTTGGGCGTCATCCTGTTCGAAAAGTTAGAGCTGCCAATTATCAAGAAAACGCCTAAAGGAGCCCCATCAACTGCCGAGGCCGTGTTGCAAGAGCTGGCGCTGGATTACCAGCTGCCGCAGGTTCTGATGGAATATCGCGGTCTAGCTAAACTCAAAAGCACTTATACCGATAAGTTGCCGCAGATGATAAACCCCGGCACAAACCGAATACATACATCCTACCATCAGGCCGTCACAGCCACTGGTCGTCTGTCGTCCTCTGATCCAAATCTGCAGAATATTCCCATTCGCACCGAAGAGGGGCGCCGTGTGCGTCAGGCCTTTATTGCCCGCCCCGGTTACAAAGTACTGGCGGCTGACTATTCGCAAATTGAGCTGCGCATTATGGCGCATCTGTCCGGCGATGAAAGCTTGCTGAGTGCTTTTTCTAATGGTTTAGATGTACACAAGGCCACGGCCGCCGAGGTGTTCGGAGTCGAACTGGACGGTGTTACCAATGAGATGCGCCGTCGCGCCAAGGCCATTAACTTTGGCCTTATCTACGGCATGTCGGCCTTTGGTTTAGCAAAGCAATTGGATATTGGCCGCTATGAAGCGCAGGAATACATCGACACCTATTTTGAACGCTATCCCGGTGTACAAGCCTATATGGACAGCGTGCGAGCCAAGGCACACGATGAAGGCTATGTAGAAACCCTGCAGGGGCGTCGCCTGTATTTGCCGGACATTAACGCCAGTAACAAGATGAAGCAGCAAGCCGCCGAGCGCACTGCCATTAATGCACCGATGCAAGGCACCGCCGCCGACATCATTAAAGCGGCTATGATTGCGGTCGATCAATGGCTATATAAAGACAAAGTCGATGCCGTGTTAATGATGCAAGTACACGATGAATGGGTTCTTGAAGTAGCAGAAGACCAAGTCGACTCGGTGAGCGCTAAGCTGTGTCAGTTAATGGAATCTGCTGTTGAACTAGACGTGCCGCTAATCGTTGAAGCAGGCGTTGGTAATAACTGGGATGAAGCGCACTAGCCAGCGCCATTAATCCAGCCTCTATGGCAAGGCACCGCCGCCGACATCATTAAAGCGGCTATGATTGCGGTCGATCAATGG
>CAJWZU010000007.1 GCA_913050115.1 uncultured Cellvibrionales bacterium
CAGCCACTGGCCTACAACAAAGACAATCAAGAGGACAAAGAGCCGCTGTTTGATTCGATCGACACCGTGCGCGACAGTCTACGCGCATTTGCCGATATGATTCCGGCGATAACCTCGAAAAAAGACAGCATGTTTGAAGCAGCTAAGCGCGGTTTCTCGACCGCTACCGATCTGGCCGATTACTTAGTTCGCCAGGGCATGCCATTTCGCGATGCCCACGAGGTGGTGGGAAAATCAGTGGCCCACGGTTTGAATACCGGCAAAGATCTGTCCGAAATGACGCTGGAAGAATTGCAGCAGTTCTCTGGCACTATTCAGCAAGATGTTTTTGAAGTACTCAAATTGGAAGGCTCAGTGGCCGCTCGCGATCACATCGGTGGCACTGCACCCAATCAGGTTCGCGCCGCAGTAATACGTGCCAAGGCGCATTTACAAACGCGCTAGTATTCACAACGAGTTAATAAAGAGGCAGAGTAGTTAGGGTTACGGAGGTTAGTTTAACTGTCCAAGCGTATGCTACTCTGACACCAGCGGTGCTGAGAGTGATGCTAGATATGGTGATTGAGAAGTGCCTTATGCTTAAGTGTTTCGATAGAACAAATCGTTATTGATAAGCGCTACACCATAATAAAGCTAACTAGCAACGGGCCAATCAACGACTACTATTAGAATTAAGGTAGTGTGTTTGTCACTTCTGGGCACATGCGCTCTTCAGAATCTAACAATAGCGAGGTATAACGGGCCAAAATTGGTCTCTAAAACACGCGATGACAGGTAACAAGGATCAACAACCGCGATCCTCGGAAGCATTCCGGGAGCGTATTGACGAACTCGAGCGTGAGCTGGCGGGGATGCGTGCAGCTCAAGTGGTTAGTGACGAACGCGCCGTCAATAAACGCGGCTCGGGTGACATGTCGTGTCGGAAACCGCGCCAACTACTCTGGGAGCATTGGTTAGTAAATACCATCAAAGAGCTGTTTGAATTCTCGACCGAAGGCGCTATCAATCACACCTTGTCTGAACTGAGCGAGCTGCTACAACTGGAAGGTTGTTGCTTTCACTCAATGTCATCTGATCACACCCCCATACAACAGCATAGCCACTGGCGCCAACCAGATGGAAGCGACACCGTGCCGCCGCCGTGGCAACAAATTTCACTCGCACAAAGTAGCCGCTGGCTTGGCAGCATTGCGCAATGCGAAACCCATACCGTTTTTGCCGCTGACTTCAACACCCTGCCCTGTGCCATTCAACAAGCCCTGTGCAACAGCAACATTGCCAGCTTCAGTATTTTGCCAATTCAGCGCCGCAGCAGTACCTGTGGCTATATTTGCCTCTATAAAACCAATACCAATCCGCGACCACAGTGGAGTAAACGCGAGTTCGATCTCACTCAAGCGATTGGCGATGTAATTGATATGGTGGCTGAACGCCAAACCATGACAGCGCGTCTGGCCGCGCGCGACACCCGTTTTCAATACGCGATGGAGGCCTCGCGCGACGGTCTGTGGGACTGGGATCTACAGAGCGGAAAAATCTATTTTAGTCACAGCTTTTTACGCATGCTGGGGCACGAAGATACCCCCCCAGAAATGTCCTTTACCACCCTCAAAGAACTGTTTATCCACCCTGATGATCTCGACAATGTTGTCAGTCATTATCAAACCGCCATTTTAGCAAAGCATGATCACCTAGATTTTGAATACCGCATGCGTCATAAAAACGGCGCCACTTTGTGGGTTTATTCGCGTACCAAATTCGTTGAGCGCGATCAAAATGGTACACCGCAACGCGTGGTAGGTATTAACGCCGATATAACTCACTTTAAAGATTCTCAAGAAGAGCTGCTCAACGCCAAGGCGCAGGCTGACTCGGCCAACCGCACCAAGAGCGAATTCTTGAATCGCATGAGCCATGAGATTCGCACCCCCATGAACGCTATTATAGGTATGGGACACCTGCTGCGAGACACATCGATGAGCCGCCAGCAGGTCGATTATCTTGGCAATATCGATCAGGCCGCTAATACCTTGCTACACATTATCGACAAGGTGCTTGATTTCGCCAAGATTGACTCCGACAAAATCGTGCTCGACAACATTCACTTTGACCTCGATGAAGTATTAGAGAATCTGTCACAACTGACCGATGTCGACGCCAGCTTAAAAAAACTTGAAGTCGTATTCGATACCGACAGCCACACTCCGCGTTTTTTACGCGGTGACGCCGTGCGCCTTAACCAAGTGCTCTATCATCTAATCAACAATGCCATCAAGTTTTCTGACCACGGCAATATTGTCGTTACCACCCGTATCGAGAAAACCACTAAAGACTTCGTTGAGCTTAGATTTTGTATATCTGATCAGGGCATTGGCATGTCACAGGCCGAGGTCGACAATCTTTTTACACCGTTCACTCAAGCCGATGGCTCTAGCACACGCCGCTTTGGTGGCACCGGGCTCGGCCTGACCATTTGCCGCCATTTGGCTAGGCTCATGAATGGCAGTATTCATATAGAGACCCAGCCTAAGCAGGGCAGCGATGTAACGTTTATCGCCCGCTTTGAACACAGTCATATTGGCAGCACCTCTATGACC
The DNA here is from genome assembly GCA_913050115.1 of uncultured Cellvibrionales bacterium. GTDB lineage: Bacteria > Pseudomonadota > Gammaproteobacteria > Pseudomonadales > Cellvibrionaceae > UBA1124. The sequence goes on from CAJWZU010000007.1 coordinate 2,598, forward strand.
ACTCAAGCACACAAGTTTGAAGGGTTGCGCACCTTAATTGTCGATGACAATGATATTGCCCGCACGGTTATTGCCCGCACAGCTCAAAGCCTGCATTTACGCAGCGATACCGCTTGCAGTGCAGTGGATGCCGTCACCAAAATTGAGGCGGCTGAGCACGATGAGAGTGACCCCTACCAGTTGGTACTTATGGACTGGCGCATGCCTGATATTAATGGCCTAGAAGCCAGTGCTATGATTAAAGCCGACACATTACTTAAGCAAGTGCCCGCGGTAGTGATGGTATCGGCCTACCGCAAAGATGAAATACTCGATCCGCAGCAACAAGACTGCATCGACGGCTTTATCAGTAAACCGGTCAGCCAATCTCGGCTATTTAATACCTTGGCCGAGGTGTTTTCCGACCAAATACAAGAACCTGAGCCAAGCCCCAGCCCGGTTGCATCGCTTGCGAACGAGGATATTGATCGCCTGCTTGGTGGTAGGCACCTGTTGCTGGCAGAAGACAATATCGTTAACCAAAAGGTAGCCGCCGGCATCCTCAAAAAGAAAAAAGTCCGCGTTACCATTGCCAACAACGGCTGCGAAGCTATCGCTCTAATGCAAAAATATGATGGCCAGTTTGATGCTGTATTAATGGATATAGAAATGCCCGAAATGGATGGCTTCGAGGCCACTCGCGCCATTCGCAACGGCTGTCATAACCCGCAAATTCCCATTATCGCCCTCACCGCTCAAGCTTTAAAAGGCGACAGAGAAAGCTGCTTGAATGCCAGTATGAATGGTTACATCTCTAAACCGGTAGCACCTAACAAACTCTACGATACTTTAGCCAAGCTTTTAAAAGAGAAGCAACGGCACTAATGGTCATAACCTAATCGTCGCTAACTGGGAGCAATTGACGGTGCATTATTACGCTGTATGGGCTCGCAAATAGCCGTAATTAAAAAACTGTTTTTAACGATAATATTTACCCAGATTTTGATCGTAAAAACTTATGCTGCTTTGCTGTTCCAGTTCCATAGACACATAGCCATTGCTGCCTAAAATCTCTGCGGCGACAGCAGTTAAACCCTCTGTTACCGGCAATATTGGTCCTTAATTTTTAACTATGAGTAACCATGTCCTCACCTCGATTACGCAACATTTGAGCTAATCGCCAGAGGGTATACAACATACTCTTGTTGTATAGTCATTTTTAATCTCAGCCAGTGCTCGGCAGGCATTAGCAATTACTGCCATGTGCAAATTCTTCACTGCCCTCAAATTTAAAAATGAACTTAAACAACTGCTTAACAGGGCCTTCAAAGCCGTGTAATAGCGCGCGGCCAAGGTTATACTGACGGCCATTTAAGCGAACATTTCGAGCCCTAATCATGAAATCATTTACCGCCACCGCTTACCGCACCACTATTGTGCTTGCCGCGATCATCTTACTGGCGGCCTGCGGCCAGAAAGGCCCGCTCTATTTACCACAGAGTGATCACCAGAACGACAGCCCGGCTCAAGAGCAGAGCGAAGCTCAGCCCGCAGTCTCTGCAGTCGTAAATGAGATACAGCCAGCTACACCCGTAGCCAACACCAATATTTAAAATATTTTTGAGAGTTAACATGAGTCAATTTACTCGCAACGCCAGTGGCCAACTCTGCGCTGAGCAACTGCCTCTGGCCGATATTGCAGCTGCCTGTGACACGCCCACCTATGTCTACAGCAGCAAAGCTTTTAGCCAACATTTTCACAGTTACCAAGATGCATTGGGCAAGCACCCCAGCATGATCTGCTATGCGGTGAAGGCAAACTCCAATATCGCCGTGTTGGGCCTGTTGGCCAAACTAGGTGCCGGTTTTGACATAGTCTCCATGGGCGAGTTAGAGCGCGTACTGTACGCCGGAGGCTGCCCCGCCAAAATCGTATTCTCCGGCGTGGGTAAAACCCGTGCAGAGATGATTCGCGCGCTAGATGTGGGCGTACACTGTTTTAATGTCGAATCGGAACAGGAGCTGGAGCTACTGGCCCGAGTCGCCAGTGATGAAGGCAAAGTCGCCAATGTCTCGATTCGGGTCAACCCCGATGTCGACGCCAACACTCACCCGTATATATCTACCGGACTGAAAGAAAATAAGTTCGGTGTCGATATTGCGCGCGCGCATTTGGTTTACGCTCGCGCCGCCGAACTGCCGAGCCTTAGCATACAGGGTATCGACTGCCATATTGGTTCACAGCTAACGGAATTGACACCGTTTCTCGACGCCCTCGATCGCGTTCTGTTATTGGTTGACCAACTGGCCGAGCAGGGCATAACAATCGCGCACTTAGATCTCGGCGGCGGTCTCGGCGTAACGTATGATGACGAGACACCACCACCGGTAGCCGATTACATAGCCGCCATTAAAACCAAGCTGGGCCAGCGCCCGCTAAGTTTGATTTTTGAACCGGGCCGTTCCATTGCCGCTAACGCCGGCGTACTGCTGACCAAGGTCGAATTTTTGAAGCCGACCGAACACAAGAACTTCGCTATTGTCAGCGCGGCTATGAACGACAACATCCGCCCAGCGCTTTATCAGGCCTGGCAGGATGTGCAGCCACTCAGCGTCAACACCTCGGTTCCAAGCAAGCTCTGGGACCTAGTTGGCCCTATCTGCGAGACTGGTGATTTCCTCGCCAAAGATCGCCAGCTGGCTCTTGCCGCGGGTGACCTCTTGGCGCTGATGTCATCCGGTGCCTACGGCTTTACCATGAGCTCCAACTATAATAGTCGCGGCCGTGCCTGCGAGGTGATGGTCGATGGTGACCAGTTCCATATCATTCGTCAGCGTGAAACCTTCGAAGACTTAATTCGCGGCGAACAACTGCTGCCAGAAGGCTCCTAACAACATGCGCCTGCGCTTTAGCAAAATGCACGGCCTCGGCAACGATTTTGTTGTTATCGATGGCATCAACCAGCGCGTTCGTCTATCGCCCGATAAAGTGCGACGTATTGCCGATCGCCATATCGGTATCGGTTGTGACCAGCTGCTGCTGGTAGAAAAACCGACGAGTTCTGATGTCGATTTCCGCTATCGTATCTTTAATTGCGACGGTTCAGAGGTTGAGAACTGCGGCAACGGTGCTCGCTGCTTCGCTATATTTGTGCGCGAGAATAAGCTTACTGGCCGCAGCCGTATCAAGGTTGAAACTGCCACCGGTATTTTAGAATTGATCATCAAAGACGATGGTCAGGTCACTGTCGATATGGGCGCGCCTCAACTAGACCCCGCCAGCCTGCCTTTTATAGCCCCTAAACAGGCTAACAACTATAAACTGGAATTAGACGGCCAGATGATTGAGGTGGGGGCCGTATCCATGGGCAATCCCCATGCGGTAACGCTGGTAGATTGTGTGACCTCGGCTCCGGTGGCCATTATGGGGCCTCTAATAGAAGCTCATCCGCGCTTCCCCAAGCGCGTCAATGCCGGCTTTATGCAAGTGTTGAATCGCGGCGAAGTCAACCTGCGCGTATTTGAGCGCGGCGTGGGCGAAACCCAAGCCTGCGGTACCGGAGCTTGTGGCGCAGTGGTCAGTGGGCGCGTGCAGGGTTTGTTAGACTCGACCGTGAAAGTCAACCTTCCCGGTGGTAGTCTCAGTATTACCTGGCAGGGCCCGGGCGAGCCGGTGCTTATGACTGGGCCGGCAACGACTGTATTTCATGGTCAGATCAAAATTTGACCATGAAAACCATAAAGAATCATGGACAGATCAATATAAACGCGGAAAATCTTTGATTTTCCATTCCTTTATTCAAGGATCTTTTTAGGGAATCGGGTACAACAGCATGAGCGATATAAAATCAGTGGCAACCACCCTCGATGACAATCAAGTAGCAGCCTACTTGCGCGACAACCCGCAATTTTTTATCAATCACGGCGGCCTTTTAGCGGATCTAAGCCTGCCTCATGAGAGCGGCGATGCCATCTCGCTAATTGAGCGGCAGGTATCGGTATTGCGCGAGCGCAATATGGATATGCGACATCGACTCAGCAGCTTGCTCGACAACGCCCGCGACAATGATAAGTTATTCGAGCACACCAAACGCCTAGTGCTGGCACTACTTGAAGCTCGCGATTTAGGCGACGGGGTCGATGCGCTGCGCTTCAGCTTCGACAACGAATTCAAGATCCAGCACACCAGTTTGATCTTCTTGGGCGACGCCAGCCGCATTCCGGGCAGCGAGGCCCGCGTGGTCTCCCCCACCGAAGCGCGCTGCCATATAGGCTCGCTGATGAAAAATAACCGCGCCTTTTGCGGCAAAATGAGTGACGACGAACTGACTTTCTTGTTCGGCGACAAAGCCGCCAGTGCAATTGGCTCTGTCGCGTGTGTACCACTTATTCACGGTACTACCTTTGGTTTGCTGGCCATCGCAAATAAAGACACCAACTACTATCGCTCTAGCATGGGCACTCTGTTCTTGAGCTACATCGCCGAAGTACTCAATAGAACGCTGCCACCACATATGAAGTTCTAACTTAAAATGCGGTTCTTTAATCGCCAAAACATGGCCGCCACGGCGGACACGTATTTGAGGAGTCCGGTATCTCACATACACTCATTCTGTGCGTGAGCGGCTTTTTTGCTGACACGCTAAAAGCACTTTTTTAGCGTGTCCCTGTGAGCGAAAATACACCAGCGCCGCCGCTGCCGTTTTCGGAGCAGATAGAGGCCTTCACACGCTACCTACAAACCGAGTTGCAGTTATCGCCGCGCACGCTAGATGCCTATTTGCGCGACCTCAACAAGTTTCGGCTCTTTTGTCAGCAAGCCAATATTGATGACTTATCGACATTGCGCGCCCGCCAAGTGCGCGATAGCCTCGCTCAATTGCATCGTCGCGGCATGGGGGGGCGCAGCTTGCAGCGCTGGCTGTCGAGCCTGCGAAAATTCTTTCAATTCGCCCTTAATAGTGGCGCTATGCAACAAAATCCGGCCTTAATTGTGCGCGCCCCCAAGTCGGAAAAAAAGCTGCCTAAGGCGCTCGATGCCGATCTAACTGGTCAATTTGTCAGTCAGCCCAACCGCGCAGAAACCTTTATAACCGCCCGCGACAGAGCTATGTTAGAGCTGATGTACTCCTCTGGCTTGCGCCTGTCTGAAGTAGTGGCTGTCGACACCGATAGTTTTAACAGCGACAGCACTGTCACCGTGCTTGGCAAGGGCCGCAAGCAGCGCGTACTGCCGGTTGGTCGCCACGCCCAAGCGGCTCTTCAGCTATGGTTAGACTATCGCGTAGATGCCGGCCCAAACAGAGAACAAAAAGCACTGTTTATCAGTCAACAGGGCACTCGCTTAGGGGCTCGCGCAGTACAGATGCGCTTTCAAAAGTTGAGTCTAACGCTGGGCGTACCGGTTAATCCACATATGCTGCGCCATTCCTTTGCCAGCCATATACTGGAGAGCAGTGGCGACTTACGCGCGGTACAAGAACTGCTCGGCCACGCTCATATTGCCACCACTCAGGTGTATACACATTTGGATTTTCAGCACTTAGCCAAGGTTTACGACAGCGCACACCCACGGGCCTACCTCGATAAGGACGATAAATCATGAAAAATATCACACTAATAATTTGCTTAGCGGCCATCACACTCACCGGCTGCGGTAAGAGCGAGCCCATAGCAAAAGATGAATTGATCATAAAGCATCAAATTCAGGCGCTGGAAAAAGCCAATCAGGTTGAGGGTTTGCTAAAGCAGGCAGAACAAGAGCGCCGCCAGCAAATGGATGAGAGCGGTATTTAAAATACCGCTGCAACTTTACACGAGCAGTGGTGCTGCCCTCTAGCGAGGCAAAAGCCGACGCAAAAAGGGCGTTAGCCTACATTGAGTATATCCCGATTAGGAACTCAGCAACGGTCAGCGCCATTAGCGACGCTGCCAGAGGGCAATAGAACAATCCTGTAATGCCTCAGATAGGGCGTGAACCGTAGCTGGCTCCTGGCTTGGTGTCTTGTTCAGCTGTCACATGCGGGGCTATCTGGCTGATGCAGCCACCATGGGATAAATAATTCTCGATCTGATCGTGAACCTGGTCATGAATAAGACGGCGCGAGCTAACGCTGCGGTCCTCGGCGTGATCATCTTTCGAGCCAAAGAAACTCTTTTCGGCCGCCGCGATTTTATCGACTGGCTTCTTTATAGCCTTCTTCTTAGTCGTTTTTTTCTTTACGATGGTTTTCTTGACCGCTACTGCATTAACCATAAATTCACCACAATTCCGTTGTAGATGTCTCTGCTAAGACTATTAAAGTAGAGTTTTCTATTGCAATACTATTTTATAGCTCAGAATTTTTAACAGCACCGCTATTAACAGTAAATTTCTTAGGTTGATTTGGTCTGAATAGCTCTTTTTTAAATTGAAATGCTATATAACCAAAAAAGCCTCATCCGAAGATGAGGCTTTTAACGCCCAAGAAGTACACATACCGCGGAAAATATCGCCACATAAATGTGGCTTACTAGAATACCGACAGTAGGCGCCTTAGGCGACGCAGGAGCAGTTATCGAGGAGTCCGAGAGCTGCTGGCTTGAACCGAATTTAAACCGCCTCGACACCTGTCTCGCCGGTGCGAATACGGATAATCTCTTCGAGCGGCGTGATAAAAATTTTGCCATCGCCTATTTTACCGGTCTGTGCCGCTTTAGTGATGGCTTCTACCGCCTGCTCTACCATTGCGTCGTCCAGCGCCAATTCCAACTTCACCTTAGGCAGGAAATCGACCACGTATTCAGCACCGCGATACAACTCAGTATGGCCCTTCTGACGACCAAAACCTTTTACTTCGGTAACGGTCATGCCCTGTACGCCCACTTCAGACAGCGCGGTGCGCACATCGTCCAGCTTAAATGGCTTGATTACAGCAGTAATTAATTTCATCTCTATTTCCCTTCTACAATTTGGGCCCAGCCAATAATCACCAGCACCACAATTGAGTTAAAGATACACGCGGCACACCGTTTGGGCAATGCCGCAATTTGAGCTTGATCAGCTCGATAATCGTTACATCGATTACTTGTTGGTGAACTCTGGGTAAGCTTCCATACCGCATTCGGCAAGGTCGACACCAACGTACTCTTCCTCTTCGCTAACGCGAATACCGATAGTGTACTTAAGCGCCAACCAAACGATTGAGCTGGTCACAAATACCCAACCGAAGATGGTTAGCGCACCAATGATTTGGCCGCTGAAAGATGAGCCTTCAGGGTTAGTCAAAGGAACCACCAATAAACCAAATAGACCGACAACACCGTGCACCGAGATGGCGCCGACAGGGTCATCCAACTTGACTTTATCGAGAGCCAAAATAGAAAAGACCACGATAACACCACCCGCCACACCAATTAAGGTCGCTTGAAGTGCCGTAGGGGTAGAGGGTTCAGCGGTAATCGCCACTAGACCCGCCAAAGCGCCATTTAGCGCCATAGTTAAATCGGCTTTGCCGAACATTATGCGCGCCAGTAACAGCGCGGCAATCAAGCCACCGGCCGCGGCCGCGTTAGTATTCATAAAGACAACCGCAACACTATTGGCACTCTCAACACTGGCCATGGCCAATACAGAGCCACCGTTAAAGCCAAACCAGCCCATCCATAAGATGAAGGTACCCAAAGTCGCCAGTGGCATATTACAGCCTGGTATCGGATTAATAGAGCCGTCTTTTCCATATTTACCTTTGCGTGCACCGAGAAAAATTACTGCAGACAGAGCGGCGGCTGCACCAGCCATGTGCACAATACCGGAACCGGCAAAATCGGAGAAACCGAGGTCGCCCAGAGTGTAGAGGCCAAAAACAGAGGCGCCGCCCCAGGTCCATGAGCCTTCCATCGGGTAGATAAACCCGGTCATCACCACAGCAAAAGCCAAAAATGCCCAAAGTTTCATGCGCTCAGCTACGGCGCCAGATACGATCGACATAGCGGTGGCCACAAACACTACCTGAAAGAAGAAATCGGCTGACGGCGCGTAAGTCGCTGGTTCTTCAGCTCCGGTAAAACCGTCGCCCGTAATACCGCTAAGCAGTGCACTACCAAGCTCGGTGTACATAATGGCATAGCCGCAAATCATATACATCGTGCAAGAGACTGCATACAAGGCGATGTTCTTAGTCAAAATTTCAGTGGTGTTCTTAGAGCGAACTAGACCCGCTTCCAGCATAGAGAAGCCAGCAGCCATCCACATTACCAGCGCGCCACAGACCAAAAAATAAAAGGTGTCCAGTGCGTACTGCAACTGGGCTATATCGTTTTCCATGAGTTACTCCAAAGGGTTACAGGTAAATAATTTTAGAATTCTTTGCTGAGGCTGAGCACTAGAGAGCCATCGCAGTTATCGGTATTGAAGCAGGCGTCATCTGATACATCGGTCTCAACCCAGGTGAGATCAGCGTTTAGAGTAAAGACTTCTTTACTGATACCAATCGACCAATCGCTGTAGCTGCTTTGGTTATCGCCCAGAAAAGCACGCGCGGCTTCCTCTGAGTTACTGTTGTTACCGGCAATAGCGAAATCGTTATAACCGTAATGCAGAGCTAAATTAAAGCCTGCTGGTAATGCGTGCTCGTAGCCTGCGCTGAGGTAGATAAATTCACCGGATTCCAACCAATAGTCGTCTGAGTAAGCAATACCGGCCGAAAATCCGCGGTAGCCAACATTGGCGTAAACCTCTTGGTAGTCGTAATCAGGCTTATTAGTAGCACTGATGACAACTTCATCGGCGCCGGGGTAGCCGTAATAGATGTAACCAAAGTCATAGCTGACTTCGTTATCGCCGTCACCAAAGCTGCTGCCGTAGCCCGCATAAACATCCAATTCCATGCTATCGCCAACACCGCCAAAGTCGATACTAGAACCCCAAACACCAGCGCTAAAACCGTTGCCAAAATCAACATCGAAACCACCCTGAATAGCGGCCTCGGTATTAGTTTGTGACCAGCCCCGAAAACGGTAATCACTCACCAGTGCAACGTTGCCTGACACTGACACGCCAGAGTCTTCCGCCATCACGGGCAATGCCGAACATGCGCAGGCTAATAGAGCCGTTGCGAGTAGTTTTGGGGTCATGTTGTTCATAGCTGTAACCTTAATAAATGAGGATTCGATCCCGCTTAAATAGCGAATAAATTGTTCTTATGACCTCACTTAAGCATAAATCAGGCCAACTTTTAAAAGTCGCTTTAAAGCGGTTAAAATCACCATATTTTATCGATTTAAGCCCTAATCAGCCTCATATTCGCACCAACTTTAGCCACTAAAAGAGTGCCCGCACCATAATGGCGCAGGTACAAGCTTGCTCTTTAAACCAGCCGCACCCGCTGAATATCGCACCAGAACTGACTCAGCCTGTTAAACTAGAACCATCAATATCATCGACATGTGACCCTTATGATTTCAGACCTATCACGGCAGCTTTTTAGTGACATTTCCAACAGCGTCAGCAAGACTTTGTCGAACAAAGACGGCCTGCCAGGGCAGGAACAACTCAAACAAGCCTTACAAGCGGCATTGGGTAAGCTTGATCTAGTCACCAGAGATGAGTTCGACGCGCAGACAGCCGTGCTTCTGCGCACCAGAGAGAAGCTAGAAGCGATGGAAGTGCAGATAGCTGAGCTAGATCTAGAGCTCGACAAGAAATAAACAGAAAAAATTTAACCAATGGGCCAACAAGGAAGCACTTGGCGTCTTGCCGCCATCACTTTGGTCTACGCTTAACCTAAACCCAAATGACAAAGCAAGGAAGCCTATGTCACCCTCTCTCGCTATGGTGTATAGCCGCGCCAAACTCGGCATAGACGCACCATTAGTCTGCGTCGAAACCCACTTATCCAATGGCCTCCCCAGTTTCAACATCGTCGGTCTGCCCGAGGCGGCAGTTAAGGAAAGCAAAGATCGGGTACGCAGTGCGCTGCTGAACAGTCACTTTGAATTCCCCGCGCGGCGTATCACTGTCAATCTCGCCCCCGCCGATTTACCTAAAGACGGCGGCCGTTTTGATTTGGCTATCGCGCTGGGTATTCTGGCTGCCTCCGAGCAGATTCCCAGCAGTAATCTGACTAAATACGAATGTCTCGGCGAGCTGGCACTGTCGGGCGAGTTGCGACCGATCTCCTCGGCACTGCCCTCGGCCATGGCCTGTGCGGATCAAGGCCGCGCACTGATTATTAGTGCCGACAATGCCCAGGAGGCCGCGCTGGCCGGAGGACGCTGTTACGCCGCCCATAATCTGCTCAGTGTTTGTGCGCATTTACACCGCCGAGAAGCTATGCCGCAGGTGAGTGCGGTGCCGCCCAGTGCAGAAAACACTGTTGCCGACCTCGCCGATGTCAAAGGCCAACGTCAGGCGCGTCGAGCTCTGGAGATAGCAGCGGCAGGTTTGCACAATTTACTTTTTTTCGGCCCGCCAGGCACCGGCAAGACCATGCTTGCCAGTCGGTTGGCGGGTATATTGCCACCATTAAGCGATAAAGAGGCGCTGCAAGTAGCGGCGATTTACTCCGCAGGTAATGGCGGCAGCGCACCAAACTGGCGCCAGCGGCCTTTTCGCAACCCTCACCACAGCGCCTCGGCGATCGCACTTGTAGGGGGCGGCAGTACCCCGCAACCAGGTGAAATTACTCTGGCTCACAAGGGCGTACTTTTTTTAGATGAGCTACCGGAGTTTCCCCGCAGCGTACTGGAAGTACTGCGCGAACCGATGGAGAACGGCGAGATTCGCATCTCGCGCGCCCGTGCCCAGCTGTGTTTTCCGGCTAGATTTCAGTTAATTGCTGCCATGAATCCTTGCCCTTGTGGCCATAGCGGCAGTTCAAGCAGGGCCTGCAGCTGTAATTTTGAGCAGATTAAACGCTATCGCGACCGCATATCAGGGCCATTACTCGACCGCATCGACCTGCAGGTGCCGGTCAATAACCTAGTCCGTGGTGAACTGCAGTCACAACAGCGGGGCGAGTCTAGCTCAACAGTCGCAGCAAGGGTCAAGTCTTGCCTTGAGCGCCAGTATCAACGTCAGGGCGTTAGCAACGCCGAATTAGGTGGTGAGTCGCTGGCTGAGCATTGTTGCCTAACTCAGCAACAGCAGAACATGATGGAGACCGCGATGGAAAAACTGGGCTTATCGGCACGCGCTTTTCATCGCACTTTAAAAGTCGCCAGAACCTTGGCCGATTTAACAGGCGAGGTACAGATACAAACGCCACATTTAAACGAGGCGCTAAGCTATCGAATGTTGGACCGAGGCTAAATTTTAACGGTCATTGAGGCGACAATATTGGCATCTGAAGATAAGCGTGCTGATGCAATAAATAATAACGATATTACGCCAGTATCATAAAAAATATGAGTAATATCCCTGCGCTATATCTCAGCCGAAATATACCAGCGACTTTTATTAATACTGAATATCTACACCCTCGGCAATACAAACTTGGTAAGGCTGTAAGCCAATCAAAGTAATGCCACAGAAGGCAAAGACAGGTCTCATTCTTGGGCCATCGCCAGAAATTCCTGCAGCGCCTCAAAGTAACAATTTTATCCAACAGGGCTTACTCAAGCTGTTCCAAAATACCTGTCACTCTTAATACCGTTGGCCCAACCCTGCTTGTCGTTAATTCGGCTTACTGCTCTTCCTGCTACAATAGCTGTCCTTTCTTAAACTCTGGTATTCCGTGGCAAAGCTCAACCCCCGTCAAAGAGAAGCAGTGCACTATATCGACGGCCCCTGTCTGGTACTCGCCGGAGCGGGTTCCGGTAAAACCAGCGTAATTACTCGTAAAATCGCCTATTTGGTCGAACAGTGCGGCTATTCTGCGCGCAACATTGCCGCTCTGACCTTTACCAATAAGGCCGCTCGCGAAATGAAAGAGCGCGCCAGCAGCTTGTTAAAAGGCAAAGCGGCCAGCGGTCTAACAGTGTCGACTTTTCATAATCTTGGCCTCAATATAATCCGCAAAGAGCACAAGTTACTCGGTTTTAAACCCGGATTCTCCATCTTTGATGCCGACGATGCGCGCGCACTGCTTAAAGAAATCATGCTCAAAGATGGCGACCTCGACAGCGATCACTTGCAGTTGGTACAGAACACTATTTCCAACTGGAAAAATGATCTAGTGACACCCGAGGCCGCCGCCAATATTGCCGATAGCGACGGCGAGGCTGTCATCGCTCGTGTATACGAGCGTTACAAAAAGGCCCTGCGCGCCTATAACGCGGTCGACTTTGACGACTTAATTCTAATCCCCGTTGAAATACTGCGCGATAATCCCGAGGTGTTAGAGCGCTGGCAGCGCAAAATTCGCTACCTGCTGGTGGATGAATATCAAGACACTAACTCTAGCCAATACTTGCTGGTGAAACTACTAGTCGGTATTCGTGGCGGTCTCACGGTGGTAGGCGATGACGATCAATCGATCTATTCGTGGCGCGGCGCACGACCCGAGAATTTAATGCTACTAAAGGAAGACTACCCGACCCTTAAGCTAATTAAGCTGGAACAAAATTATCGCTCCACCAGCCGCATCCTGCGCACCGCCAACCATTTAATTGCTCACAACCCACATGATGTTACCAAAGCGCTCTGGTCCGATGGTGGCCTCGGCGACATGATTAAAGTCATTCGCTGCGCCAATGAAGATGCCGAGGCCGAGCGTGTGGCTAATGAAATTTTGGTTAGGCGTCAGCGAGGCGGCATTAGCTTTAAAGACTTCGCCATTCTCTACCGCGGCAATCATCAGGCCCGCCTGTTTGAAATGAAACTGCAGCAACATCAAATTCCCTACAAAATTTCTGGCGGTACTTCGTTTTTTGGCCGCATTGAAATTAAAGACATCATGTCTTACCTAAAACTGATAATTAACCCCGACGACGACAACGCTTTTTTACGAGTAATTAACACCCCGCGCCGTCAGATTGGCATGGGTACTTTAGAAGCGCTCGGACGCTATGCCAACGAACGTGAAATTAGCTTATTTGATGCCTGCCATGAAATCGGTATTCAATCGCACCTACCGAAAAAAGGGCTGGAACGGATTCTGCGCTTTAATCACTGGATCGATAAAATTGGCGAGGCCTGCAATGGCTCTGATCCCATCGCCACGCTGCGACAGATGATCGACGACATTGATTACGAAAGCTGGCTGCACCAGAACAGCAACACACCGCGCGCGGCCGAACGAGCGCTTGAAAACGTTCACTACCTGATCGATTCAATCCAAAAGATTCTCGAACGCGGTGATGAGGAGGGCGAAGAGGTCACCATTAAAGACGCCGTTGCCAAGTTGGTACTGCGCGATATGCTCGAACGGCAGGAAGAGGATGAGGAGCTAGATCAGGTACAAATGCTGACTCTGCACGCATCCAAAGGCCTGGAATACCCATTTGTCTTCATAGTCGGCATGGAAGAAGAGCTGCTGCCACACCGCGTCAGTATCGAAGAGGACAGTATCGAGGAGGAGCGCCGTTTAACTTACGTTGGTATTACCCGCGCCAAAAAAGTGCTGACTATTACTTTAGCAGGCAAACGTAAGCAGTATGGAGACGTTTTAGATACCTCGCCTAGCCGCTTTTTGGAAGAGCTGCCCGAGGAAGATGTAGAGTGGGAGGGCTTTGGTAACGCCTGTCCCGAGGCCAATAAAACCAAAGGCACTGAAGCTCTGAGCGGTATATTGGGGATGTTTGACTAAGCTACGGTGATACCAACAGGCACAAAAAAACCGCAGCTCTATTAATAGAGCTGCGGTTTTTTTTGTCGAGCAAATAACTTATTTATTTACTCTCGAGGACCTTAGCCACAACTCGACGGTTGGCGGCACGGCCTTCGGATGTGCTGTTGTCAGCGATTGGACGTTCTTCACCGTAACCAGCAGCAGACAAACGCGCAGCATCGATACCATATTGACCGGTCAATAAGTTGAGCATGGCGGCAGCTCGACGCTCGGACAGACCCTTGTTGTAACTGGCAGGACCAGAGCTATCAGTATGGCCCTCAATCACTATGTCAGCTACAGGGTAAACTTCCAAATAACGAATCACTCTGTCAACGTCAGCAGAGTTATGCGACATAATCTCATCGCCATCATGATCAAAGCGCAGCGACAAGTCGAAAGAGACGTCTTCAGAGGAAGTCAGCACGCAGCCTTCTTCGTTGACCTTAACGCCATGGGGAGTATTCAGACACTTATCTAAGTAGTCAGCAACACCGTCCATGTCGCTATCGAGTGGGCAGCCTACTGAGTCCACTGCGGCCCCAGCTGGAGTATTAGGACATTGGTCGAGACTATCGAATACCCCATCCATGTCGCTGTCTTTTTCAGCGGCAGTTTTCTTGCCACCAAACAGGAAACTAAGACCAACATTTACACCGTAATCGGTTTCGTCTTCGTCAAAACTATAAAGTGTACGCGCATCGCCGCGAACCAACCAAGAATCAGAAAACTGCTTTTTAATACCGAGGCCGAGGTTACCGAAAGTTTCGCTGTCTTTAGCACCATTACCATCGAACTCCTGATCACCAAGACCTGCAAGTACGAATGGACGCCAGCTGCCATCACCGAGCTGGGCAAAATGATAGAGCGCATCCAAACGCACTTGACGGCCATCGACGCCGCCGATGCCGTTATCGATATCAGCATCAAAACCCTGATAAAAACCTTCAAGAGTCCAGTCTTTGCTTAACACATAGCCGAGACCAAGGCTGCCGGTACTGGCATCGTCCAAATTGCGGTTGCTATCAAACGAGTTCATACCGGCCATGCCGGTGGCTTCCCACTGGTGAGAGTCTTCGGCCTGCACAACGCCGCTCTGCACAACAGCGCATGAGGCAGCCAAAAGGGCGGTAGTAATGTGTTTCAACTTAAACATGGATAGCTCCCGTGCTATAAATCCAAATATTTCATATTTGATGTCACGGCTCCGCCGCAAACCAATTCGTACACGATTATAAATATAAACTCTGCCTAACTCTAGGCCACTGTTAATCAAATTTCCAAAAATAATAGCTTAAATTAATTATTTATCTAAAACTGTTGGCTCTAGGTAAGAAACGTAAGCTCTAGATGTCAAATGGGCCTTGCTACTCAGTATCTGCTCGCCGTTAATTTTGACGTTCAAACAACAAGTCCCAGACGCCATGGCCCAAGCGCTCGCCGCGCATTTCGAATTTTGTAATTGGACGGTAATCAGGGCGCGCAGAGTAATGATATTCCCCCGCCTTATTGTCATAACCCGGTGCGGCACTCATGACTTCCATCATTTGATCCGCGTAGTGTTCCCAATCGGTGGCCAAATGAAACACACCGCCGACTTTTAACTTTTTGAGCACGGTTTGGGCAAATTCTGGCTGTAAAATACGGCGCTTATTGTGCTTTTTTTTATGCCATGGATCGGGAAAGTACAATTGCAAGCGGTCGAGGCTGCCGTCTAAAATACAGTCGTCGAGCACGTCTATGGCATCGGCCATATAAACCTTTAGGTTAGTGATATGCTTGGCACCCGCCTCGTTTATCAGGTGGCCCACACCCGGCGGGTGTACCTCAATACCAATAAAGTCTTTTTCTGGCTCCTGCTCGGCCATGGTTAAAAGCGATGCGCCCATGCCGAAACCGATTTCAAGTACCGTCGGCGCCTCGCGACCGAAGCGCTCAATCAAATCAAATTCACCATCAAATAAGCTGGCGCCATATTTAGGCCAATAGCTCAGAAACGCTTTCTTCTGGCCCTGTGTCATACGACCGGCACGAATCACATAGCTGCGAATCGACTTAGGCTTATATTCGGGCCGCAAGGCAAAATTGTCATCGCTCGCATTTGCCACCTGCTCAGATACCGAGGCCGGTACTGCCATTACGGTAGACTTGTCGACTGCAGAGTCGACGGATGGATCATTAGGAGAATCAGTCATAATTGAATCAATAGTAGGGTCTGTAATAATAATGAGTATTTAGAAATTTGAATTAACTGTGGCCCAAGCTATGCAGAGCCAAGCGGCGATGAAACACAGGCCACCCAGGGGCGTAATGGGCCCCAGCCACTTGGGGCCGCCTAGTGCCATGGCATAGAGACTGCCACTAAAAAGCAACACACCAGCAATGAGTAAAAACCCCGCCGCCAACAGGGGAGCTGATATGCCTATTTGTTTGATCAATAAGGCCACTGCCAGCAAGGCCAGAGTGTGATAAAACTGGTAGTCCACCGCCGTGCGAAAAGCCGACAACAGCTCGACGCTCAAGCGCGCTTTTAGTCCGTGCGCCGCAAAGGCGCCCATGCAGACTGCAATGGCGCCACTAAATACGGCGGTCAGTAAAAATAGCTTCGGCATATTGGTTTAATTCCAATAAATAAGGCCGCAACAAGTGCGGCCCTAAAAATAACATATGAGGATTATCTCATGTGAACAGAAGGTTAAGCTTCCATTACGCCTCGGATTTTTTTCATGGCATTCTTTTCCAGCTGACGAATACGCTCGGCCGATACACCGTACTGCGCCGCCAACTCGTGCAGCGTTGACTTGTCATCGCTGAGCCAGCGCTGCTTGAGAATATCTTGGCTGCGCGCATCCAGCTGCGACATAGCACCGGTCAAGCTGCTGACATTGGTTTCTTGCCAATTAGCGTTTTCCACCTGCACCGCTGGGTCGTAGCGCTTATCTTCTAGGTAGTGCGCGGGTGCTTGGTAAACACTGTCGTCGTCGTCATCGTTGCCAGCATCGAAGGCGGCATCGAAGGCCGACAGGCGGCTTTCCATCTCGCGCACGTGCGAAACTTCAACGTTAAGATCTGCCGCTACCGCTTTTGCTTCGGTGTTGGTCAACCACGCCAAACGCTTTTTGGCGCCGCGCAAGTTGAAAAACAACTTACGTTGAGCTTTGGTGGTTGCCACTTTAACAATGCGCCAGTTGCGCAGCACAAATTCATGTATTTCAGCTTTAATCCAGTGCACAGCAAAAGATACCAAGCGCACACCCTTTTCGGGGTTAAAACGCTTTACCGCTTTCATCAGACCAACATTGCCCTCCTGAATTAGGTCGCCCTGATTGAGGCCATAGCCATTGTAGCTGCGGGCGATATGCACCACAAAACGCAGATGCGCCATAACCAGCGCACGCGCCGCATCGACCTTTTCGTGATAGAAAAGATCTTCAGCAAGACTTTTTTCTTCTTCTGCGGACAATACAGAAAAACCATTAACCGCCTGAATGTAGGCCCCTAGATTTGCTCCGGGGGCAAGTGTGTGTACAGGCTGTAAACTAGTTCCCATTGGGCGTGCTCCGATAAAGTTCCTGATACAGTTTAGCATCTGTTTTTATAGAGCGCTAACTGCTTAGGAAGTTCATTGCGATTACCTCTAAAAGTAACTATGACACTGATAAATACAGGCTAATTCAGTAATTTTTATAGCTGATTTTAATGCAGCGTTAACTTCCAGCGCAGAGCTAGCTATAAATTAGGCACTGTAAATTTTTTGTGAGTACTAGGAAGTACTGCACGCGACCACCACAGATGGTGAAAGTGCAGCTGTGATGGATCAATGACCTATTAAAAGCGAGTGTAAGTAGGTACGTGAACAACCGAGCATAATACTGACGCCGCACCCGACGCAAAAGGCGCCACTTCTTTTAACGAGGTTCTATTTGATATAAGTGCCTAGATACTGCTATCCAAGAACCGAATAATCCCAACAGCGAACTGGCTAAAACCAGCTTAAAACTGACGAAGGCATCGAGACCCTGCAAGCGAAACTCACTCTGATAGAGGTCGGCCAAACGCGCCACCGGCTCCGACAGCCAAAACAGCGCTACTGCAAGCAGTAGCAGCGCCAACAGGCCGCCAATACAACCATACCAAAAGCCGGTATACAAAAAGGGACGGCGGACGAAGGCATTAGTGGCGCCAACCATTTTTACCACAACAATTTCATCGCGACGGCTCTCGATAGCCAAACGAATAGTGTTGCCCACCGCCAGCAGCACCCCCAGCGCTAAAAACAGAGCCAGCGCCAGCACGGCCCGCTGCCCCAGCGCCAACAGCTGATACAAGCGTTCCAACCACTGCATATCGATCATCACGTCGTCGACGATGGGCTCAGTGGAAATCTGCAGCGCCAGTGCTTTTAGCTGTTCGGGACTACTGACACTTACGGCCGCCTCTAACAGGAGTACCGGTGGCAATGGGTTGTCATCGAGGGTGTCGAGAGCATTGCCAAAACCGGAACTAAGACTAAATTCAGCCAGCGCTTGCTCGGGCGACACATAGATCGCACTGCTAATATCAGGTGTTGCCAATAACTTGGCCTGCAACATCTGTATCGCCTGCGGACGGGCCCGCTTGTGAATAAATACCGATATCTGACCCGAGGCCTGCCAGCCAGAACCCAGCGCCTGAACATTCTGCAGACCAACGTAAAATATGGCCGGCAACGCAATAGCGATGGCAATAACCAACCAAGTCAACAAACTCTGCAGCGGCGTAGCTAGCAAACGCTGCAAACTCGACAGCGCCGTAACACGGTGGTGGGCCAAATAAGAGCTAATACGATCGGAAGTATTACTACGGCTGACACTGGCGCCAGCAGTATTATTTTTATGACTACTTGCCCGCGCAGGTTCGGGCCGAGCGGCGATTCTAGAAGCGCCCTTATTGACGGCCATTTAAAGCTCCGTCTCGGTCACTGGCCGCGGAGCATAGCTGGCCGCAGTCAGTAGGCCGTCGTGCACCAGCTCGCCCTCAGACAATCCGAGTACACGTTTATTCATGCGCTTAATTAACCCTAAGTCGTGACTGGCGATTAACACGCCGACCCCCACATCTTGAAATTCCTGAAATAACTGCATGATCTCAGCTGATAACTGTGGGTCTAAGTTGCCGGTGGGCTCGTCGGCCAACAACAGTGGCGGTTTGTTCACCACCGCGCGAGCAATACCCACACGCTGCTGCTCGCCACCGGAGAGCGCGATAGGATTTTGTTTTTCTTTGTTTAACAGGCCGACCTTATCGAGCGCGGCGCGCACGCGGCGCCCCACTTCTGCTCGTTGGTAGCCTGCAATCTGCAGAGGCAGGGCGACATTGTCGAAAACACTGCGATCAAACAACAGTTGGTGGTTTTGGAACACCACGCCAATGTTGCGACGTAAATAGGGTATCTGACCGCTATTGATACGATTCAGATTTTGACCGTTGATAAATACCTGCCCGGAAGTCGGGCGCTCGATGAGGGTAATCAACTTTAGCAAAGTGCTTTTACCGGCACCTGAATGGCCCGTTAAAAACGCCATCTCGCCAGCAGCCAGCTCAAAATTGACCTGAGTCAGGGCATCGAAACCGTTCGGATAGCGCTTGCTCACTGAATCAAAGCGAATCATTAGGTTTTATCATGCAATTTTTCATCAAACAAGGCAGCGACAAAAGGCTCGGCGGAAAAGGGCTGCAGGTCATCGATGCCTTCGCCTACGCCAATAAAGCGCAGCGGCAGACGCAATTTTTTACTCAGCGCAAAAATTACTCCACCTTTGGCGGTGCCATCGAGCTTAGTCAGTACCAGCCCTGTAACCCCGGCAGTCTTTTTAAACTGCTCAGCTTGGTTAATAGCGTTTTGACCGGTACCGGCATCCAGCACCAGTAGAACTTCGTGAGGAGCACTATGGTCGAGTTTGCCCATTACTCGCTTAACCTTGCTCAATTCCTCCATTAAGTGACTCTTGTTGTGCAGACGGCCGGCAGTGTCTGCTATCACCACATCGATGTTGCGTGCCTGCGCCGACTGCACCGCATCGAAGATAACCGAGGCACTATCGGCACCGGTGTGCTGAGCGACGACAGGTATATCGTTACGCTCGCCCCAAACCTGCAGCTGTTCTACCGCGGCCGCACGGAACGTATCGCCGGCGGCCAGCATCACGCTCTTGCCTTCAGTCTGAAGACGTTTGGCCAGTTTGCCGATAGTGGTGGTCTTGCCGACACCGTTAACGCCGACCATTAAAATCACATAGGGCTTACTCGCGCTGTCAATTTGCAGCGGCTGTTCGACCGGCAACAGTAACTCCAACAACATCTGCCGCAGCGCAGTATAGAGCGCTCCGGAGTCGGCCAACTCTTTGCGCGCCGCGCCAGTGGTGAGGGCATCGATAATTTCAGTGGTAGCTTCAATGCCGACATCAGCCACTAATAACTGAGTCTCCAGCTCTTCTAGCAGTTCGTCATCGATCTCTTTTTGGCCCAGCAGTAAGTTGCCAAGACCCTCGGCAAAATTACTGCTGCTGCGCGACAGACCGAGTTTAATACGGGTAAAGATACTGACTTTTTCTGGCTCGACAACCACGGGCTCAGAACTGGAGTTGGCAATAGGAACTGCAACCTCCACTTCTGAATCCAGTATGGGCTCAGGGGCAGACTTCTTTTTGCGTCTAAAAAACATCGGCTTTACTATCTTTTTGGATAAACGATGAATATGGCTCTGGACACTTGCCGCCGAAAGCAAAGCTCGGCAAACTCCGCAGCGATACGAAATAATGGGTCATCCTATCACTTTGTCAGATAATTTACTCAGCCCCTGCACACAGAGAAGCGATCATGGTCAGAGCCAAGCCCCCCCTTAAATCCAGTACACAATCACAGGTCAGTATCATTGCTGGTCGTTGGCGCGGACGCAAACTACCGGTAGCCAATATTGATGGCCTGCGGCCAACTGGAGGCCGCATACGCGAAACCCTGTTCAATTGGTTAATGAATGATATCGCCGGCGCTCGAGTGCTGGATCTGTTTAGCGGAGCTGGCGGCCTAGGATTAGAAGGCCTGTCTCGTGGCGCCAGTGAACTGACTATGATTGAGCGGCATCCACTGGCCGCCCAGCAATTGCGCGATAACCTGAAACAATTGGATGCGAACGGTGCGAACGTTATCACTAGTGATGCCATTCACTGGCTAAGTCAGCCCGCAACTGCACCTTTTGACATCGTCTTTATAGACCCGCCCTTTAGTCAGGACCTATGGCAGAGCAGCTTTGATAAGCTGGCAGTTGGCGGCTACCTTCAAACGGGCAGCGCCGTTTACGTTGAATGTGAACGCAGTCGAACTCTGGCGGTGCCGCCTAACTGGCGCCTGCACCGCGACAAGAGTGCTGGCAAGGTCAGTTTTAAGCTCTACTATGTAGATTAATGATGGAGTGTTATGGCGTACCGAATGAGTCCACTTTACCCTCCGTTATTAACTGCGCATTACCCGCAACGCTGTGCCCGCCCTGCTAGCGAAGGGCTAATAAATTGATTATCATCTCGTAAAATCACTATCATGCAGGCTGCAATCATGAAAAAAGTCGTTTATCCAGGCACTTTCGACCCCATCACTAACGGTCATATCGACCTGATTGAGCGCGCCTGCCGACTGTTTGACCACGTTGTGATCGCTATTGCGACCAGCAAGACCAAACGCCCACTGTTTACACTTGATGAACGAGTGGAACTGGTTAAAAGCTCACTGAAACATCTGGGCAACATCGAAGTTTGTGGTTTTGAGGGCCTGTTGGTCAATTTGGTGCGTGACAAACAAGCCAACGCTGTATTGCGCGGGCTGCGGGCGGTATCGGATTTTGAGTACGAATTTCAGCTGGCCAACATGAATCGCGCCTTGGCGCCAGAAATGGAAAGCCTGTTTTTGACGCCGTCAGAACATCTATCCTTTATTTCATCAACACTGGTACGAGAAATCGCCTCAATGGGCGGGGATGTAAAAAAGTTTGTCCCCAAGGCTGTCGAAGACGCGCTTAAGGTAAAATTCGGGCAATAGTTTATTGTCCATGTTATCTATTGCTGGCATTGAGTGCAGTAAACAGTGGCGCGCTGACCAATACGAATCTCTTTCAAAGGTTTATCGCAGCGCACACAAGGCTGGCCACCGCGACCATATACCAACAACTCTTGGGCAAAATATCCAGGTTTGCCGTCGCCGCCAACAAAATCTTTCAAAGTGGTGCCGCCCTGTTCGATGGCCCGTGCCAATATCCGCTTAATATTGTCCACTAAACACTCTGCCTGCGCTTTGGTCAGCTTGCCAGCCAATCGAATAGGCTTAATTCCCGAAGCAAATAGAGCTTCATTGGCGTAAATATTGCCGACTCCCACCACCAAGTTACTGTCCATAATAAAAGTCTTTAACGCCTGCTTGCGCTTGCGCGAGCGCAGGTATAGGTACTGCCAATCGAAATCAACCGACAGTGGTTCAGGCCCCAAGTGACGAATAAGTTTGTGCTCACCCACATCACCCGCCGCCCACAACAGCGAACCGAAGCGTCGGGGGTCGGTATAGCGCAGCACTTGGCCAGCGTCGAAACAGATATCGAAGTGGTCGTGCTTGGCCACGGGTTCGTGCACATTAACTATGCGCACGCTGCCCGACATACCTAGGTGAATGAGCGCGCAGCCGTGACTAAAACGCAATATTAAATACTTGCCGCGACGCTCCACTGCCTGCAATTTATGCCCCGCCAGCAGTGCCGGTAAAACTCTCGGTATGGGCCAGCGCAGCTGCCAGTACCGCACCACTAACGCTGTAACCTTGCGTCCGAGAATATGCGGCTCTATACCTCTGCGACTGGTTTCAACTTCCGGTAGTTCAGGCATTAATTGCTCCAAATAATTGCTTAGCTCGGCACAGTGCGACGTTTGTATTCCTGCGGCGACAGATTTTCAATTCGGGTAATTCAGATATGCCGCCACTTTTTTAACACTCAACACATTTACACTGGGTGATTGTACAATAATGACTTAACTTTAAGGCGCAACCAAAATGGCAATTTTGTTAGGTGTAGACACCGGTGGAACCTTTACCGATTTTGTTCTTTATGCGCGCGGCAAAATTCGCATCCACAAAGTCCTCTCCACCCCCGAAGCGCCGGAGCGCGCGATATTACAGGGTATCGACGAATTGCAATTGTCGGCAAAAGTTAAGGCGGGCGAGATCACCATTATTCATGGCAGCACTGTTGCCACAAATGCTGCACTTGAGGGCAAAGGTGTACGCACCGCATTTATCACCAATAAAGGTTTCAAAGATTTGCTTAGCATCGGTCGCCAGACACGACGCGAGCTCTACAATTTACAACCCGCCGCAATTGAGCCACCTGTCGCCAGTGAGTTGTGCCTCGAGGCTGATTGTCGCACCGATGCCAAGGGCCAATCACTGCAGGCATTGAGCGATAAAGACTTGCAGCGATTGGTTGATGCGGTGATCGCACTTAAAGTGGACGCTGTCGCCATCAATCTGCTGTTTTCTTTTCTTGCTCCCGAGGATGAACAGCGCATCGAGGCAGCACTGCGTCAACAGGCTGATAGCCAGCTGTTTATTTCTTGCTCTTCCTATGTGTTACCTGAATATAAAGAATACGAACGCGGTATCGCCACTTGGTTAAATGCTTACTTAGGGCCGCTGGTTCAGAGCTATTTGCAGCGCCTACAAAAGGCCGTGGCGCCCTCACCACTGGGCGTTATGCAATCCTCTGGCGGCACTATCGATGCCGAGCAGGCCGGGCAGCGCGCGGTCAATCTTCTACTTTCAGGGCCTGCCGGTGGCTTGGCGGGCGCGAACTACTTAGCTAAATTAACGGGCCGACAAGATCTGCTTACCTTTGACATGGGGGGAACCTCAACCGATGTTGCCGCGCTTAGCCTAACAACCGATGGCGGCTTACAGTTGACCTGCGAAGGCAAACTCGGCCATTACCCTATCTCTGTACCTATGGTGGACATGCATACGATTGGTGCCGGTGGCGGCTCTCTGGCGCGTGTCGATTTGGGTGGACTCCTGCAAGTGGGGCCAGAGTCTGCAGGCGCGACTCCCGGGCCGGCCTGTTACGGTCGCGGTGGGTTGGCTGCCACGGTTACCGATGCCAACGCGGTGCTAGGGCGCTTGCGACCCGACAATTTTCTCGGCGGCGCCATGACATTGGACCTAGGTGCCGCTGAATCGGCTCTGGATACAATCGCCTCGCCACTATCACTGTCGCGCTTGGAGGCAGCGTTGGGTGTAATACAGCTCGCCAACGAACATATGGCAAGAGCTTTGCGGGTAGTCTCGGTAGAGCGCGGTTTCGACCCCAGCGACTTTCAGCTCTGCTGTTTTGGCGGTGCCGGCGGATTGCATGTGTGCGCACTGGCCGCGACACTCAATATGAATCGCGCCATAGTACCGGTACACGGCGGCGTGTTGTCGGCCTTAGGAATGCTGGCCGCCCCGCGTGAGCGACAAACCTCACAAGCTTATCTGCGGCCTCTGCCCGAGTGCACAGAAGAGCAACTACAGCGTCAGCTAGAGCGTCTGGCTCAACGGGGTCGGGGTGAACTGCAGCGAGAAGGCGTCACCGCCGCCGCCATTGAACAACAGCCAAGCCTCGATCTGCGCTATTGCGGTCAGAGCTATACCCTCAACATCCCTTTTGTAAATATTCAGCAGGTTGGCGAAGACTTTCATCAACTGCATCAACAACGCTATGGTCACCGCCTAAATATAGCCGTAGAACTGGTCAATTTGCGTCAGCGGGTCTTCGCTCGCAGCAAAGGCATTGAATTGCCTACCGTCGCCACCGGAACGACCGCTCCCTGCGACACGGTGGCACTCTACAGTTTGGGCCAGACCACCATCTATCAGCGCCAAAAACTGGGGGCAGGCCAGCGGATTAAGGGCCCCGCACTAATTTGCGAGACAGTTTCAACCACGTTAATTGACAATGGCTGGGTGGCCGAAGTAGACCCCTGGGGTAATTTAATACTGGCACGGCTTAGCTCGGCATCAAAATAACTCAGGCACCAAGCTACAGGCATAAAAAAACCCAGCCAAAGCTGGGTTTTTTTATCGAAGACAATCAATTACTTGATTTTGCCTTCTTTGTACATAACGTGCTTGCGAGCAACTGGATCGTACTTTTTGATTTCCATCTTGCCTGGCATATTACGCTTGTTCTTGTCAGTCGTGTAGAAGTGACCAGTACCAGCGCTTGAATTCAAACGGATTAGATCGCGCATTGTAATTCTCCCGAATTATATTTCGACAATAAATTGTCGCTAAATTTAAACTTTTACGCCGTTAGCACGAACGTCGATGAGTACCTTATCGATACCAACCTTGTCGATGATACGCATGCCTTTAGCAGACAGGCGCAGCTTAACGAAACGCTTCTCAGACTCAACCCAAAAACGGTGAGAGTGAAGATTAGGCAAAAAACGACGCTTGGTGTGGTTTTTTGCGTGAGAAACATTATTACCTGTTACAGGGCGCTTGCCGGTAACCTGACATACTTTAGACATTGTCGTGCCTCTTAATAATTTACCAATGCCACCCTGTGGCAAGGGCAGACAACCGAATCTTTTAAGTATCTAAGCTCAAGGCTGAGATACTCGATGAATAACGCCCGTTAAAGGCATTGTGGCAACGCTTTATCAACGTTGACTGCACCCCCGTTTAGAGGCGCCCACAAAGAGCCGCGTTTTATACCAGAACATCCCTGCCATAGCAAATAAAACGGTGCAATTTTGCACATTCAGTAATATAAAACAGAGTATTTGCACTTGCGACCAGCAAAACAACTTATTTAGAGAAGTCCGCATTCAGCAAACGAAACCACCTCGCCATCACCGACAATCATGTGGTCCAGCACTTGTGTCTCAACTAAAGCCAATGCGTTTACTAATCTTTTAGTGATGTGTTTATCGGCATTTAATAGCTCGGCTACACCAGATGCAAAAATAGATTAGTTGTGCATCAAAGTAATCCGCGCTCAGCAAATGAAACCACCTCGCCATCACCAACAATCATGTGGTCCAGCACTTGTATCTCAACTAAAGCCAATGCGTTTACTAATCTTTTAGTGATGTGCTTATCGGCATTTAATAGCTTGGCTACACCAGATGCAAAAATAGATTAGTTGTGCATCAAAGTAATCCGCGCTCAGCAAATGAAACCACCTCGCCATCACCAACAATCATGTGGTCCAGCACTTGTATCTCAACTAAAGCCAATGCGTTTACTAATCTTTTAGTGATGTGTTTATCGGCGTCTGATGGCTCGGCTACACCCGACGGATGGTTGTGACATAAGATCAATGCTGAGGCATTTAAAGCCAGTGCTTTTTTCACCACTTCACGTGGATAGACACTAGCACCGGCAATGCTGCCAAAAAATAACTCTTCATAGCTCAGCAGGTGGTTTTTACTGTCTAAAAAAAGACCGACAAAAACTTCCTGCTGGCGATGACGCAACTGTGAAGTTAGATAATCGCGCACCAGATCGGGACTATCGAGCAACGGGGTTTGCTCAAGCACCTCTTGCAAATGCCGGCGACTCATCTCCAACACAGCCTGCAGCTGACAGAACTTGGCATCGCCCAAGCCTTTGGCAGCGCAGAAGTTATCCCGCCCCGCCTGCAACATCAGCCGCAAACTACCAAAAGTTGAAAGCAGGTCGCGCGCCAAATCGACCGCGGACTTGCCGGCTATACCGGTACGCAAGAAAATTGCCAGCAATTCAGCGTCCGACAGGGCCCCGGGACCTCGGGCCAGTAGCTTTTCTCGCGGCCGCTCCGCCGCTGGCCAGTGACTAATCGACATAACACCTCCATGTGTTGTTATTGTGCGTATGTTAGCGCTTACATTTAATTCTGATTACGGCCTGCAAAATGCCGCTGTCAATGTTATCTTAGCGGCTTTCCACTGCAGCGCCACAGATCTCCCATGAGCGATTCCTCCGCGGTTAACCACTCTCTAATCAACAAGCGCATCCTGCTCGGTGTTAGCGGCGGTATTGCCGCCTACAAAAGTGCCGAGCTGATTCGCCGCTTACAAGTAGCTGGGGCCGATGTGCGCGTGGTAATGACTCGC
Source organism: uncultured Cellvibrionales bacterium (assembly GCA_913050115.1). Taxonomy (GTDB): domain Bacteria; phylum Pseudomonadota; class Gammaproteobacteria; order Pseudomonadales; family Cellvibrionaceae; genus UBA1124. The sequence goes on from CAJWZU010000007.1 coordinate 29,476, forward strand.
GCCGCGCAGGAATTCATTACCCCGCTGACCCTGCAGGCACTGTCTGGCAACCCGGTACACCACAGCATGCTCGACCCAGAGGCTGAGGCGGCTATGGGGCATATAGAATTGGCGCGCTGGGCCGACCTTATTCTTATTGCTCCAGCCAGTGCCGATGTTATTGCGCGCTTAGCAGCGGGGGAGGGCAATGATTTACTCACCACAGTCTGCCTAGCCTCAAAGGCGCCACTAGCGTTGGCGCCGGCGATGAATCAGGCTATGTATAGCCACTTAGCCACCCAAGCCAATTTGACCTTGCTGACCGAGCGCAAATTGCATATTTTTGGCCCAGCCAATGGTGTACAAGCCTGCGGCGATGTCGGTCCCGGCCGAATGCTAGAAGCAGACGAGTTAGTAAACGCCAGCGCCGCACTGTTTCAATCGGGATTATTAGCCGGTAAAAAAGTGGTCATTAGCGCCGGCCCCACTCGCGAAGCGATAGACCCCGTGCGCTACATTAGCAATCACAGTTCTGGCAAGATGGGCTACGCACTGGCTTCAGCTTGCGTTGAAGCAGGCGCCCTAGTTACTCTGATCAGTGGCCCCACTAAGCTCGATTGTCCCAGCCACGTGAAGCGTATTAACACGATCAGTGCTGCCGACATGCACGCGGCCTGTACTGACCAAGCATCCGCCTGCGATCTATTTATCGGCGCCGCCGCCGTCGCTGACTTTCGACCGCTGGCGGCCGCCGATCAAAAAATGAAAAAACAGGATGGCAGCGAGCAACTGACATTAACGCTGGTAAAAAATCCCGATATCATCAAGGCCGTGTCGGCGCTTTTACCCAGGCCATTTACCGTCGGTTTTGCCGCCGAAACAGAAAATGTCCTCGGCTATGCACGCGACAAACTGAAGCGTAAGAATCTGGATGCCATAATCGCCAATGATGTGGCAACTGAAGGCACAGGATTTAACAGCGACGATAATGCCGCTACACTGATTAGCCCCAAGTTCGAACAAAATTTTGACCGGCGCAGCAAAAATCAACTGGCGCGAGACCTAATTAATGCCATCAGTAAAATCATGGCTTAAACTGTCTTCAAAAGACTGATATTAACAGCAGAGAGCTCGCGTTCATGGCGATATTAACTAGTCCAAGTAACAACGATTCGGCATTAAAAGCCAGAATACAGCGCAGCGTTAAAAAGCTGATTACTGCCGCCGTGGCCTTCGCCCTGCTAGTCAATGCGGGCCTGGGTTTCTGGCTTTATAACAGCCTTGTCTTGGGCAGTCAGACCGAACATCTGCAGCAAGTCACTGCTGAGCATGCCAAACAACAAGCGGCGGTAGTTGCGCGGGTCAGCGGCAAGCTCAGGCACACCCTCAAGTCGCTGTCACAACAAGCTTCATTACAACAGGCTATGACGGCAAATGACCGCGAGCAACTGCGAGTTCTCAGCCGTATTCAAGAGAGTCGTAAAGAAATTTTGTCATTGCGCTTTTTCCCATTGGGCACAGCCGCGGTCGACCGCAAGCATGACTACCCCATTCGCTTTGCCGAACTAAACATGCTGCACCGCGCCGAAAAAAATGAGCAGGTTAAAACTGAAGCGGCAAAAAACGATGATCAATGGCAATTATTCAGCACTATGACTATCGCCACTGATGCGGGTAAAGTGCTTGGCACCGGCCTTGTCGTCAGCAAGATAAGCACCATCACTAGCGCTCTTGCCAGCAGTCATAGTGACCTAGGACGCAGCGAATTAGTGCAGAGTTTCAACCCTGGCCGCCCCAATATTATCGCCAGCAGCGGCAGTGGCAATGACGACCTCAGCAGCAGCACTGCCGCGGTTGATAGCAGCCACTGGCAACTGCGCTTTACTGCATCGCCAACGCTGGTCGCACAGATTGCAACTAGCCCACTGCTCAGTATTATTATCACTGTGCTGAGCACTATTATCTGCATTGCTACTGGTGTTATCGTCGCCCGCCATATTGGCCAAAACCAACTGCATAGACAATTGCGCAACACTTTGACTAACCGCGTCACTAAGCAGAGACATGCCACACGCGCGAAGGGCAACAACAACCCGTCTAAACCATCGCACCAAAATCAAGATGTGCTCAACGTCACTGTCGCCGCCGCCGACAAGGATATTCTCGGTCTAGGCGACAGCTCTTCTAAATCCAGCACCGTCATCGAATCGAGTGCCAAAGCGGCCATTCATGTGCCGGCTAAAATCTTTCGCTCTTACGACATTCGGGGCCTAGCCGAGACTGAAATAAATACAGAGCTGGCCAATAAAATTGGCCGCGCCCTGGGCTCCGAGGCGCTCGATCATGGTGAGTCGAGCATGATCGTGGCTAGAGACGCCCGCAACTCGAGCCCCGAATTATGCAGCGCGCTGATCGATGGTATTAAATCCAGCGGCTGCGATGTCATCAATATCGGCATAGTACCGTCGCCACTCATGTACTTTGCCACACACCACTTAAGTTCAACCAATAGTGGCGTTATGGTTACTGCCAGCCACAATCCCGCCGAGTACAACGGCTTTAAGATGGTAATCAATGGCGTTACTCTGGCGGATGATGCGGTAATGGAGGTGCGCAGCCGTATTTTGCGTGGTGAGTATCACTCGGGCCAAGGCACTGAGTCCGAGCAAGATCTGATGCCCGAATACATCGACCGGATACTGGCCGACGTAGCCCTCGCGGCGGATGTGCACATTGTTATCGATGCCGGCAATGGCGCCACCAGCGAAGCCGGCCCGCTAATGTTTAAAGAGCTGGGCTGTGAAGTGACGCCATTGCACTGCGAATTTGATGGCAATTTCCCCAATCATCAACCCGACCCCAGCCGCTCTGAAAACCTACAGTGTTTAATTGCTAAAGTACTTGAGGTCGGGGCCGACCTTGGTGTGGCCTTCGATGGTGACGGCGACCGTCTCACCATTGTCACCGCCACAGGCCGTATTATTTGGCCCGACCAACTGCTGATGCTCTTCGCCCGCGATATCGTCTCTACCAATCCCGGTACCGATGTACTCTTCGATGTAAAAAGTACCCGCCTACTCAACCAAGTGATTAGCAGCTCCGGTGGCCGCCCCATTATGTGGAAAACCGGCCACTCGCATATGAAAGCCAAAATGATAGAAACCGGCGCTCTCTTGGGTGGCGAATTCTCTGGTCATATATTTATCAAGCATCGCTGGTACGGCTTTGATGACGGCATTTACGCCTGCGCGCGTCTGCTGGAAATCATGACCCTGCAAGATCAGAGCCTCGACGAGATGATTGATGTATTTCCGAAGCAGGTCGCTACCGAAGAAATACTAGTGCCAGTCTCGGACACACGCAAATTCTCGCTGGTCAAAGACCTAATCGCCAACGGTAATTTTCAAGAAGGCGAGCGCACCACTATCGACGGCTTGCGGGTTGATTTTGGTAAGGGTTGGGGGCTGGTGCGCGCGTCAAACACTTCCAGCGCCCTAACTCTGCGCTTTGAAGCCGACACAAAAAAGGCATTGCAAGACTTACAGGCGTTGTTTAAGCGCGAACTGCTTAAAATTGAGGCCAATATCGAGCTCAACTTCTAAGGTAATTTAACCCATTTTTTATTACACATTAGCTAACGACAGCTAACAACAGCCAAGGCCACCTATGTCTCAGCTCAGCGATGGCGCGATGAATATCGCCAATGTACTCACCGAATCTCTACCCTACATCCAGCGCTTTGCTGGCAAAACCATCGTGGTTAAATTTGGTGGCAACGCCATGATCGATGAAGATCTGCAAAACAGTTTTGCCCGCGACATAGTGCTAATGAAGCAAATCGGCATGAATCCGATTGTGGTGCATGGCGGAGGCCCACAAATTGGCAGCTTGCTCGACAAGCTCAACATTGAATCCAGTTTTGTCGACGGCATGCGCGTGACTGACAGCGCGACTATGGACGTAGTGGAAATGGTACTCGGCGGCTCGGTAAACAAACAGATCGTCAATTTAATCAACAAAAATGGCGGAGCCGCGATCGGCATTACCGGCAAAGACGGCCAGCTCATTTGCGCCAGAAAACTTAAAGTCACCACTAAAACACCCGGCATGAATGCCTCAGAGATTGTCGATATCGGCCACGTTGGCGAAGTCGATCGCATCAATATCAAGGTCATCGACACACTGCTCGACAGTGACTTCATCCCCGTAATTGCCCCGATTGGGGTCGGAAAAGACGGTGAGTCTTACAATATCAATGCCGATTTGGTGGCTGGTAAAATCGCCGAGTTCACCCGCGCCGAAAAACTCATGCTGTTGACCAATGTCGCCGGCCTGCAGGATAAACAGGGTGAAGTACTCACCGGTCTTAGCACCAGCCAAGTCGATGACTTAATCGCCGACGGCACCATATATGGCGGTATGCTACCCAAAATTAGCTGCGCTTTAGACGCGGTAAAATGCGGCGTCAACAGTGCTCATATTATCGATGGCCGAGTATCTCATGCGGTACTACTAGAGATTTTTACCGATCTGGGTGTCGGCACTCTGATCACCAACAACTCCTAACGCGGGCTCCAGACTATGAGTAAAAACACAAAAGTTTCACGGCGCCAGCAGATCCTTGAATCGCTGGCACTAATGCTCGAAACAAGCCCCGGCAACCGTATTACTACAGCCGCTCTGGCAAAACAGGTTGGCGTATCGGAAGCAGCACTATATCGACACTTTCCCAGTAAATCGAAGATGTTCGAAGGCTTAATTGAATTTATCGAGGAGGCTTTGTTCACACGCATCAACTTGATTTTATCCGAAGACATACTCTCACTGGCGAAATGCGAAAAAATCCTGACCCTGCTGCTCACTTTTTGTGAGCGCAACCCCGGCATTACTCGCATTCTTACGGGTGATGCCTTGCTGGGTGAAACAGAGCGCTTACGGGTGCGTGTAGCTCAGCTTTTCGAACGTTTGGAAACACAACTAAAGCAAGTTTTACGGGAGGCCGAAATTCGCGAGCGCTTGCGCACCAACTTGCCTGTCGCCGCCGCCGCAAACCTATTGCTGGCAACCGCCAATGGCCGCATTGCGCAGTTTGTACGCTCTGAATTCAAATATTTACCCACTACCTATTGGCAGGAACAGTGGCCGGTGCTAACTCAGGGATTAATGCGTGATGCGATAAGCGGTTAGTAACCCGACCTGCAGCTGCTGGGATAAATGGCCCGGCTGGCTTTGAGCTTCTTCACTGCACAACACGCGAGTATTTCTATACATCAAAAAGCACAATGTAATAACACTACTGAGTAATAAGGTTAAAGCGGTTTATATCTCGATCGTATTTATCCGTCAGAGCTACGTATTCTTGGCGCCGGGTCGCCACCTGCTCTGAAGTTGTCTTGATTTCGAGTTCTAAATTATTAATATTGCTGAGCAATTTACTAGACACATCATAACCCTTGCGCTCAGCGTTGGCGGCCTGACCCTGTTGCAGTTGTAACTGACTGCTAAGTTTACTGACGTTGCCGATTAAAATATTAATATTAGTGTTTATTTCTGCCAACTTTCGTTGTTTAGCCGCCTCTATATCACTGACACGGCTGTAACGAAGGCGCAGGCTTTTATCCCACTGCGCCAATGTGACAGCGGAATGCTTCTGCAGCGCTATCCTCTCAATGTCAGTTTGAGACCGCGCAGGTGACACCACCTCAATCACCTTGCCGCTCAAGGACACCACCTCGTAGCCCTTTTGCGCATATTCCGCGGACAAAGTATGACTCATCGCCTTAACGCCATCGCTATTGATGTAGCGATAATAGACATTCCCCGCAGCCAGCGCGAACTGCGCCAACAGCAATCCCAGCGATAATCCGATAACCACTCGTAGCAATAACATACTGCCATGACCCCCTAAACTGTCTTAAATTATGCGCTAACGCCATACTGCTGACGATAGGCCTTGACCTTAGTTAGCATCTCACCTTGGTCGGACTCACCTTCCAGATAGGTCACGATATCGTCGAGTTTGATAATACTTACCACAGGAATAGCATAGTCACGCTCGACTTCAGCGATAGCCGACAGCTCGCCCTGACCTTTTTCCTGACGATTGAGACCGATCAATACCGCCGCAGGCGTGGCCTGCTGTTCTTTGATAATCGCCATAACTTCGCGCACGGCAGTGCCGGCGGTAATAACATCATCGACAATTAGCACGCGGCCGACTAGCGGCGCACCCACCAAGCTGCCACCCTCGCCGTGGGTTTTAGCCTCTTTGCGATTGTAGCACCAAGGCAAATCTTGATCATAGTCGTCGGCCAGTGAAATAGACAAGGCCGCCCCCAGAGGAATACCTTTGTAAGCAGGACCAAACACCATGTCGACCTCTACACCCGATGCTGCCAGCGCGGCGGCATAGTGACGCCCCAACTCTGCCAAAGCAGAACCCGTCTGAAACTTACCCGCATTAAAGAAATATGGGCTAGTACGGCCCGACTTTAAGGTGAACTCACCAAAACATAGAGCTTCATGTTTTAATGCTAAATAAATAAAGTCGCGCTGATAGGGCTGCATGGACAATTCCTGTAAATGTTCTAGGGTTTAATGTAGATAATAATAATACGGGCCTGAAGCTCAGCTGAACTGACTCCACCGTAGTGTTACCAACAAACAGCGAGTTTGATGCTTGTCAGCGGGACGACATAAAAATCTATGCTAATTCACGCGCCAATAACTCTAACAATACATGGTAAACGCCGCTATCATACACAGTCCGTAATCAAGGGGCTAACATGAGAATTATCTCACTCAGCGTTGATGGAATTCATCAATCGGCACAACAAGGACTGTTCCAATGGCTCGCCGGTCAGGACGCCGATATTATTTGCCTACAAGACCTACGCGCACTGGAATACGACCTCGATCATGCCGACTATCAGCTCGATGGCTTTCACGCCTATTTTTTCGATGCTGGCACCAAACAACGCAATGGCGTGGGCATCTACACTCGCAAGCAGCCCAAGGCACTCATTTATGGTTTTGGTTTTCCTTCTGGCGTCGATATGGATGGCCGCTATTTGCAGGCCGACTTCGATAATATCAGCATTGGTTCTTTGCTGGCCCCGACACTCGACACCCGCAATCCAGGCAATCTCAGCGCTGAAGTGAAGACTAAATTTTTCGATGACCTACAATGTCATCTCGATAAAATTAGCCGCAAACGCCGCGACTTTATTTTCTGTGGCAACTGGGCCATGGCCCGCTCAGCAGATGACATTGAAAATGCTCACCTGCACGAGGACGACTGTGGCTACCTCGTCCGTGAACAACAATGGATGGATCAACTGGTCAACCAACTCGATTATACCGATGCCTTTCGCCAAGCCAATGAAGACTGCGATGAATATTCCTACTACCCATCTGGCACCATCGGCGACGGCGACGGCTGGCGTACTGACACTCACATAATCTCACGCAACTTAGACGGCCGCGTGGAATACGCCACTATCTACAAAAATAAAACTTTCAGCAGTCACCGGCCAGTGATTATTGATTATGACTTAGAAGTGTAAAGGCGAAGTGCCACCTAAAATAAGCCTGTCCAGCCTAGTTATTGACTCTCAACAAAAAAGGCCAGCGAGTTAGTTGGCCCTTTTTCGTTGACCACGACGCAGAGACTATTCAGCTAACGCAGCCTGCTGCAATTGATTAATCTCGGTAATACCTTTCTTTGCCAGCGCCAACATGGCGGCAAACTCCCCTTCACTGAACGGCTCGCCCTCAGCAGTACCCTGAATCTCGATCATGCCGCCATCGTCAGCCATAACCATATTCATATCGGTCTCGGCATTGGAATCTTCCGGATAATCCAAATCAAGCACCGCCTCACCTTTGTAGATACCGACAGAAATCGCCGCGATCATACGCTTCAATGGCTCTCCATTAACTTTGCCCTCGGCTTTTAAATAGTTAATAGCATCGGCCAGTGCCACGCAGGCACCGGTAATAGACGCAGTGCGCGTTCCACCATCGGCCTGAATCACATCGCAGTCAATTTTAATGGTGTTCTCACCCAGCGCTTCTAAGTCGACAGCAGCCCGCAGTGAGCGGCCGATTAAACGCTGAATCTCAACAGTGCGCCCACCCTGCTTGCCTCGTGCCGCCTCACGATTCATACGCGAACCAGTAGAGCGGGGCAACATGCCATACTCAGCGGTAATCCAACCCTGACCCTGACCGCGCAAAAATGACGGTACTTTAGTTTCTACACTGGCGGTGCAAATCACCTTGGTATCGCCAAATTCAACCAGTACCGAACCCTCGGCGTGTTTAGTGAAATTGCGCGTCAAGCGTACTTCGCGCAGTTGATCATTAGTGCGGCCGCTGGGTCTTTGCATGAGAATACCTTTTAAATAACAAATGGAGTTTAAAGGCGATTATACGTTAAGCCTATGACCTTGTCGGGCTTGACTCGTAGTCATATGGGATAATCGTTTCGCAACGGCAGTTACGACACCAAAAGCCACTTAACCAGTCTACATATTGATGAACAGCAAAAAAACCACCAAAATCGAGCTTATCAGAACAAAGTATCATTACGCTCGGCACACGCCCTTAATGAACCTCTGCTAAGATTATCAAACTTATTTAAACGCCCTCTGGATATACTTATGCCACTCAGCATGACAGGTTTCGCTCGTATCGAAGCTCCGCTAACCAGCGCCGATGGTAAAAATTGGGGAACTTTTTGCTGGGAAATACGCAGCGTTAACCACCGGTATATCGAAACGCACTTTCGTCTACCCGAACACTTGCGCGAACTGGAACCACAGCTGCGCGAACGTCTGCGTACAACACTGGCACGGGGCAAACTCGATATTGCCTTGCACCTACACATAGATAGCGCCAGCGCCGATACACTCAGCATTAATGGAGCTTTAGTCTCGCAACTGGTCAGCGCCTTACAACAAATAGAAGATCAATTGCCCAGTGCCGCCCCCATCAACGCACTCGACATTCTCAAATGGACTGGCGTAGCCCAAAAACGAGACCTAGACCGCAACCAAGTGTTAACTCAAACGCTGCAAAAATTCGATGCAGCCATCGAGCAGTTACTAGAAAACCGAGCGCGCGAAGGACAAGAATTAGCCCAATTGATCGAACAGCGTCTAGTCGCCATAAGTATTCAAGTGACCAATGTTCGCACGGCCATGCCGAAAATAATTCAAGCCCAGCGCGATAGGCTAATCGCCAAAGTAGCCGCTTTACAAGTTGAATTAGACGATGACCGAGTCGAGCAAGAAATTGTACTGTTAGCGCAAAAAGCTGATGTCGATGAGGAGCTTGATCGCCTCGACACGCATATCATCGAGGTGCGTCGTACTCTTAAACAATCGGGCAGCATTGGTCGCCGCTTAGACTTCTTAATGCAGGAGCTCAATCGTGAAGCCAACACCCTGTCGTCCAAATCAATTGTTAGTGAAACCACACTGGCGGCGGTGGATTTAAAGGTTCTTATTGAGCAAATGCGCGAGCAGATCCAGAATATAGAGTAGTGTATTAAAGGTAATTGATACCGCTATCGCATAAGGAACTTACTGAGTAGCCTGTATGTAACTAATAATCACTGTCGATAACATATATGGCTACCACAAACTCACGATGGTAAAATCGTGATGTGCTCTACAAATTTAATTTTAACACGCCTGCTTATATTTTAAGACTAGCCCCTGAAATAAAACGCTACTGTTGGATTTTTAATAATTTAATAGCGTATTAACCGTTGACATAACTGCTGGAAATCTTGGCCATGCAAACGCAAAGCCAATCCTAATTGAGCAATTTTATGTAAGCCAGGGTAACGCTGTTTAGGTGATACATTTTCTTGAAAATATCGCTTATCACCAAATCCTAAAATCCGCTCTTGTTCTTTTGTTAAATCTTGAAGAAAAGCAGCATTAAGTAATAACGGAGAATATCTATTGTATGATTGATCTAACAACTGAATAGGTACGGATGGATCATGAAAATTAAAAAAAACCACATTACGTTTCTTTAAAATTGGACTATTTTGTCTATGTATGCCGCAAGTATCGAATAAAAAAGCAGTGCCGGCTTTGCCTTTTACATGTTTTACGGTTGCATCCATATTTTTAACTTGTTTATTGTTCCAATGATTGGGTTTAAGTTTCTGTTGATGACTTTTTTGTACATAACAAAATTCACCAGAATCAACATCACTTAAATATATTCCCATTTTTAATTGAGCAGGGGTAGTTTCACATTCCTGAACATTGTACCAAGCATCATTATGCCAACCGTGAAAATTTCTATTCGTTTCAATCGTTTTCCAACCTCTCGCCTCAGTCATTTGAAAATCATCACCAATATATTGTCGACAAACCTCCATTAAACAATCATTTATAACCGGGTATAAAAAAGCAGGCGATAAGGTCAATAAATCCTCAATCAGCAATCTCCACTTTTCATTTTGTTGATAGCCATTCCAGGTATTAAATTGAGGGTGTGCAAGCTGCTTTACAAAAGTAGACTGCATTTTTTGCAATATCTCGGTAGGCAAAGCATCTTCTATAACAGCAATACCATTTTCATCTAACTGGCTTTTAACGAGATCAACATTAATCATTATCGTTCTCCGTCAAATGTCTAATTATTTTTGCGGGAATACCGCCTGCCAAAACATTTGCAGGCAAATCTTTAGTTACGACACTACCGCATGCAACAATAGTACCTTTGCCAATTCTAACATTTGCCATAACATTAACGCCCGTAGCCAACCAAACATCATCTTCTATAATGATATCGCCAACCTGATCATCATCTTCTGGTAGACCTAAGGCTCTTTTTTTGGCATTAACTGGATGACCAGGATAGCCAGACAAAGTACTACGTCCTGCTATTCTGACATTATTTCCAATAATAATTTTACTTCCTACGGAAATACCAGTTTGCCAGCCTATATCAACGTTATCGCCGATTTGTAATAACGGAGGAGTTTTTGAAACACATCTTCCTGCAAAAGTCGTCGCTGCGGATATTCTAACATCCTCACCTATTTTTATATCTAAATTACCCAATATAAGAGGTAAACCATTATAAATTAATAATTTTTTAGGATTTGATTTAAGCTGGCTTTTAAATAGCGGCGTGTAATAAAACATCCTTAAAAATTCACTAAATAATATTCTCAAAAAAGATCTTAATTGATATATAAAATTATATAACCAAGGGATACTAGGCCCATTAAAGTATCTTAAATATTTTGCTACCCTAAACAAACTTACGGCGAAGTAGTTGTCACTTGATTTAATCCAACACTTTAAACTTATACTATCTGACATAATCAATTACTCTCTTAAGTTGATTTTTTCCTATTAAAGAAGCTATAGCTTTTTTTGTATGATGAAAGTAATAATAAATCTTTGTAGTATTTATAGGTTTTTTCAACCATCACATCTAGAGAGAAATTTTCAACAGCATGGGATCTTCCATTCAACCCCATTCGAATCCGAACATCAGGCGAATCTAGTAAATATTCAATGGATTTACCTAACTCTTTTTCGCAATCAATTTTAATCAACAAACCATTATAATTATCTTTAACTATTTCTGTTATTCCACCAATATTACTTGCTATCACTGGTACTGAAGATGCAATTCCTTCAGCAGCAGTTAAACTAAATGCCTCTCCCCACAATGATGGTACTAATAAAACATCCGTTACCCGCAAAATATCATCCACATCAGATCTAGATCCTAATACATGAATATATTTTTTATCGATACTATTGCGGTAGAAATCGTTTACTAATAATTTTTTGTCTCCATCACCTACAATTAGGAAGTGAAACTTTTTGTGGGTTTTTAATAATCTATCTATAGCATTTAAGCATAAATGGATACCCTTCTCTGTAGCAAGCTGACCAATAAAACTCACTACAAGTTCATCATCACAAATATTTAAACTTGATAAAATAAACTTTTTATCATCCATGTTGCCGTATGACTTAAATCTTTTTAAATCGATCCCATTATATAATCTATGGATCTTATGTTGTGCACTTGGCACATTTTTGCATATTCTATCTTCAACAAAATCAGACACCGGCAAATACAAATCAATAAAAAAACTTAAAAAAAATCGCTTCGCATTTTGTATTTTTGCTTTCAAAAAAAATGATGAAGAATACAGCAGGGGATTTGAACTATGATCTGTAAAAACTATTTTACCCGACCAAAAACATCGGATAATTAATAAAAATATATCTGCAGGGCCAACAAAATGGGTATGTAATATATTGGCCTTATAGTGATGTAATAATTTTATTATCCGCCATGGGTAGCGTATTTTATTTTCATTTAAAAAAACAATTTCACAGCCAATATCATTTATGTCTTTAATAAAATTTGAATTAACGGGACCCAAAACACACAAAACAAAAAGACATTTTCTTTTTTTTGCTTCAACAGTCATATGCCATAAATAATCCTCGAAAGAACCTTGCTTGTTCGGCTTTATTTTTGCCCAACAAAAAACCCTCGGCAATAACTGTTCATCTTTCTCTAAGTTACTTTTTTTCATAAGATCTCCATCAGTCACCTCATCTAAGGATGCAAAAGGTATACCAAAAAAAAAATACTAATTAAGCGATCTTTATGGCGTATTGCAAGTAATTATAAAGAGCCTAATTATTCTGCGTGGCAAAATGCAAAATAATCGTTTTTTAAGCCTAATTTTATGGAATATAAAAAATGAGTGAGGGTTTTGACATAGAAAGGGGGTTTAAACACTGTTGCACATATTTTCACAACATAGTTAATATGTGGCTGACGCACAGAAAAAACACTGTAATTTTTCGATAATCAATTCAAGGCGATAGCTGTTGCTCTAGCGAACACTCCCAATGCCTTCGCCCCGATTGTAACGGGGGCTCTAGGTACCTATAAGGCTATGTTATATCGTTAATTAATTGAGGTACGGCGAAGTGTAATCATAACTATCAAATGAAATTATAAAATAAAATAGCGCTAAAGGAGCGGCGCAAACTAAATCACACATGCGCTTAGCTTAAAGAAGAGAATGAGATCTAAAAAAAAGTTGGAATGGTACATATCCCAACAGAGGGTCTGTGGGGGCCTCGGCCCGATCCGAGCTAAAATCCCCAAAAACTCAAACTTTATCAGCACTAAAAAGCGGCTGGGAATTTCAATCGATTTACTAAACAGCTACGGTACGGCAGCACAACAAATGAAGGATCCAATAGAGAAAATCCTACTTGTGTAGTCATTACTGACTTTTTTAGTTAAAAAATATAAAGATAACAACCCCAAGTATCCGCCATTTCATTTAATCAACTACTTTAAGTTAGTCGATTAGGCGGGCCGCTGCATTTGCGCTAACAAGCTTGGAGCTAATGAGCCCTGTATTTTAAACCGACTCGTACTTGTACCACAACAATAACTGCAAGCCACTATCGGTATTGGTCGCTCTTACACCTGCTGTGTTCGCGACACTTGTGATACCAGCAATACAGCGCCATTTCTACAAAGCTACTAGAACGACTAGCGCACTGAAACACCTCGTTGAAATTCAACACAGCACTAGCTTTAAGGTAAGTGTATCTACCTGCAGCTCTGTAGCCAATAAAACCTACACGTAGTACAGCCAAATAAATAATCCCTATCGGAAATTCAAGTTTTCAGACGCTTTTACGCTAATATATTAAAATTCAACATCACAAATCTGCTATCATTTAGCTTAATAAATTATCGGCTGGCTATATTGCAATTTATGACCGTCCTATTCTTATCGGTTTATAGCCCTTTGTGGATATTTTTATGCCGCTTAACATGGCCGCTTTCGCCAATATCGTAGCTCCGCTAGTCAGTACCAACTGGCAAAAACTCGGGAATTTTTTGCTGGGAGATACGCAGCGTTAACCATCGCTATATCGAAACGCACTTTCATCTGCCCAACCACCTGCGCAAAAGATTGGCACGCGGCAAATTTGATATTGCCCTATACTTACTGGCAAATGGTGGCAACACTGACGTACTCAGTATTAACCGAGTCTTAGTCTCGAAGATGGTCAGCGCCATTAATCAAATAGTAGACCAACTGCGCAGTGCAGCCCGAATCAACGCACTCGACATCCTAAAATGGATTGGCGTAGTGCAAAAGCAAGCCCTAGATCGTAGCCAAGTGTTAACTCAAACGCTGCAAAAAATCGATACTGCCATCGAGCAGTTGCTAGAAAACCGAGCACGCAAAGGACAAGAGTTGGCCCAATTAATCGAACAGCGTCTAGTCGCCATCAGTATTCAAGTGGCCAATGTTCGCGCCGCCACGCCGAAAATCATTCAGCTCCAGCGCGCTAGGCTGATCGCCAAAATAGCCGTATTACAGGTTAAACTAGACAGCGACCGACTCGAGCAAGAAATCGTACTGTTACCGCAAACAACCGATGTCGATAAATCGCTCGATCGCCTCGATACTCGTGTCTTCGAGGTGCGCCGTCCCCTTAAGCAATCGGGCTCTCGGGTGCCACCTAGAATTCTTGATGCAAGTACTCAATCGGGAGGCCAACACTCTGTCGTCTAAAGCGACTATCACTAAAACCATACTGGTAACGGTGGACTTAAAAGTACACATTGAGCAAATGCGCGAGCAGATCCAGAATATTCAACAATAACCCCAGCTAAGGTAATAGTTATCACACACAAAATGGACTTAAGCGCTGTATTGGTACTAATGTGTGCGACACTGCTCTGTCACGCTGAAAGTGATGAAATTACCTGGAGAATAATAGATTGGCCACCGTTCTACATTGTCGATGGCCCACAAGCTCAGCAAGGTCTTTATGACCATATTATTGACGATTTATCGATGGCACTGTCGGAATATGACCATAATCTATTAGAAATGAGCACACCACGCGCCCTGTTTGAAATACAAAAAGGTCGAAAAGTGTGTCACCCCTCCGCACTCGCCAATACAGACGCAATCCTGTCATCGGTAAACAGTTTTCTTCTTCCACACCGCATTATTATCAAACATGACCAAGCCGATAATTTTGTCTCTCTACTAAATCCTGATAACAGCCTATCGTTAAAAAAATTATTACAAAGTAATAAATTTGGCGGTTTGTCCAAAAACCGCTACACCAGTAGCCTTAATAAAATAATTGATCAATACCCATCTTCAAGATTTTACAAATCACCCAATTACAGCAGCCTTGTAGATATGCTTATTCGTGAACGAATAGACTATATTCTGGAGTATGTGCCGATAACACAGTTCGCTGCAGGTCCACACAATCAGTTAACTAGCTATGCCATTAGCGAAACTCAGGACCAACATTTTATACCTGTCCATATCGCCTGCCCTAAGAATAGCTGGGGCAAAGCGGTTATCAAAAAAATCAATCTCGCCCTCAACAAGCAAATGAGCGCTCCTGACTTTATTGAATCTAGGCTTCGCTGGTTCGACAGCGACAGTAAGAAGTTACTACGAAAGATTTATCAGCAGGAATATCATAAAGATAAATTGGACCCTTAAGAGATAACAGATGTGGCATTAACTAGAAAAACTAATGAGCTAACGAGCACTTTCCTCTAAAATATTGGCCACTTTTACATTCGATCTATGAGACTCTCTATGTCCACCTCTAAAGGCACTCTCTACACCGTATCCGCCCCCTCTGGCGCGGGCAAAACTAGCTTGGTTAAGGCTTTAATTGAGTCCACTGCAGATATTGGTGTCTCCGTCTCGCACACGACTCGCGACATTCGCCCGGGTGAGATTGATGGTGTCAACTATCACTTTGTCAGCCACACCGAGTTTGAGGGCATGCTTGGCGAGAACGCTTTTTTGGAGCATGCACCAGTATTTGGCAATTTTTATGGCACTGCGCAAAGTTGGGTGGAAAAAACACTAGCGAGCGGTCAGGATGTCATTTTAGAGATCGACTGGCAGGGCGCCGCACAGGTGCGCCGCCTATTGCCCGATACAGTTGGTGTATTTATCTTGCCACCGTCAAAATCCGCGCTGCGCCAACGCCTAACAGGTCGTGGCCAAGATGACAGCAGTGTTATCGATGCCCGCATGGCTGAAGCTGAGAGCGAAAGCTCACACTATTGCGAAACCGATTACCTAATTATCAATGACGACTTCGACGCGGCGCTGCAAGATTTTCGCGCTCTTGTCTTAGCTCAACGCCTGCAACTCGACTCACAGAAAATCCGGCACACCGACCTATTAAAGGATTTATTGAGTTAACTGGGTGATTTGCGTACACTAAGCTCCCTTTTTGAAATGGCGAAAACCCTTCGTTAAGGCTATACAAACCTTAGTGACCGCGAAATTCGTCATACAGCACCGCAACTATCATCACAGCAATGGAAATAAAATAATGGCACGTATCACTGTTGAAGACTGTCTAAACCATGTTGATAACCGTTTTGAACTGGTTCTTGTCGGCAGCAAACGCGCTCGCCAACTCGCCGTCGGCGGTAAGGAACCTCTGGTTCCCGCTGAAAACGACAAGCCGACCGTGATCGCTCTGCGCGAAATCGAAGAGGGTTTGATCGACGCCAGCATCCTCACCCAGAAGGATGACGAAGAAGAGCTGGAATTCGTACTCGATATTGATGCGGCGTCTGTTCCACTTCAGGATTAATAACTAGCCCTCGGTTCTATAACTGAGGGCTAATTTTCTGCAAAGGAGAAGAGATTGCAGACTTTTGATGCACTGATTAATGCGCGTATCTGCCATCTCCAGCAAGACCCGATTACTCTCTTCAAGCGTGCCTTTTATTGCGCCGATAAAACCCAGGCTGAAGTCTCCTACCGTCATACTTCAGCCCTGAACCCCCTAGTCTCATCGTATCTACAGCCCAAAGATATTAACCTCGTTAAGCGCGCTTATTACGCTAAGCAATCGCTGCAGACTAGCCCGCATGGGGAACTCTCTTGCAGACCATAGAAGCCCTGAGCCACCGTCTCTCATCTTACTTGCAGCCCGAGCAAATCAACCTCGTTAAGCGTGCTTACTTCTTCGCCGAGCAAGCCCACGATGGGCAAATGCGGCGCAGCGGCGAAGCTTATATCACCCATCCTCTAGCAGTTGCCCATATTCTAGCCACCATGCACCTAGATCATCAAAGCTTGATGGCGGCCATGCTGCACGATGTTATCGAAGACACTCCCGTCGCTAAAAGTTCGCTCGCCGAGCAGTTTGGCGACACCGTGGCCGAGTTAGTGGACGGCGTCAGCAAGCTGACACAGATGAATTTTGAAACGCAGGCCGAAAAACAGGCGGAAAACTTTCAGAAGATGGCACTAGCCATGGCCCGTGACATTCGGGTGATTTTAGTAAAGCTGGCCGACCGCTTACACAATATGCGCACTCTGGGTGTAATGCCGGCCGAAAAGAAACGCCGCATCGCCAAGGAAACTCTAGAGATTTACGCGCCTATTGCCCACCGCTTAGGCATGAACGATATGCGTCTGGAGTTCGAAGATCGCGGCTTTTATGCGATGTATCCCTTGCGGGCCACTCGTTTGCAAGCAGCACTAAAAACGGCGCGCGGCAACCGTAAAGAGCTGGTCGAAAAAATTCAGGGGGCGATAGAGAAACGACTCGACCACGAAAAGATACTAACGCTAGTGGTTGGTCGCGAAAAACATATCTACAGCATCTATCAAAAGATGCGCAGCAAGAAAAAATTCTTTAAAGAGATTATGGATGTCTATGCCTTTCGCATTATTGTAGAAGACATTGACACCTGCTACCGCGTGCTGGGCTCTATTCACAACTTATATAAGCCTGTTGTTAGCGAGTTTAAAGACTATATCGCCATCCCCAAGGCCAACGGCTATCAGTCGCTCCACACGATCTTGGTGGGTATGCATGGCGTGCCGATTGAAGTGCAAATACGCACCAAAGAAATGGACGAAATGGCCAACAGCGGGATTGCCGCGCATTTTCTCTATAAGTCCGATAACGATGAGCCCCTGGGCAGCACGCATTTACGCGCGCGCGAGTGGATAAAAGGTCTACTGGAAATGCAGCAACACGCCGGTGACCCCTTGGAGTTTATCGAAAACGTTAAAATTGACCTATTTCCCGACGAAGTCTACGTATTTACCCCCAAAGGCAGAATTGTTGAGCTTTCAGGTGGCGCCACTGCAGTCGATTTCGCCTACGCAGTCCATACCGATATCGGCAACACCTGCGTCGCTTGTCGCATCAACGGCCGTATTGCACCGCTGTCACAGTCACTAGAAAGCGGCCAAAAAGTGAGCATTATTACCGCCGATAATGGCCAGCCCAACCCCCATTGGCTCAACTTTGTCTCCTCCGGCAAAGCTCGCAGCGCCATTCGCCATTTCTTGAAGAGTCAGCGTCACCACGAGTCCATCGCCCTCGGGCGCCGCATGCTCGGTAAGGCACTGGCTGATTTCCATATCAATATCGACGAAATTAGCGACGAACAACAACAGACGCTCATCGACAAGAGTGGCGCCAGTAGCTTCGAGCGCTTGCTAGAAGAAATTGGCCTCGGTAGTCGTATCGCCTACGCCGTGGCTCGATTACTGCAAACAGACGTTAGTACCAATGCCAATAGCCGCAACATTTATAGCCCGCTGACCATCGAGTCAGCTGACAGCATGATGATCAGTTTCGCACGCTGCTGCCGACCGATTCCCGGCGACCCAATTATCGGCCACATTAGCACCGGCAAAGGCTTGGTGGTGCATTTGGATAGCTGCAACAATATCGACGACCAGCGACACAAACCCGAGAATATCAATCAGGTTAACTGGGCACAGATAGTCACCGGTGAATTCCCTGTGGATATCTTAGTCGAGGTCGAATCGGAGCGCGGCATTGTTGCCAGCCTAGCCAACCGCATCACCGAGCAGAGCGCCAATATTGAAAACATTAATGTCGACGAGCGCGACGCCCATAACAGCGTGATCAAACTTTGCATCGGCGTTACCAACCGCGTTCACCTCGCCCACATCATGCGTCGTATTAAAGCCATGCACGCTGTGATTAAGGTAACCCGAGCCCGCAATTAATCGGTTTCATGTGAGATGTTTGATGCTGTCTCAAAGTAGCATCTCTAATATTTTCATTTAATCGTCTACATCTAACTTTGAACGGAATAAGAATATGCCCAACAAATCAATTATCCACACAGATCAAGCTCCAGCTGCCATTGGCACTTATTCACAGGCCGTTAAAGTCGCCAATACCGTCTATCTCTCCGGTCAAATTCCGCTGGTTCCAGAAACTATGGAGCTGGTCGAGGGTGGCTTTGCCGAGCAGGCCGAACAGATGTTCAAGAATCTCAGCGCAGTCTGTGAAGCCGGCGGTGGAAGCCTAGCAGACATCGTTAAACTGAATATTTACCTGCTCGATCTGGCTAACTTTCCAATTATTAATGAAGTCATGAGCAAGTACTTTCAACAGCCTTATCCAGCCCGTGCGGCAATTGGAATAAGCCAACTGCCCAAGAACTCTCTCGTAGAAGCCGACGGCATTATGGTGATTTAAGAGCAACACGGCCAGCTCTAAGCGCAGCCCCAGGTTACTTTTTGCTAACGTAACCTGGGCACCGGCTTCTTTCTGGGCGATGTAAGACGATCTCTGCAGATCTCGATAAATGTCAGTAGACGCCGTTTAGCTGGGTAACCATTTGCACGCCTAAGCTATACAGGCTTGCGTTGAGCTTACGTTTGTTACTATTTTAGTCTAGTTATTTACGGCACCTAACATCGCACAATGATTACTCTTTTGCCGCCAACACAGCCCTGTAGCCCTCACGATAAGTCGGGTATTGAAACTCGTAGCCACTCGCTAATATTTTCTGGTTACTGCATTTTTTATTGGTCATAAAGCCAAAGTAAGTGCTTACATTAATCTCATTGATGACGCTCTGCTCGTGCGCCAACCAATGTTTAATATTCCAACTACTGACGGGCTCTGAATCGCTGCCGAGGTAGGTTGGCGCCAGGGCTTTGCCACTTTTATACTGGTCTATTAGGTGAGCGAGTATTCCAGCACAGTCGTCGACGTGGATACGGTTGGTGCATTGTGCCTTGTCAGTCTCAGTCCACTTTTGTTCGCGAGCCAAATTAATTAGGCGCTCGCGCCCTGGGCCGTAAATACCGGAGAAGCGCACAGTGACAGTATTAAAGTTGCTGTCGCGCAATAATTTTTCGGCCTGCAGCACACGTTTTCCATTAAAGCGCTGTGGCACTGTCTGGGAATATTCATCGACCTCGCTGCCATCATTCTGGCCATAGACGCCAGTGCTAGAGACAAATATTATCAAGCCTGGCGGTGGCTCGCACTGAAGTGAAGCGATTAGGTTCTGTATCGGCTCGACATAGCCCTGCCGGTAGCCTTCATCGTCATAGCGGCTAGGGGTCAAGGTAATAACGATAATATCCCAGCCCTGCTGTAGTAATAATGCCAACTGTTCTTTATCTTTCGCATCGACCTGCTGATAGCGAATAGCGGGGCAATCATCTACTTGGCGGCGTCTGGCGCCAGTTACCACACAATTGTTGGCTTGTAGTTGTGGCGCCAAGCGACCACCGATGTCACCGCAACCCAGCAACAGCACCTTAGAAACGAGGGTTGAACTCTGATCTTTTTCTTTAGTCATAAAAATTATCTTTAAGCGCCGAAGAGTGATAAGCCATAGCCAGCTATTACTGCTATACCTGTATTAATAGCGAGTTACAAAATA
The DNA here is from genome assembly GCA_913050115.1 of uncultured Cellvibrionales bacterium. Taxonomy (GTDB): domain Bacteria; phylum Pseudomonadota; class Gammaproteobacteria; order Pseudomonadales; family Cellvibrionaceae; genus UBA1124. The sequence continues at coordinate 50,233 of CAJWZU010000007.1, forward strand.
CATGAGATTAAGGCCACCTTATTATGACGCTTACCGAACTTCGTTACATTGTTACTTTGGCTCAGGAGCAACATTTTGGTCGTGCGGCTGAGCGCTGCTTTGTCAGCCAGCCGACCTTGAGTATTGCCGTAAAGAAGCTCGAACAAGAGCTCGGCATAGCCCTATTCGAACGATCTAAGTCAAGAGTTCAAACCACACCCATCGGCGAAAAAATCGTCAATCAGGCACAGCTGGTGTTAGAGCAAACCGCCAAGATCAAGGATATGGCAAATGCCGGTAAAGATCAGTTGTCGACGCCTTTACATCTCGGCGCCATCTTTACCATTGGGCCCTATTTATTTCCCAGATTTATTCCACGGCTGCAAAAGCTAGCCCCACAGATGCCGCTGTTTGTCGAGGAAAGCTATACCGCTACTTTACGCCAACGCCTGCGCAAGGGCGAGCTGGATGCCATTATTATTGCCCTGCCATTTACCGAGGCTGATGTGGTGACTCAGCCCCTGTATGAAGAGAGCTTTGTAGTATTGATGCCCGGTGATCACCCGCTAGCGGCCAAGGCGACGATTGAGTCCGCCGATTTCAATGGTCACAATATCCTACTGCTGGGTGAGGGGCACTGCCTGCGAGATCAGGTCTTAGCAGCCTGCCCTGACCTTAAACCCTCGCTAGAGGGCAATGCTGGCCGCATACGCACCGCTGCCGAGGGCAGCTCGCTCGAAACATTGCGCCATATGGTGGCATCGAAACTCGGCATTACCATTCTTCCTGAGTCGGCTGTAGCCATGAATCAATATGCCGAGGGAGTGTTAGTGACAAGGCCATTTAGCGGTGAGGCCCCCAAAAGAACCGTGGCTCTGGCTTGGCGCACTAGCTTCCCGCGCCATCAAGCTATCGATATTTTACGCGAAGCTATTGCCAGCACCCATAAACCCGCTTAAATTAGCAACCTAAGGATTCAACCGTATAACTCTTAATCAAATCGAGAGGCTCTGCTTGTAATGACCTCTCGTGTGACCCTATAAATGAGTGATTTCAGCAACAGCGCGCTCGAATTAGCCGATTCGCGACCGCAGAATACAGCCCCCACCCTCGATCGCATCGACATCACCGCCTTGAAAGGGGTGGGTAAAAAGCTGGCTGAAAAGCTGCATAAGCTCGATATCAACAACTTACAAGATATGCTTTTTCACCTACCGCTGCGCTATATAGACCGCACCCGTGTCATCCCTATTGGCGCTCTACAACCCAACATGAGCGCCGTTATTGAAGGTGAAATTCAGGCTTGTGATGTGGTTTTTGGCCGTCGTCGCAGCTTAATGTGCCGTTTACAAGATGACACCGGCAGCCTCACTCTGCGTTTTTTCCACTTTACTGGCAGCCAAAAAAATAACCTTATAAAAGGTGCGCGGCTACGCTGTTATGGCGAATGTCGGCGCGGATCGTCCGGATTGGAAATCTATCATCCCGAGTATGAGCGGCTAGAGCTCGCTAATGAGCTAACACTGGAGCAGACTCTGACTCCGGTTTACCCCTCGACCGACGGCATAACACAACAGCGCCTGCGCGCTTTAAGCGAACAAGTGTTGTCACTACTCGACAGCCATTCATTGCATGAATTACTGCCCGAAGACCTGCGTCGCCACCTGCATCAAGTGCCATTAATTGAAGCTCTGAAATACCTGCATCGGCCGCCCGCCAACGCCTCGGTAGAACAGCTGCTGGACGGAGAACACCCCTATCAGCAGCGCCTTGCCTTTGAAGAGCTACTCGCCCACAATCTGAGCTTACTGCGCAGTCGTGCCAATACTCAAAGCGAAGGCGCCCCGGCACTCCCGTTTCAGCAGACTATGATCGACAATTTTTTATCACTACTCGAGTTCCGCCTGACCTCGGCGCAAGATCGCGTCAGTGCTGAAATTACCAACGATCTCTGCAAATCTATACCGATGCTACGCTTAGTGCAGGGCGATGTGGGTTCGGGCAAAACCGTGGTGGCTGCACTGGCCGCGCTACAGGCTATAGGCAACGGTTTTCAAGCTGCAATAATGGCCCCCACTGAAATTCTGGCCAACCAACACCATATTAATTTTCAACGCTGGTTTGAGCCACTTGGCATCAAAGTTGGGCACCTCACGGGGCGTTTAAAGGTGGCCGCCAAACGCGAGCAACTGGCACTGATTGCCTCGGGCGAAGCGCAAATGATTGTCGGCACACATGCACTGTTCCAGCAGGGGGTGGTGTTTGCCGATTTGGCCCTAACCATTATCGACGAACAGCACCGCTTTGGTGTTCATCAGCGCCTGTCACTGCGAGCAAAAGGCGATCGCGAAGCGCTGGACAGCAACTCCCAAGAGTCTAAACAGCTGCATCCTCACCAACTTATCATGACCGCCACGCCGATTCCGCGCACACTGGCGATGAGTGCCTATGCCGACCTCGATTGTTCGGTAATCGACGAGTTGCCCCCAGGGCGCACCCCAGTAACTACCGTGGTGATTAGCAGCGAGCGGCGCCAACAAATTATTGCCAGAGTGAATGCCGCCTGCGATGAGGGCCGTCAAGCCTATTGGGTGTGCACACTTATCGAAGAGTCCGAGGCTCTAGAAGCACAAGCAGCCGAGGCCACCTGGGAGCAGCTGCAACAGGCTTTGCCACAGATCAATATTGGTCTTATTCACGGCCGTCTCAAGTCCGCAGAGAAACAGCAAATTATGCAGGCCTTTAAAGCCGGTGAATTACAACTTTTGGTCGCCACCACAGTCATTGAAGTGGGTGTTGATGTTGCCAATGCGAGCTTAATGATTATTGAAAACCCCGAGCGACTAGGGTTGGCCCAACTGCACCAACTGCGCGGTCGAGTCGGGCGGGGCAGTGCTGCCAGCCACTGTGTGCTGCTATATTCAGCGCCACTTTCTCATGGCAGTCGCGAGCGACTCAATGCCCTGCGCGAAAGCTCAGACGGCTTTGTGATAGCAGAAAAAGATCTACAGCTAAGAGGACCCGGCGAAGTCTTGGGCACCCGCCAAACAGGCGATATGCAATTCAAAATCGCCGATATTCAACGTGATAGCCACATGCTAGTCAGCGTTAAATCGACCGCGACAATGCTACTGCAACAATACCCAGAACAAGCCCATGCACTGATAGATCGCTGGCTGGGCAGCAAAGACCTGTACGCCAATGTCTAGACACCGCGCCCGTAGACTGAATAACTTTAGGCTCAGGCGAATGCTCAAGACTCAATCTTCATGCGTCTATTTACAGCGATCTCAGCTTGGAAGCAGGGCAGGGGCAGAGCCATGGGCTAGCGACAACATCTTCGAGAACTCTGACGATACAGATGCGATAGCAGCGAAAACGGCCGTAGGTTAATCTCTATTAATTAAATTTTACGCATAAAAAATGGCTGCCTAAGCTGCCATTTTTTATGCGTAACTACAGCTAAATTAACTGTTTACGGAATCTTTCAAAGACTTACCTGGCTTAAAACCAACATTGGTGCTGGCAGCAATTTGAATCTCTTCGCCAGTCTTTGGGCTGCGACCGGTACGAGCGGCGCGGTGGCGCTGGTTAAATGATCCAAAACCAATCAAGCTAACGGTCTCATCGCGGCTCAGGGCATTGGTGATCTCATCGACAAAAGCAGAAACCACATCGGCGGCTTTGTCTTTAGTAATGTCGGCGATGTCGGCAACGGCGGCGGCCAATTCAGTCTTGTGCATAATTTCATCCTTTAAATGTGATCACCAGAAACGGTGATAAATAGGAACATACATTTTTATCCTGCCGCATTAAAACAACCTGCGCCACAGGGGTAAAGCCTTGATTGAGCGATAGCGGCCAATTTCCGTTAAACTGCACCTTTCGCGACGCTTATTGACAGGATTTCACTTGGCCGCCAGCTTCATCCCCCCTTCAGCTCAACGCGAGCCGCGCTGGCGAACCGCCACGATTGCGCGCTGGCAGGTTCCAACCCAGCTAAAACCTTGGCTGCATGGGCGCGGCTCGCTTACCACCGAGTTACTCGGCGCCAGCGCTGGAGTTTTTCGAGTGGAGGTGTTGAGCCAAACGCTGGCCAACATTTATCCCAGCGAGCGACAATTACTAGGGCTTAAAAATGGTCAGCGCGCATTGGTGCGCGAGGTGATTCTATTCGGCTGCGACCAACCTTGGGTATTTGCCCGCAGTGTGCTCCCACTATCCACCTTAACCGGCCGCCTGCGCGCTTTGCGTCGGCTCGACAACCGCCCACTTGGCCACCACCTATTTAGCTACGCCAACATGCGCCGCAGCCCGATTGAATTGGCCCTGATCGGTCGTCGAGAGCGCTACTTGCCCGCGGCCTACCGCACCGAGAACACCCCACTATGGGGCAGGCGCTCGGTGTTTCATCTGGACAATAAACCGCTGCTAGTCAGCGAGGTCTTTTTAAACTCTTTTTGCCCTAACGGGCAGCCTATCGCATAAGGATAAACCACCAGTGCCCGTCAAATTATCCCCCACACAAGTGACTGCTATAAAAAGCCGCTTGACTGCTTACTCACAGTTGATGCGATTAGATCGCCCCATAGGCACTTTACTGGTGCTCTGGCCCACGCTGTGGAGTTTGTGGATTGCCGCAGCCGGTATCCCCAGCATCAAAAACCTTATTATTTTCAGTCTCGGTACTTTTTTAATGCGCTCGGCCGGCTGTGTTATCAATGACTTTGCTGACCGCAAAATTGACGGACAGGTTAGCCGCACCAAAAATCGTCCGCTAGTAACTGGGGCAGCCAAGCCCATCGAGGCCATAGCGCTGTTTTTCGGCTTGTGTTTATTAGCGTTTGTACTGGTACTTTTCACCAACACCCTCACCATTCAATTATCTTTTGCGGCCGTGGCGCTGGCGTTTTGCTACCCCTTTATGAAGCGCTTCACCTTTCTGCCGCAAGTGGTGCTGGGTATGGCCTTTGCTATGAGCGTGCCCATGGCTTTTGCCGCTGAAAGTGGCGAACTGAATAACAGTATCTGGCTGATCTACACCGCTGTAGTACTGTGGACCGTGGCCTATGACACTTTCTACGCTATGGTTGACCGCAACGATGACCTTAAGATTGGGGTTAAGTCGACCGCGATATTATTTGGCGCTATGGACAAAGCCATATGCGCCAGCCTGCAGGTTATGGTGCTATTGGCACTACTACTGGCGGGCAATAAATTTGAACTCGGTATTCTCTATCAATTCGGAGTGTTAGCCGCTGCAGCACTGTTTGGCTGGCAGCAGTATTTAATTCGGCACCGAGAGCGCGAAGCCTGTTTCGTTGCTTTTTTGAATAATAATTGGGTTGGGACAGTGATTTTTGCCGGCATTGCTGCGCATTATGTGATTACAACCTAAGCGAGGATAAGAATCTCCACCGTCTGTCAATGCGAAGCCTGTTTCGTCGCTTTTTTGAATTATTTAACAATAGCTCAATAGTTGTCATAAAGTTGAAACAAAAGCTTTATTTAATAGACTCACTTTAAAGCGACCGTCAGTTGTGTCAGTTATGAGCGAAAAAACAATTCTTGTGGTCGATGACGAAGCCGATATCCGCGACATGCTGCGCATCGCCTTAGAAATGGCCGACTATCGAGTAATCGAGGCCGATAATGCACAGAGTGCACACGCCCTGGCTATCGATGAGCAGCCCGACTTAATTCTGCTCGACTGGATGATGCCAGACATGTCCGGTATTGAGCTGGTCCGTCGCTTAAAACGGGATGACGCCAGCTGTGATACGCCTATTATTATGCTCACCGCCAAAGGCGAAGAAGACAATAAAATTCAGGGTCTGGAAGTTGGCGCCGATGATTACATCACCAAGCCCTTTTCACCGCGTGAACTAGTAGCCAGATTAAAAGCGGTATTACGCCGTGCCGCCCCCAGTATCGACGGTAAACCGATCGTAGTGTCGGGCCTGTGCCTTGATCCTAGCAGTCATCGCGTCAGCATCAACGACAAACCCGTCGACATGGGACCCACCGAATACCGTCTACTAGAGTTTTTTCTCACCCATCAGGAGCGTGTCTACAGTCGCAGCCAGTTGCTCGATCAAGTTTGGGGCGGCAATGTCTATGTTGAGGAGCGCACCATTGACGTTCATATTCGCCGGCTGCGCAAAGCCCTGAGCATCGACGGCTGTGATAATTTTATACAAACGGTTCGCGGTAGCGGCTATCGTTTCTCGACTAAACTGGCATGATGGGGGCTCCATGAAAACTTTGCACAGAGGGTATGCGTCGATTATCCGCTCTCACCAGCCCCGACTAAAATAGCATAGAGGTAATCTCCTTGGTTCGAGGTTTTAGCGCAGAATTGAAAAGAGTACTGGTGTTCGCCGCCATCGGTATTTTTTTCGGTTATATCAATGGCTATATGAGCTGGACTCTAATTGCCACCTGCTCCCTCTATATCAGCGGGTTGCTGTGGCAAATCCGCCGTCTTGATTTATGGTTGGCCAAACCGAATAAACAGCCGCCCGATGCCAGCGGTATTTGGGGGACAATATTCGATAACATCTACCGTCTACAGAAAAAACAGCGCAAGGAAAAACGTGAATTAAAGACCGTAATCAACCGAGTGCAAGAAACCACCTCTGCCCTGCGTGACGGGGTTATTCTGGTTGATTCACATGGCAACATTGATTGGTGGAACCGCGCAGCCGGTTATCTATTGGGCTTTCAAAGTGCCGATCAAGGTCACGCACTTATTAACTATTTGCGCCATCCAGAGTTTATCGACTATTTTGAAAGTGGCGATTATAAAACCCCTCTGGATTTACCCTCACCGCGCTTTCAAAGCAAGCACTTGCAGTACCAAGTCACTTTATTTGGTCGCCGCGAACGCCTAGTTGTGGTGCGCGATGTCACCCAAATACATCAACTAGAGAATATGCGGCGCGACTTTGTTGCCAACGTTTCACACGAGTTACGCACCCCGTTAACGGTCATTCGCGGCTACTTAGAGACACTGGCTGACAGTGCCAGTATGCCGGAAAAGTGGCAGAAACCATTCAGCCAAATGCTCAGTCAAACTGAGCGCATGGGGCAATTAGTAGAAGATCTTATTACCTTGTCGCAACTTGAAACCCAGAGCCGTCAACAGCCGCAACAGCCAGTAAATTTACAGGCTTTACTGCACACAGTTCGCCACGACGCACTAGAGCTGAGCGGCAACAAGCGGCAACAGATTAATATTCACAGCACTTCTGAAGTTGTGATCACCGGCTGCGAAAAATCCCTGCGCAGCGCGCTCTCAAATCTTGCCTTTAATGCCGTTAAATACACGCCAAGTAACAGCTGTATTGATTTAACCTTGCTAAAAAATGAGACTGGCATACACATTAGCGTTCAAGACAATGGCGCTGGCATTGATGCCAAACATATCCCGCGCTTAACCGAGCGTTTCTACCGTGTCGATGAGCACCGAAATTCAAGTACCGGCGGCACTGGTTTAGGGCTCGCGATTGTTAAACACGCACTGCTGCGCCACGACGCTGAATTAAAAATTGAATCAAAAATAGGGCAGGGCAGCTGTTTTACCTGCTATTTTCTCCTAGCGCGGGAATTTAAGCCGACTTAATTGAAATGTATACCAATTCATCGGCAACCATTACCTGCAGTGCACTTTGCTGATATTACCAGCGCTCACTGTTTTACAGACACTGTTCATATGCTCTAAGCGCGCCTAAGACGGTAAACATAGCCGAGCGTTGGGCGTCCGCGGTTCAGTATTGATACTGCGCTGCACCGATATCAGTCTATACAATAGATAACTCAATATTACTCATAAAAAATTTTAGAAAATTACCGCGAAGATATTCATCAGTGGCAGTTATGAGAGGGCAAAGATACACTAGGCCGCATGAAAATCACCTTTATCGACAGCATTCAGGACTGTAATTCCTGCGACTGGAATCGCCTCTGGCAGCAGACTTGTGCTAACGGCTACCCTTTTTTACGCTATGAATTTTTAGCGGCTTTAGAAGACAGTCACAGTGTTTCCAGCGAGCAGGGCTGGCAGCCGCATCACCTTATAATACATAACAGTGACGGGGAATTAATAGCTGCCCTACCGCTGTATATCAAGAGCCATTCCTGGGGCGAATATGTGTTCGATTTTGTCTGGGCCGAAGCCTATCAGCGCGCAGGGCTCGATTACTATCCCAAACTGGTTAATGCGGTGCCATTTACACCCTGTAAAGGACCTCGCCTGCTGCATGACGAGTCTCTCAAAAGCGATATTTTATGGCCACAAATTAGTGATGCACTCGATCATGAGTGTCGACGGCTAAGCTTGAGTGGCTGGCACAGCTTATTTTTACCGCTGGATAATAGCCGTCAACTGCAAACGCGTTATCCACAAAGGCTCGGCTGTCAGTTTCATTGGTACAACCGCGACTACCGCAGCTTCGACGATTTTCTCGCGCAAATGAACTCCCGAAAGCGCAAAGTGATAAAAAAAGAGCGACGTCAAATTTCTGCGCAAGAGATCGTGTTTGAAATAAAAACTGGCACTGATATCACTCCTGATGAATGGCGTAAATTTCATCAATTTTACCAACTTACCTACGCCAAGCTCAGCGGCCATGGCGGCTATTTAAGCGAGGAATTTTTTCAGGCTCTGGGCATCAATATGGCTGGCTCTATCGTGCTCATCTGCGCTTACAATAGCGACCAGAAACTGATCGCTGCAGCACTGAACCTGCGTGACAAAGAGTGTCTTTACGGTCGCTATTGGGGTTGTCTTGAAGAGTATAATTTTTTGCACTTTGAAACCTGCTATTACCAAGGCATTGACTATGCTATAGCAGAGGGCTTAACGCGTTTTGATGCTGGCGCCCAAGGTGAGCATAAAATTGCTCGCGGATTTGAGCCGGTGTTAACCTACTCTAATCACGCCATTGTCGAACCGCGTTTTCAACCTGCAGTGAAAGAATTTGTGCAACGTGAAGCCAGTGATATCCAAAGCTATCAACGTGATGCCTGTAATTTTTTGCCGTTTAAAAATTAAAGACTAATGGCTATAGCCGCAGAAAAAATATACGAACTAACCCCACATTAAGGAGCTCTCCCCATGAATGCAAAATTTCTCTTACCTATTGTCGCGGCCAGCAGTGTTTTTCTCGTCGCCTGTGGCTCATCTCCCGCTGAGAAGCAAATTGAAGCGCAAACTGCACAAATTGAAGCTCAAGCGGAATTAACGGTTGAAAAGAAAAAAACCGTTAAGCAATACAAAGAGTGTGTGATGAAGTCTAAGGGTAACGAGACATCGCTGAAAATGTGCGAAGCCCTGCTTAAAGTTGTTAATGAGAACTCTGCCGCTACGGTTCAACCGGTAACACTGCCTGCAACTATTAATTAGATCATAAAGGCCGCCACGGAGGCAGCCTTTACTCTAATAACTATTATCACTTGCCGCGAAGTTTTTATGCGCTTATGTGCAGCCAAAAAACTTAAAAACTAGCAAGTCTTCCGCCATACCAACAATCGGTTATTAGCTGGCATAGCATTATCTTCCAGCAACTCCAAGCCAGCATCTTGGGCCAACGCGTTCACCGCTTCAAAATCTCTAATGGCACTCAGGGGCGAACGTAAGTAAAGCCTGCCATCAAACTGTTGATTACTCTCGCTGGTATAACAGCCGTTGTAATTAAATGGGCCATAAATGGCGACAATCGCACCTATCGGCAAATAAGTGTTTAACTGGGTAAATAGAGCTTCGACCGCAGACCAAGACATTATGTGTAAGCTGTTGGCCGAGAAGAGGGCGTCACACCGCGCACCTGACATCAAACACGGCCACCCAGGTTGAGTAACATCCAGTGTTAGCGGCCGCGCTATGTTACTAGCACCGGCCTGCAACGCATCGTCGAGCCAAGCATTGATGCCCGGATGATTGACCGCAAGGTCACTGCACTGCCACTGTAAGTGGGGCAGCACTGCAGAAAAATGCACCGCATGCTGGCCCGTGCCACTGGCAATTTCCAGCACCTGCTGTCTATCGCCAAAGACTCGTTTTAGTACGTCAGAAATAGGCTGCTGATTGTTTACGCAAGCTTGAGAAAAGGGTTTATGCACAAGAACACCTGTCAGTTAACGTCATATTGACACTGAGCCAAATAACGAGAATGTTATTAAATCTGAGAAGTTAACCAACACTTATCACTCTTGGTGGTGAGTAACGACTATTTATATAGTGGTCGAGCGTTCGGCGTTATAACAATAAAAGTTTTTTAACGGCTCAAGTTCCGTTAGCTGATTTAAGATAAATAGACTGGGAGCCCGGCCACCACAATATTTAACTAAGCTTCCAGCCTCCGTCAATGGGTTCTGAATGAAGATATTAAGAGCGGCGCCATTAATCCGTTTGACTAAGCTTCCAGCCTACGAGTAAAAACTATCTCCTTCGCAGTCGACAGCTCGGCACTGTAACCATAACCGCCGAGATCGAAGCCTTGTAGCTGCTCAACCTCCGTCAATGGGTTCTGAATGAAGATATTAAGAGCGGCGCCATTAATCCGTTTGACTAAGCTTCCAGCCTACGAGTAAAAACTATCTCCTTCGCAGTCGACAGCTCGGCACTGTAACCATAACCGCCGAGATCGAAGCCTTGTAGCTGCTCAACCTCCGTCAATTGGTTCTGGATAATATAACGCGCCATTAATCCGCGGGCTTTTTTAGCGTAGAAGCTGATGATTTTGTACTTGTCTGTCTTCCAGTCCTTAAACACCGGCGTGATGATATCGGCTTTAAGCTGCTTAGGTTTTACCGACTTAAAGTACTCGTTAGAGGCGAGGTTCACTAAGGTCTGCGTGTTAGCCTTTTGCAACTGCTGATTAAGCGCGTCAGTAATGCGCTCACCCCAAAACTCATACAAATTTTTACCGCCGGCATTCGGAAATTTAGTGCCCATTTCCAGTCGATAAGCCTGCATTAAATCCAGTGGCCGCAGCAGGCCATAGAGTCCGGACAGAATACGCAGGTGTTGCTGAGCAAAGGTAAAGTCGGCTTTTGAAAAACTTCCGGCATCGAGTCCAGTGTAAACATCGCCGTTAAAGGCCAGCACTGCTTGCTTGGCATTATCGTGGCTAAACGGCTGCGACCAGTCCTGAAAGCGGTCGTAGTTGAGCTGGCCGAGCTTGTCGCTCAACTTCATCAGCGCTGAGACATCATGCGGAGCCAACGGCCGCAGCTGCTCAATTAACTGTTGCGCCTGCGCCAACATCGTCGGCTGAGTTGAGGTCTTAGTGGTCGGAGCAGTTTCATAATCGAGATTTTTAGCGGGGGAAATCACGAGCAACATAATATTTACCTGTAGAGTGGGTATCACCCATCATCGCAAAAGGGGGGCCGTGCCCACCCTCCATAAAAAAAGAGGCCACTCTCACCCCCCCTAATTATTAAGCTATTCGTTTAACACTTCCTGCCACCAATTGAGCGGTGTCTGGCCGTCGTCTTTATAAACATTGCCGTACATCCAAATGCTGTCGCTCTCCTCGCCGATATGGTCGTTGAGAATCTGCTCGATGGCGCTGAATCCGAGGCTAACGTGGGCGCTAAACACCAGCATACGCTCAGTTTCGGTGTCGTGTTCGGCGCCGAGTTTCTCCAACTGCGGACTCAGTGCATCGCTGAGGTTGGCAATGTCGCCGCGACAAAATACCCGAATACTGAGATTACCGCTGCGCTTAACCAGCTGAAAATCACGCTCTTCGCTCAAGTAATTAATGCAATCACCGCTGGCCAGACCCTTGATAAATGCGGGGGACTTCACCAATTCAAACTGCCCCAGCTTGGCTTTGTCTTCGGCGCAAAGCTGATCAATACCTTTGTGGTCCAGCACTCGCACTGGGATTTTTTCGATAATAGCTTCGCCGTTAGGGTTGTGACCGGCGGTCAATTCAAGAACTTGCAATGAACTCATTTTTATTAACTCTTATTAAACCGAGGTTGAAGATTATGCGGCCATACTTGCCATGAACCATCGAGGCCATCATCATTAACATCAATAGCCGAATTATACGGATTGCTAGCCAAGGAATCACTTTGCAAATGTCACAGATCAAATTCTTATTCTTTCTCGCCCTATGCGCCGCGTTTTTGGGTGGCTGTGTCACCAACCCAGTTACCGGTAAAAGTGATTTCTCACTAGTCTCAGCCCAGGAAGAGGTAGCCATGGGACAGAAGCAATACCGGCCCAGCCAACAGCAGCAGGGCGGGCGCTACGTCACCGACCCCAATCTGAACGCCTATATCAATCGCGTCGGCCAAAAACTGGCCGCCGTTAGCGATCGTGTACACTTGCCTTATGAATTTGTGGTACTAAACAGCGATGTGCCCAATGCCTGGGCCCTGCCAGGCGGCAAGGTCGCCATCAATCGCGGCCTGTTGGTGAAGCTGCAGGATGAATCGCAGCTGGCCGCCGTACTTGGCCATGAGATAGTGCATGCCGCCGCTCGCCACGGTGCCCAGCAGATGTCGCAGGGTATGCTGATGAATGTTGGCGTGCAGGCAGTTGGTATTGCTTCACGCAACAGTGGTTATGGCGCCCTAGCCAACGCCGGTGCAGGGCTCGGCGCTCAGGCCTGGACCGCCCAGTACAGCCAGGGCAACGAGCTGGAATCCGATAAATACGGCATGCAATATATGGTGCGCGCCGGCTACGAGCCCGAAGGCGCGGTAGAGTTGCAAAAAGTGTTCGTGACAATGTCCGAATCACGCCAAAGCTCAAGCTTGGATACATTCTTCGCCAGCCATCCGCCGTCACAGGCGCGTGTGCTGGCCAACCAAAGAATGGCTGCATCCATGCCGCATGGTGTACGCAATAAAGCGCCATTTCAGCGCGCGATCGCGCAGTTAAAAAGGGACCAACCCGCTTACCAAGCCTATCAAGAGGGCCGTAAAGCCTTAAAAGACAAGAACTACAGCCTGGCCTTAAACAAAGCCAATTCAGCCATTAAAAAACAGTCTAATGAGACTTTATTTTGGCAATTAAAGGGCATAGTGCTGGCACAACAAAACAAGAATAGCGAAGCTTTTAAAGCCTTTAATAAAGCGGTGGCGGCTAACCCCGAATATTTCAGCCCACTGCTCTATCGCGGTTTACTGGGGCGTGAATTGAAAAAGAACCGCCAGGCCGAACAGGACCTTATCGCTAGTTACAAGCTGCTGCCCACCCAAGCGGCCAGCTATTATATTGGCGATCTGGCACTTGCGCGCGGCGATAGGCATACCGCCAAAAATTATTTTGCTCGCACGGCACGAGGGGGCGGTAAACTGGGGCAAAAAGCGCAGGCACGATTAAATAACCTGTAAGTCATCACAATAAAAAAGGCCAATACCTTAAGGTATTGGCCTTTTTTATGTATCTAGCACCTGATCAATAAATACGACAAATATAATGACCAATGCTAGCTAAAACCTCTCATTCTTTAAGCAAATTTCACAAGCGAGCAGTGTGATGCAGGCAAAAACTAAAACAGAAAGAGCGATAAACTTCACACAGTGGAAGGTGGTCTTATGGGCACGTTTTGGCAACGTCTGTATTGATGGAATAGAGTTACAGTATCTATATGTGAAGTAGCTTCGCAAGCTAGTTTGATCCCATTTCAATGATGACCCGATTCCATTCAGCAGCGATCTAACTACCATTCAGTTGCTTCTCTACCTCAGAGACCGACACATGACGAACATCCAAGCCCTTTACTAGGTAGATAATATGCTCGGCGACATTGCGAGCGTGATCGCCGATACGCTCCAGTGAACGCAGCGCCCAGATGACATTCATCACCCGCTTAATTGAGCGCGGGTCTTCCATCATATAAGTCATCATCTCGCGCATGGCACTCTCGTATTCGCGATCGATGTTTTTGTCTTCCTGCACCACCTGCAGCGCCGCCTCAACGTCGTAGCGGGCAAAGGCATCGAGCGCCATATTGACCATTTTTTGCACACCACTGCCGATATGACGCAGTTCAGTATACCCGCCGGGTGCCCCGCCCTGTTCGTTCAAGGCTATCGCCATCTTGGCAATCTTGTGGGCCTCATCACCCATACGCTCCAGATCTCGATTGGTCTTGGCCACCGCCAACACCATGCGTAAATCCGAGGCCGCCGGCTGACGCCGCGCCAGAATGAGCGTGCAGTGCTCATCCAGCTTCATCTCGCGGTTGTCGACATCGTTCTCAACCCGCAGCACCTTATCTGCCAGCGCACCATCAGCGGTCTCGATCGCCTTAACCGCATCAATAATCTGCTGTTCAACCACGCCGCCCATTTCTAGCATCTGAGTTTTTAACTCTTCGAGATCGGCATTGAATTGCTTTGAAATGTGCTGATCTAAATGCAACTTATCCATAATTTCTCCGATCTCAATAGATCTCTTTCTATAATTTTAATACCACCCAACCACAAGCGAGAGATTTTTTCTGCTGGCTAGGAGGTACTGCGCACAGGGCGGGAGTGTATAACGCCATGGAAGGCGCGTATGCAGATTTTGCAGGAGCAAAAATCTGCCTCCACCCGGTCACTCCTTTGCATCCATGCAACCGTGACATACCGTTCATCCTGAACATAAGCACAGCACCGACGACTCCAGCAGGAAAAAGATCCGCTTGTTAGCCAAAGCGGCCTGTAATATAAGCCTCAGTCAACGGGTGTTCTGGGTTAGTAAAAACCTTTTCTGTGTCATTGACCTCGACTAAGTGCCCCATATGAAAATAAGCTGTGCGCTCGGACACCCGCGCCGCTTGCTGCATGGAGTGAGTCACTATGGCAATAGTAATATTCTGACTCAGCTCGGCAATCAGCTCTTCTACTTTGGCCGTAGCAATAGGGTCTAGCGCCGAGCAGGGCTCATCCATCAAAATAACTTCTGGGCTCACCGCAATCGTGCGGGCTATACACAGGCGCTGCTGCTGACCGCCGGATAGCCCTGTACCCGGCGCGTGCAAGCGATCTTTCACTTCATTCCACAGACCGGCTTTTTGCAGACTACTCTCGACGATTTCATCCAGATCTATTCGGCGCGATGCCAAACCGTGGATACGCGGCCCATAGGCGACATTATCGTAAATTGATTTTGGAAAAGGGTTCGGCTTTTGAAACACCATACCGACGCGAGCGCGCAATGGCACAACGTCGAGCTTGGGATCATAAATATCCTGGCCCTCCAGCATCAAATGGCCTTCCACGCGGCAAATATCGATAGTGTCATTCATGCGATTTAAGCTGCGCAAAAAAGTCGACTTGCCGCAGCCTGAAGGCCCAATCAGAGCAATGACCTGATTTTTGCCTATATCTAAATCAACCGAGTGAATCGCCTGCTTGTCGGCATAAAACACATTAACGCCGCGCATAGACATTTTGGCATCGTCTAACAGAGGTCGGCCAACTGTGGCGTCATAAACTATTTCGTTAGTCATTGTTTAAAAACCTAATATAAATTCTATGACTTTTGGATAAAAATCTATTAAAAATAGAATAGTTATTTTTCGTGAGAGCAAGAAGGCACTGCGCACAGGCCAAGAGCGTATAACGGCATGGAAGGCGCGTATGCAGATTTTCAGGAGCAAAAACTGCCTCCACCTAGTCACTCTCTTGCATCCATACAACCGTGATACACCGTTCATCCTGAACACAAGCACAGCACCGACGCCGCTATCGCGTAAAAAGCGCATTTTACCAGCGACGCTCAAGTTTTTTCCTGAGAAGAACCGCCAATGCATTCATTACGATCAACACCCCCAGCAGTACCATAATGGCGGCGGAGGTGAGCTCAGCAAAGGAGCGCTCGGGACGATCGGACCAGAGATAAATTTGCACAGGAAGAGCGGTCGCCGGGTCAGTTACACCGCTGGGAATATCGACAATAAAGGCCACCATACCGATTAACAGCAGCGGCGCTGTTTCACCCAACGCCTGCGCCAGGCCAATAATGGCACCGGTGAGCATACCCGGCATCGCTAACGGTAATACATGGTGCAACACCACCTGCATTTTAGAGGCGCCGATGCTCATAGCGGCTTCGCGAATTGAAGGTGGCACCGCTTTAATAGCCGCGCGCGAAGTAATGATAATGGTTGGCAGGGTCATCAGGGTGAGCACCAAACCACCGACCAATGGCAAGGATCTATGCATACCAAAGAAACCCAGAAAAATCGCCGCGCCCAGCAACCCAAAAATAATTGACGGTACCGCTGCGAGGTTATTAATATTAACTTCGATAATATCGGTGAAACGATTGCGCGGTGCATACTCTTCCAAATAGATTGCAGCGGCTACGCCTACGGGAAAGCTCAATACCATGGTGACCATTAAAGTAAACAGTGATCCCATTAAAGCGGCCCGAATACCCGCCAGTTCTGGCTCGGTAGAGTCGCCTAAATTAAAAAAGTTCATATTAAACTGTAACTGCAGAGCGTCATTATCTAGTAAATTTTTAATCCAAACTAATTGCTGCTCTTGCATACGACCAGTAAAAGCGCCATTAAGGTTGTCGACACTTTTATAATAGGTATCTAGGTCATCGTCAGCCAATAACCATACTTTTTTAGTAGTGCCTAACCATGCAGGGTTTGCAACTAAAAGGTCATGCAACTGATAACCTGAGTCGGTAGATACCAAAGAATAAGCCAACCTTTTATCACTGCGTTTTTTTATCAAAAACATTTCTCGCAGAGATTTTTTTACTAGCCCTTCAAAATTGGCTGCGAACATTTGCTCAGTATTAGTGGTGTCAGTGATACCGAGATAGCCTGCATCAAAGTTAACTTCTATTTGAATATTGGTTTGCACAAACGCCTTATAACCCTTGCCAATAATGTCGCTAAACAACAACACTAAGCACAACAAACCAAAGCCGATAGAGGCCAAACCATAAGCACGAAACAGCTTTTCTTTACGATAGCGCTTGGCTAAATTTTTATTGACTAGATCGATAGTTTTCATGGTTTCCACTTCGATAATTGATACAGTTTATTCATATTGTTCACTGTATTTTCTTACTACATACAGGGCGTAAAAATTCAGTGCCAGTGTCACTATAAATAGCATCAGGCCCAGTGCAAATGCTGACAGGGTTTTAGCCGAGTCAAACTCCTGATCGCCAACTAACAGAGTCACGATTTGCACAGTCACGGTAGTGACTGATTCCATCGGGTTAATGGTTAAGTTAGCTGACAATCCCGCCGCCATCACTACAATCATGGTCTCGCCTATAGCGCGCGACACTGCCAATAATACACCACCAACAATGCCTGGCAGTGCAGCCGGAAATACCACTAACTTAATAGTTTCAGAGCGGGTGGCACCGAGCCCTAGTGAGCCATCGCGCAGCGATTGTGGTACCGCATTAATCACATCATCCGACAGAGATGACACAAACGGAATAATCATAACGCCCATTACTAAGCCTGCGGCCAAAGCTGATTCTGATGAGGCATCTAAACCCAGCATAGGGGCGAATGAGTCTTTAATAAAAGGCGCTACCGTGACCACGGCAAAGAAGCCATACACCACAGTGGGGATGCCGGCGAGAATTTCTAGTGCTGGCTTTACCCAGGTCCTAAATGTAGGACCGGCGTATTCAGACAAATATATGGCTGACATAAGTCCAACCGGTATTGCCACTGACATGGCAATAAATGATATTAATAGGGTACCGACAAACAATGGCACAGCACCAAAAGCACCGGAGGAGCCCACTTGGTCTTCTCGAATGGCAACCTGCGGACTCCAGTGGGTACCGAATAAAAATTCAGTAATAGGTATTTGCTTAAAGAAGTGAATGGATTCAAATATTACCGAGAGAATAATACCAACAGTGGTAAGAATGGCGATCATAGAGCAGGCCATTAATACCCACTTAAAGGCTGTTTCTACTTTAACTCGAGCACGGTATTGAGGGGATATCTTCATCCAACCAATGGTGGTGCCAATCATCGTAGTACAAAATAGTACCAGTGCTAATAACTGTCTACTGATGTTACGCAATGCCTGTAATTGTTCTGCCGCGTGTTGTAAATAAGCTTCTTGTTGACCGTCTGGGTAACTGCCACTGGCTATATTTTCAACCGTACTCATCAACAGATTTATCGTTTCTTCTGGCAGTTGTCGCTGCGCTTCAGGAAATCCATCAATAATAATTAAGCGCACCACTGTGTCATCAAACACTAGCCATCCGAGCAGTAGTAACAGTGCTGGGGTACCACACCAAAGCGCGGTTAGCATACCGTAGTAAAATGGCAGTGAGTTTAATCCGCGCTGGCCTCGGCCTGTTGCACTGGACACTGCCTGTGAACGATTACGGCCAGCTACAAATGCCATCGCTATCGCCGCGACTAATAGCGCTAATAATGTAGGTATGCTCATAAATAAAAGCCGTTATTTAAATCATAAAAATTTTTGATCAACACAATACTGATTTTGCCTTGATCGAAAATATCTACGTGAAGTAATAAACTCCAGCTAACTTCATCAGTTAGCTGGGTTATCGTTCAATGTTTTGAGGACATTTACAAAGCTAAATTCTTCAGAGTTTTAACATCGTTAGCCACTTGGTTACGCGCAGCAGCATTCAAGGGAATCATGCCTTTATCGGCGAGGTAACCATCTTCACCAAAAGCGCGCTCGTTGGTGAACTCAGCAAGATACTCTTTAATACCCGGTACTACATCGATGTGCGCCTTTTTTACATAGAAATAAAGCGGGCGTGATACCGGGTATTCGCCGTCGGCAATATTGTCGAAAGTCGGCTCTTGGCCGTCGATCAATGAGCCTTGTACCGTATCGGAGTTTTGTTCAAGAAAACTAAACCCAAAGATGCCGAGAGCATTTTTATTGGCGTTGAGTTTCTGCACAATCAAGTTGTCGTTCTCACCCGCTTCTATATAAGCGCCATCTTCACGCACTGTGCGGCAAACTTTTTTATAGGATTTTTTGTCATGCTTCTTCATAGCGTTGATCCAGCCAAAGCTCTTACAGCCACCCTCGAGTGCTAACTCCTGAAAGGCATCGCGAGTACCGGAAGTGGGTGGCGGCCCCAGCACTTCTATTTTAGTCGCAGGCAGATCTGGGTTAACGTCTTGCCAAGTTTGGTAAGGGTTTTCTATCAGAGTCTCGGAGCCATCTGGATTGGGTACTTTGGCGGCGAGCGCCAGGAATATGTCCTTGCTGGTACAAAGCTTGTCCAGCTTCAGGACGAGTCAGACGGAATCGACAGTCGACAACGACCCAGTCCGGCCTATCAAGCTGCCCCGCCAGCATCTGTGGATCGATTAGTGGGGAGATCATATCTGCGCCGAATAGGTAGGCATAAATGCTCCGGGCACCGGAAATAGCAAAGCCTTATCGCCACTGAAAAGATCATCAATTGTGACAGTCTCAGGCTCACTCCTGCCCATCTGGGTAAAAACGCCTTCTGGTATACGATCCCCAATACACATGGCCGGCTACTCAGTACCGACTATGCTCAGGGGGTTGTATTAATCCGAAAGCTAACGGGCAAGTGCTGCGGCTAATTGCTGATCTCGGTCTTCCTCAGAATTAACATACTGCA